>CANQPZ010000005.1 GCA_947625895.1 uncultured Clostridia bacterium | reverse complement strand
TATAATTCTTACAATCTTATTTACGTTCTCAGCTCTTAAGCTTAAACCTGTTGGTTCAGAGAATGTAACTGTATCTCTTGGTGCAAACGCATCTCTTTCTGTTTCTATAGTCATATCTCCTGTAGCACCTGCAACTGTGACATTCTTTGGTAGATATTTTTTATTTACATAATCGTAATTATATGAAGCTCTATCAAATGATAATTGTTTAGCTATCATATTAGCATTACCCGGTATTGCTTCTGTATCTCTTCTACCTACTGGGTTACTGTACATAACTATTTCAACTAAGTTGTCATAGTTCATACTGTTTATACCTTCTTCATTAGCCTGTGCTGATGTAGATACAAAAGTTTCTGTTTTTTGACCCGGTTCTAATTCTATTGTTAATGTTTCATTTTCATCAGATTTTTTATTACTTAATACACTATCTTTTGATGTATAAACATCAGTTAATGTTACTGGCTCTAGAACAGGTACCATTTTATCACCATCTACAGCCGTAAATTCAGGTACTTTATTTTTATCAACCTTTGTCTTGTTAAATACTAAAGTTGCATTTTTCTCCATATTGCTATTTGATGATAATACTAAATTATTTCTTACTACTTTATCAGTTCCAGTTCCCTCTTCATCATAATAAGTTCTTTCTTTATTATCAACTAATGCTGTATCAACTTTTGTATAGTTTCCACTTGCATCTTTTACATAAGCAACTTGTGATAATTTATTTGTTCTATCATCTGTTGATGAATCTTGCCAATAGTTATTTATAATACCAGCCTCTGATTTTGATTTATCTATAGTTAAATCATTATCAACATAGTCTATTAACTGATCAATTGTTGTCTTAACAATTACATCATCATAGTTACTTCCATATTTTGATTGTGCATTATTAGATTCAATTTCTCCAGTATAACAATTATTTGTATAGTAGTTTAATCCTAAGTATGTTCCATAAACAATTCCTTCACCTGTAGCAAATTGTTCTCCTTTTTCATAATTAGAAACAAGCTCATATAAAATTCCCATATTCTTGAAAGTTGCTAGTTGATTTCCTACATAATCTATTTCAGAATTATTTTCAACAGTAATTCTATAAGTTATTTGTACTGTTAATCCTTTTAAGAAAGTTGCTTCAATTGCTACATATTTGAAGCCTTGACTATCATCATTTAAGTTTTCTTTCTTAATTTCAGTTATCTTATTAATATTAGCACTTACTTTTCCACTTGCATCATCTATATCGCCATTTTCATCAAAATTAATTGAAAGTACTGGCTCTGATCCATCATTCTTAGATAATGTTAAAGTATTAATTTCTTTTCTAACATTAATTATTGTTTCTGGTCTTCTTACCAAACCAAAGTCTATATTAACTATATTATATGAATGTGATGTTCCCTCACCATCAAGTCCACTAATACGATTATTTTGTTGATCACCTTGAGTTGTTTCAATTGTCTTATATGCTATTGTATCTTGTTTTTCAACTTCAACATTCAATTTTGCTGTATTAGCTACCATTGATGTATATTCAATTAATTCATCTTTATTTCCTTCTAGTATATCTTTATATTCATCTGTTAAATTCTTATCATTGTCATCAACATAAGCAGCTAAAACTTCAGCATTTTTATTTGTAATTGTTCTTGAATAAGTATTTACTTTCATTCTTCTAGGTTCATAATCTCTAACATCAGATACCCTTGTTGCTTCTAGGACTCTTGCATTTTGATTACTACTTAAATCATGCCATTCATTATTAAGTGTTCCTGGATGTTCATAATCACCAAGTTCTTTTGGATTTCCAGCATTATCAATATTTGTAACAATTGAACCATTTGTACGAGTTTCATCAGTAACTTCGGCATTTGTCATTCCTGTTTGATATGATGTATTCTTATAATCCTGACCATTATATTTTAATGTTTCTTCTGAATTACCATACTCAAATCTGACTACATATAATCCAGCAACAAAGTTTTTAAACTCATACTTACCTTGATCATTTGTTTTTACTCTTGCCGTAAATTCAGCATCTCCAACACTATTAATATCAGGCCATACATATTCAAATTCATAATCTAACTGATCTAATGTTGCACTAGGAAGGTCATTTGGATTTATTTTAATTTTTTCAACTAAAGTAACATCAACATTTGGAATTACTGTTTCTCCATCTGTATAAGTTCCATCTCCATATGGTAAGTCATTTCCAGCTCCATCTTTAGATCTAGAATCCTCCCAAACGACACCGTCAATTGTTCTTGGATCTCCCGTCTTAAGTCCAACTTTTAATACCGGTGCTGATTCCGTATCGTCTTCAAAGTATCTTATATCAACATTATCTCTATTTGTATCTGCTAAATTAATGTTATCAGGTGCAGAGTTTCTATCAACTCTACCAGAAATTTGTCCTACTGAATATCTTGTTGTCTTATGTCTTGCGACAGACTCTTCTGTATATGTTGTTGAGAATCTTGTTAATTCAGCAATATTACATTTTTTACCTAGTAGACTTTCTCTTTCGTTTTGTACTTCATAATTTTCGTTACCTGCTCTCTCAAATCCTTCTCTATCGACTTCATATGTAACAAATACTTCCATTGCTTGACCTGGTGTAAGTGTTAATTTATCATTTAAAGCAGTTTTGTTTCCATTCAAAGCATTTAAATCATCTGATGTTGCACATTTGAATTCTCTATTTTCTGTTGTTAGAGCATCTCCATTATTATTCTTATAATCAAATTTCAATTCACCTGTAATAGGTTGACCAGAAGAGTCTTTAACTATTTGTGAAGCTTTTAAATCTTCTTCCTTGTTAAACCTATAAAGTTCTGTTCTGTCATTAACAGGTGTATCTTCATCAGATGGTTTTAACTTTCTATAATAAGGTGTTTCCGCAATAATTTTATTGCTACTAGAAGCATCACCATTATTATCCAGAATATCGTCCCTAACAGGCTCGTCATTTACTAAAGTAAATGTTTTATCATAATAATCTGTAAATTCATTTAAAGATACATTAGTGTGTTCTGATCCGTTATATAGTCTAATTTTATAAGTAACAAACAATCTTAATTCTGTATCTTCCTTATATTCTCTAAGTATTTCTCTTGTATAGTT
The DNA here is from genome assembly GCA_947625895.1 of uncultured Clostridia bacterium. Lineage (GTDB taxonomy): Bacteria > Bacillota > Clostridia > TANB77 > CAG-508 > UMGS1994. The sequence goes on along the minus strand of CANQPZ010000005.1, from coordinate 49,497 downwards.
ATCAATAGTAGCTGAATCGTAAACACTTGATCTATAATAATAGTCAGAATTATATAAATCAACTTTATAAGTTTGTTCTCTATATGTTAGGTCTAATTGTTGTCTTAATGCATCTTCAGTAAGTGGTGCTAAACTATCAAATTTATATGTAGTTTCCTGTTTGTTTACAACAACCTTTCCAGTATATAAGTCTTTTTGTACACTTATATCTGTTTCATATCTTTGTAATAAACCTAAATTTATTTGATTAAAGTATTCATCTATTGGTTTATATACTGTACCGAAAACTTTTATATTATTGTAATTTCCTACTTCAGGATGATATTTTGTTTCATATGGTAACAATAATCCTGATTCAGATGTACGTGATGCAAATCTATATTGTTCCTTAATGTATCCATTTTCATCATGAGTAATCAAGTTTGATGATAGTTTTCCATAAGTATCATTTCCAGTTGCTTGAGCAGCTTGTTGAACTGTATTAAGCTCTCCATTATTTGTTCTTACTATAAAATCTGAATCATATTCTAGAGTAGTTTCGCCACTCGCATCTGGATTAGAATTATCAGTTAACATATCATCCAAATATACACCTATATTTTTACCACCCGTTGCTTTACCCAGAGTTTTACCTGTAGTCTTATCAACTGATTTATCACCATATACTTCTGTAAAGTAACTATCAAATGCTTTTCTTTCTTCTGCATTTTCAACAATATAAGAATCGTTTACATAGGCCACATAATCTTTAGCTGCGCCTTGTGTTTGAGTCTTCGTCTTCTTAAATGCACTCAGTTTATCTTTTACACTATCTTTTCCCGAAGATTTAAAGAATTCAGTAGCTTCATAAGTCTGTCCATCATATATAAACTCAACATCATATGATATTGTATATTTAGATGTATCTAATCCTTCATAACTTGGTACTTGGATTTGGTCAATTTTATATTGACCTCTATCATCTATAAATAATCTTTTATTAGTAAAATCTAATTCACTATTATCTTTAAATGCAATAGCTAATTCTCTTTCTTCTTCTTCTAAGTTACTTCCATTTTTTCTATATGTAACTTTCCAAACTTTAATTTCAACACTGTTTTTAGGTGCTGGTGTATCTATTCCATCGTAAACTCCTAAAGTTCCTGTACTCTGGTCTTTAGCTTCATCATGATCAATCCAAACTTTTCCAGAAAGTCTTGTTGTTAAGTCAAGCTCTCCAAATGTGAAGAATTCTAATTCAGGTGCTTGTCTAGCTCTATTACCACTACCGTATTCTGCAGTTCCTACATCACCATCAACATCAATAACTTTATGATTTCCTATAGCTTTTGCCTGTGCCTGTTGTTTTGTAGGTTCTGGATCATCTTCCTCTTCTTTCGGTCTAGTAGTACCTTCCCAATATTCATATTGTCCACAAGCTGTTTTATAGAAGAATTGCATTTTAAAACTTTTAATTTTAGCTAAATCATCTAGATAATCAACTTCAATGTAGAAAGTTTCACCTGGTGCAGGATAATTTTTTGCATAATCTGATATTGTAGTTCCTGTTCCACTACTAACATCATAATCAGCATAATAATCTACTGGTTCAAAACGACTTTTATGATCATCTTCAGATTTAAATACAAGTTTGTAATTTTCACCTAATTTAAATACAGTATTTCCATCTCCATCAAGAAGTTCATTTCCTTCAAAATCTGTTCCAGTTAACTTTGTTGAAGAAATACCACAAAACTCTACTTTTTCTCTACCTTCTTGATGTGTAACATATCTAGGATAATTAACAGTTAAAGGTCCTACCAAATATTTATTTGTTTCAGCATTAAATGTAACATCCATATTTGATTTATTATCAGGTGTGCTTGAAACTTTGTAGTCGATTACAAAATATCCATCATCAGTCAATTTAAATTCATCAGTTCCATTAATATCTTTAACATAGCTTTGAAAAGCTATAGCCTCTAATGCAAATGGAGTTGGACCTATGCTTGTTGAATCCTCTCCTACATCACCACTCTTTACATACCACCATGCTTTTTGTACATAACTGTATCCAGATCCAGATTCTGCATTAACAGCATAGAATTTATCATCATTATAATTATAATATGCAAAATTTTCTTCACCGACTCCACCATATTCATATACAAAAAACTCTTCAGTACCAACGACAATGCTATCTACAGCTCTAGCTTTACCTGCCATCAATGCATCAAAAACTGCATCAGTAACATCTGTACTTGTAGCAGTAAAACTTTCATATGAACCATATGTATTATTTTGATATTCAGCTAAAACCCAAGCTTCTTGAGGTGTACATTGTCTTGTTTCCACCAATTGGAAATAACCTGTAGATAAAGCCCTACCCTTGGCACAACAGAATAAACTTTTTATTCTATGTAAATCACCGGCTGTAACAACTACATAATCTTCACCATTTATAGTTTCTGTTGGAAGAACGTCTCTTAATGATTTGGCTGGTTCATATGTTCCATCAGGTTCATATGAAGCGACAATTACATCATCCCCTAATAACGATCTTTTTTCTCTCCATTCCTTATCTTTAATTGGATAATTATGTGATTGTTGAGTTGCTTCTCCAGCTGTTAACGCAAATACTTTTTGTTTTGTCATCTTTGAATAAATAAGAATTGTTAGCAATAGTATGAATATTATCAAAATTGTTGTTTTAACAATTGTTTTTACTTTATTTTTCATACTATCACCTCCTTATTTTTCTTATCCACATAGATTTTGACTACATACAGAGCAATCAGTAATGTTATCAGAGTAGTACTAATAATCATTATATTAATCATACTTCCACCAGTTTGAATACCAATAATGATATCTGCTTTACTCATATCATCTTCGCCTTCAGCCTGATTACCTACTGCTGAATCTATATCTGCAATTGCATATTCATTATAGCTTTGAGCAATTTCAAATGTATTATTTATAATTCCATTTGAGTCTTCTGTCATTTGTTTTGTTAAAACTAATTTAACTGTTCTTGTTTCACCAGGATTAATCATATCATTTTCTAATTCTTGGTTATATATATATCCATCTGCAGCTAAATACCAATTAGGATTTAATGTTGAGTCTAATTCAAATTCAGATGGTATATAATCAACTATACGTTTTGCATATCCTGCTATTTCACCTTTATTTGCTATTGTTAATGTATATTCAACATATATATCTGATGAAACTACATTCTTTGGATTAATATCAACTTTAGCAAGTTTTGAATTTTCCATTGTATATGTATTTGTTTCTTCATCATCCTGAACTGTAACTTTATTAATATTTACATCTAAAGATAAATCAAATATTCCTGCATTAATTAATCCTATATCAATATCTGATACACTATTTCCATTAATACTTATCTTATCTGTAACTGCCTTATAATTTGATGTTATTGCATCAGAATTTCTATCTGATGTTACACCATGTTTTTTGTATTCAGTTAATTGATATTTTTGAGTATCATATTCAAATTTTATATAATATTCACCATTAGGAACATTTTCTATGAAATATTCACCGGCAGCATTAGTAACTGTTTGACTAACAATATCTTGAGTTTCAGCATCACACAATTTTACAACAACATTAGCCATTCCAGATTCATCATCATCTCTCTGACCATTTTTATTTGCATCTTCAAATGCTACACCTATAATTTTATTATTTTGAACTACTTGTTCTTCTTCAACAATATTATTTTCAGAACTTACAGATTGATTTACTTGAACTTGCTCTCTTTCAACCTCAGTTTCATTTATGTTTAAAGAATATTCTTCTTCAGTATCAGTAGTAGAATCATCGTTTTCTTCATTTTTCATTAAGATATTTTCTATAATAGGTGATTTTACAGTTTCAATATATTCTCCAGAAACTGTCCAACCATTAGAAACCATTTTCTCTTGGACTGAATTTGATAAATCGTCAACAATACAACTTGCAACTATTTCGATCGTTTCTCCTGATTTTACACTAACATCAGCAGAAAGATTATTAGTAGCAAGAGCCGAATAACTTTCATTTGCTTTTTTGCAAAGAACAGATGCTACTCTATATTCTTCAGGTAGAGTATTTTGTACTAATACCTTATAAGCATCACCCTTACCATTATTAGTAATTCTTAATGTGTATTTAATTTCTTCTCCTTCTTGAAGATATCTATTGTCTTTATCTGTAAAAGATTCATATTCAAGATTTGGACTTACGTAAGTACAAACAAGTTCATTAGATTTATATGAAGTTTCTAAATTATCCGCTGTTATTGTAGACATTGTAGATAAAATCTTTCCATCTTCTCCTACATTGCCAATTCTTACCTTTACTACAAACATTTTAGATTCATTTATCTTATCTGCATGCCATTTAATAGATTTTTCGTTTTCGTCATAAAATCCATTACCCTTTACTTCTAGAACTTCCATACCATCTGGAATTTTTTGAACAATGTCACAATTTGTTAAATCCTGTTCTGTTAAATTTGTAACATAAGTGATCAATTCTGTTTCATATCCTTGTTGAACATTTTTATTTGATTTCGTATCTAATACTCTTATTTTTACCTGAGCAGAATCAACTTGTAAATTTTCATCTTCAGATTTAATTGGTTCTTCTAGTCCATCAGCAATAACTTCATTATCACTTTCAATTTCTGCCTGACCATCAACTATATCATTTACTTCAACTTCATAAGTTGTTTCAACAGTTTTTCCTGGTTCAATTTTATCAACATTTATTTGAAGTACTTTCCTATCTGGCTGTAATTCACCATTTTCAACATAAGTTGTTCCTTCAGGAATTTTGCTATTTACTACAACATTTTCAACATCAGATCTACCAACGTTTGTAATTTTAACAGTATAATTAATATGTTGTCCTTCTACAACTGAATCTTTATCAACATCTGTAACTGTTTCTACGTTTAATTCTGGAGCTTCACCTGTAGTTAAAACAACTTTGTCTGGTTCTCCAATTCCAACAGTCTTTGTTCCTGTATAGTATGTTCCAAAAGTTCCAGCTAAGTTTATATTATTTTCAAGTCCTTCAGGTATTTCAAAATTGTAAGAGAATAATAATATGTCGCCCACTTTTACAGTATCATCTATTACTATTAAGTAAGATTTTACTAAACTCATATCTTCAGGTGTTTCTGTCCAACCATTTGTTGGATCATCTAACTTATCTGTAGCATCTCCATTTTCAGAATAATATACTGTTGTATTAAATGTGCTATCATATGCAATTTCTGATAACATAGGTGCTGTCATATTTGTTCCTAAATCTTCATCATCGATTATAGACTTATTTCCTTCAAATATTGTTCTACCTAAGATATGAAAATCATTCATTTCTTCATCTGTATTGTTTATTAATATCATTCTCATTTCTGCTGTTTTTGCATTAGCAAATGCATTAATTCTTGCTTCTTTTAAACCTTGATTAACAGAGATAACAGATTCATCTCCCTTATATCCTGTTATCATTTGTGCATTTACAAATCCCTCTGGTGCAACAATCTTAACTGATGTATCATATGTTCCTTGTCTAGGATTTATCATATTTGAAGAAGGTTCTGATATCATATTCCAATCTGAACTGATTGCATAATTTGTAGCATCTTCATTATAATAATTCATTACTAATGCAGTATCTTTAGAAGAAGAATACATATCAAATGTAATATTTGTATTTAATATGATTTGTGAACCTTTCTCTTGATCTCCAAGTAAATATCTACTTTGTGCACCTTGTAAAGTTATTCTTACAACTACTTGATTATTTGAATTTCTTAATGTTTCTATATTTGTTGTTTCTAATTGATTATCTCCATATAAAAGATTTATATCAGTAATTTCTACATTTTGAATTTCTCTAGGAAATGTCAATTCAAAAACTGGGTTTTTATACATATCAGACATTGGACTAGCATTATTAAGTGAAATACTTACTTGTACATCATCATTTCTAACTAATGTACTTAATTCATTTCTGCTTAATGATACTGTTGCATTTGTTGTTGTATCTAAAAGTTCAGTTGATACACTTGTTTCTCCTATATCTGATGTTAATCCTTCTGTTAATTGAGCTGTTCCAACATAATCATTATTTAATGATCTAAATAAACTTAAATCAATTTTTCCATATGTTGTTTTGTCTACAGCTTTAACCCATCCAACATTTAAAATCCCTTCTCCTTCTGGATTATTTACTTTAAATATTATTTTATTAATTCTATTTTCACCAAAAGTAACTGTTATATATCCGTCTCCATCATCTTCTGTATCTTTTGTTAATTGAATTAATGAAGTTCCATCTTCAAGTAAAATTTCAAAGTTTCCATTTTCTCCAATTATAGAATTTAAATTATCTTTATTTAATTTTATTGATTTATAATAACTATTATTTCCATCAGATGTAGCTGTTGCATAACGATTTCCATCGGCATCTACAAAATATTCATCTGCTTCTCTTACTTCTACAGAACCTACTAAATCTGTTCTAGAAATATTTATATTTAATGCATTTTCAAATTCTAATTCATATTCAGCTTGATCAGAATTTGCATTAGCATATAAGTAACCTTTACTCATCTCTTGAGTTTTTCTTGTTACTTGATATGTTATTATATTAGAGTTTGCTTCAGATAAATTATACTCTTTGTCTCTTGAATTACTTATTTCTGCTGTTCCATTACTTGTGAAGATATTAGATTTTGCAGAAACTGTTGATTGCAAAAGATTACTAGATAAATCTTGGTAATTAGAATACGTATAAGTAATTATGTATTCATCTTTTCCATTACTCATTAAATACTTTCCATCTTTTTCAACATTATCTACAGAAATTGTTACTTTACCATCTTGGTAGTTCCAATTTTCTACAGTAAATATTGAATCTGTTCCAGAAAGCCCATTAGTATAAGCAGTATTTATAGCAGATACACTTACATTAGAAATTGTAGTTCCTTCACTTTGAGGAATAGGAACTTCAATTTGTGTATCTTTTATAGGTAAAGTTTGGTCTCCTTCTAAATATGCTTCTACCTTTAATTGAATTAATGCTTCATTTGCACCATCTTTTACATATGGTATACATTTTTCAACATTACTATCTACAATTAAATTGATACTATTATTAACATCAAATACTGGTTTTTGAGATTTAGTTATGATTTCTTCATTACCATCTTTATCAACATATGTAGCAAGTAATTCGATGTCAACACCTGATTGTAATTTATTAATATCAATTGAATCTTCTCTTTTTAATTCTATCGGAATATAAATTTTAACTTCTGTTCCTGAATTAATCTGTTTAACTTTAATTTTGTTTTCTTCAATTGATTGAATATACTCATTCAATATGGTGTCATCTCTTAATTTGAAGATCTGATTTTCTAAATCCTTAATCTCAATTTTAGAATTTTTCAAATATCCTTGGCCTTTAGCGCCTAAAGTAATTTCAATTGCATAATCCTCAATATTATTATTTTGAGGTTCTGTTTCTTCTTTAGGTTGTTCTTCAGGTAAGTTTTCTTCTTGTTCAGGTTCATCAGTATTTTCTTCAGCAGCTTCACTTCGTGACTCCATCTCTGCTTCCTGATTTGTACCTTCAAGTTGACTTTCCTCCTGTTGCTGCTCTCCATTTAATTCATTTTCTTGAGTTTGCTCTGAACCCTCTTCTGCCAAATCATCTTCATTTGCTTGATTATCACTAATCAACACAAATTGCGCTGAATAAGTAATATCTTCTTCAGCCGCAAATGAAACTAATGCAGTCCCAAGAGTTGCAAAGTTGCTAAACATCATAGCAAATGCAATTAAACCAGCAACTATTTTCTCTTTCAATTTCTTAGTCTTTTGCATAATTTACCCCCACAAATTCGTGCTTTTAAACTCATTTGCCTTTTATTTTAAATACTAAAAGAAAACTGTCAACCTTTAATAATCTTTTAAAAGCTTATGTTACAAGGAATGTAATATAAGGTATTTACGGAAAATAGCGAAAAATTCCCTTTTTTACATTTACATTAAATTTTCTTTAACAAATTTATTTTTTCTATTTTTGTTTTACATAATTTAGTGCTTTTTCTTGCCTTTTTGATATAATTCGACAATATTTTGTTTTATTTGCAAGAGTTTGCTCTGCAAAATATTACATTATTATGTTTAAAATCACCTTTTACAGAATACTGCATAAAATAAATTAATTATTAAATAAAAAATATATTGCTTATATAGTATGCAACAAAATTACTATTTATTAAATGAAAATACATCTATATTTTTTTACTAAATATATATTTTTTGCATATACTGAAATTAGGAGGTTTTTATATGAGTAATTTGGATACAAACATGTTAATGAAAATGTTATCTAAAATGGATCCAAAAGATCTTGAAATTGGCTTAGCTAAAGCACAAGAGATTTTAAATGAAAAAAATAAGAATGAAAAAAGAAACAATTAATATATAATTTTAATTTTATATGGAGGTATTTTTATGGATGAAGACTTAGCTAAAAAATTATCAGATATCCTTAATGAAAAAAATATTAATTTGAATGAAATATTAGAAAATTTTCAAGCTAATTCTTCTAATGAAAATACCAAAAATTCGGAAGCAGATACTTGTCAATTTGATGCAGACACTTTATTGAAGATTCAAAAATTACTCAAACTATTAAAATCCGAAAGTAATAGTAATGACGAGCAATTACTGCGCTCTTTAAAACCATATTTAAGAGATTCTAAAAAGACAAAGATTGATCAATATATAAAATTATTACATATATTAAAGCTATTTGAAAATTTTCAAGAAATGGGAGGAAATATAAATGACTTTTTATAATCCATTTTTTCCACCTTTTATAAATTTTCCAAGACAAGTTTCAACTTTTTCTTCTAACAATGTGGAAAAGCTCCCTCAGGAAATTGAAGTTAAAAAAAATTGTAAGCATAATTTAGGAAATAATTATACTTACAATCTATTTAACGAAACAGATACATTAATAATCCTTGCCATATTATTCTTCTTATACAAGCAAGATACTAAAGATGTACCATTAATGTTATGTTTGTTTTTACTTTTATTTGATTAACCTATTTCAATATTTTCACCTTCTAGGTATATTATTGGCAATTTATACTCATTGTCTGGAATTTCTTTAACAACATTTGCAATCCTTACTTGTGTTGGATCTATTGAATTTGCTGATATAATTGCTTTTTTATTTCCATTTGCCCCTGCATGAGCTAGTCCTCTGATTTTTCCTGTTACTATTATGTTTTCACCAGCAATTACTTCAGCACCATAATTTAAGTCTCCCAAAATTGCTATACTTCCTGTAAATTCTTCCTTTTGCCCTGAACGCAAATTTCCTCTTATAAATTTAGTTTCAGAAGTATCAATTGATGTTTCAAAAGTTCTTTTAATTGCATGTAATCCCAAAACTTCACTTGTATCACCAAATGTAATTTTAGTATCAATTTCTTTTGATAAAATTGTTCTTACTCCAGTTTTTTCTATTTCACTTAATGCTTTACCTATAATATGAATAGGTTTTTGATCTTTTTCAAAATACTGTTTTATACGTGGTAATTTAGTATGAAATTCTTCCATAACTTCATCTGTTTCAGCAGATGCATTAATCATTATTCTGATTTCTTCTTTTGTGCTAGAAATTCTTAAACAACTTTTCATATTTCAATTATCCCCTCGTTATATAAATTTATAATACATTTAACGTACATACTCCATTTCTTGAGAAGCTGTAACGTCTTCATTTATTTGCTCAATATTCATACCAAAGTATTCTCTAATAATTTCTCTAACAACTTCAGCGACATAGTATCCATGTCCACCATTTTCAACTATTGCAACAACTGCAATTTCAGGATCGTCAAATGGTGCAAATCCAGCAAACCAAGCATTTATATAATTACCCGCTTCAGTTGAACCTGTTTTACCTCCAACTGTTATTGGGAAATTTCTAAATATTGAACTAGCTGTACCATCATCAGTAACATCTCTCATTCCTTCTAAAACAGCATTCATATTCTCATCACTAATTTGTAAATTATCAACATCTTTTGTTACAGTTCCTAATTTTGTTTGCAAATATTGTTCAATTTCTGCAGTTGATACCTGTTTTCCATCTGATGTAACTATATTTTTAATTAATGTAGGATTTACAACTCCTCCTCTATTAGCAACCATTGCTATATATTTTGCAACTTGCAAAGGTGTAAAGTCATTATAACTCTGACCAATTGATGCAGATAGCAATGTACTTTCTGGTGCTGAATCCTTCTTTTCTTCGGATGTTTTTGGAGATGCTAAAGTACCTGCACTTTCATATGGTAGTTCGATACCTGTTTTTCTACCAAGTCCAAAGTAATTAGCATAACTTGATAATTTATCTAGTCCTAATCTATATCCAGTTTCATAAAAATAATAGTTACATGAATTAGCTAAAGCCCCTGAAACATTTAATCTTCCATGACCTCTATGATAACTATCATAATACCAGCAATGAGGATGTGATCCTCTAGGATAAATTCCTGTATCATTTATTCTTTCAGAAGTTGTAATTGCTCCTTCTTGTAATCCAGCAATTGCAGTTACCATTTTAAATATAGATCCTGGTGCATATGTTCCTTGTATTGCTCTGTTTAATATAGCTGAATTCTGTTGATATTCGTTTAATTTTTCCTGTGAAATTCCATTTAAAAATTGAGATGGTTCAAAATCTGGAACACTTGCCATTGCTAAAACTTCACCAGTCTTTATATTAAGTACAACGGCTGCACCGCCTTGAGCTTCATAAACATGTCCAAATCCACCACTTCTTATTTTTTCAATATTACTTTTAAGAGCATTTTCCGTAATATTTTGTAAATTAGAATCAATTGTTAGAACGACATTTGCACCACCAATAGCATCCTTTGTTATGTATTCACCAGTAGCTGTACCATCAACTGTCATATCTATCTGTTTAGATCCATTTTCACCTTTTAAATAATCTTCAAATAGATATTCAATACCTGTTTTTCCAATGTAATCATCTTTTTCATATTTATCTTGATTTGCATTATATTCATCTGCATTTATTCTTCCAATATATCCTATTACGTGAGAAGCTAAACTTCCATTTGTGTAGACTCTATTTGATTGAACTTCAACAGAAACACCTGGAAGTTCTTCTCCTTTTTCATTAATTTCTAAAGCACTTGCTCTTGAGACATTTGAAGCAATTTCGATTCCCCTCGTAGCAGAATATCCTTTTTCCTCAATAGTATATCTTAGTCCAATTATTTTAGCTGCAATCTGTATATCTTCTTCCTCAATTCCATATTTGTCTTTCATTACATAAAAAGCTTCTTCTGGACTTGCTTCAGGTGCTATTCCGTGCTTATCTCTCCATTCATTTAATTGTTCTTCTGTCTCAAATTTATATTGAAAAGGATTTACCAAAATAGGAAAATCGTTATCATATGCATCACCATTTTTGTCTAATATACCTGCTAATACATTCATTGCTTGATTTACTTCTTCATCAGTTGCTTTTGTTTTGAAAAGTTGAACATTAAATCCCATTTGGGTTTCAGCTAAAACAGTTCCTGTTCTATCTAATATTTTTCCTCTTGCAGATTTTACTGTTGCTTCTTTTGTAAGTCTTGTATTTGATGTCTCCCTATATTCTTTTCCATGAACTATTTGAAGATTAAATAATTGCACAAGTAAAACAATACCAATAATATAAACTAACGTAGTAATCATATTAAATCTAAAATTACTTTTTTCAGTTTCTGTTTTCTTTGTCAATTAATCACCTTCTTTCAATAATTTCAAATTAAAAATATCTTGTAAGTATATTTTTCTGCTTAAATTGTTTTTCTAATATATATCCAAATTTTAAAATTAATTTATAGAATATTAGAGTTAAAATTGCATTATATAATACCTCTATAGCTAAAATCTTTGAAAATGCTGCAAATTCAAAAGGTATATCTAATACTAAAACATTCATCATATAATTTACTAACTCATAAATTATTGTCATGCAAATAACCATTATTATAATTGTTAGCTTACTTTCTTTAGAAAAGTTTTTGTCAAAGTATCCAGCAATAATAGAAATTAAGCAAAACATAAATGCAGTTACTCCAAGAGTTCTACCAATTACCAAATCAAGTGTAATTCCTGCCAATAATGCAATTACAATTGAAAACAAGCTATTAGTAAAAAGTCCCAAAAACAATATAAAGATTATGAAAATATTTGGACTAATTCCTGCAATAGTAAACCAATTAAAGAAATCGGCTTGAAAAAAATATAAAATTATGAAAACAACGTACATAAGTACACCAAGTAGAAATTTTTTCATATTCACTAAATCCTTATTTTATAACTAATACTGTATATAACTTTGAAAAATCAACTGCTGTTTCAACAATTGCATATCTATCTGTTATATTAGTTGTATTTATTACTTGTTTAATCGTTCCTATAGTAATTCCTTTTGGATATATTCCTCCTATTCCTGAAGTTACAACACTATCTCCAACTAATAATTCAGAAGATGTATCTATATAAGATGCATTTAAATATTTATCATTTTCAACTGATCCTTTACATATAATGCTTTCATCTGATGTACTAATCATAGCTGCAACTGAACTAGCACTGTCCACAATTACTTGAACTTTGGCTGTATTATTTGTTACTGAAATTACGTGTCCAACTAAACCTTTATCAGCTATAACAGTCATATCTTTTTCTATTCCTTGATCTGATCCAACATTTATTATTATATTGCTGCTGTAATTGCTTACATCTTTATCAATTACATAAGCAGCCACTGTACTATAATCTTGATATTTTTCTGTCAAATTTGCATATTCTTGTAATGTTGCATTTTCTGCTTTAATAACTTCTAATTCTCTAAGTTGAGTTTCCAATTCATTATTTCTTTGTTTTAATTGTTCATTTTCCGCCTTTAATGAATCTAGGTCAGCAAAAAATTGTGAATTACCTGTAACTCTATTTTTTAACATAGTAAATGCATTCTGAATTGGCATAAGAATAGAAGTTGCAAATCCTTCAGCATATGACAAATTATCTCTATTAACATTTGTCAATATAACTAATAAAATTAATATAATTATTGTAATAACTGTTCCCAGCGTTCCTGAATGTTTACTTTTGTACATAATTACATTCTCCTCTTAGACTTGAATTGTTTCATTCGTTCTTTATTTTTAATAATTTTGGAAATTCCTATAGCAACACATTCTAAAGGATTTTCCGCAACAAATACTTTAATTCTAAGTTTTTGAGAAATATATTCGTCAAATCCTTTAATATAAGTTCCTCCACCTGTAATTGTAATTCCATTTTCATATATATAATTAATTAGTTCAGGTGGTGTTCTATCAAGAGTAGCTCTAATCATTTCAACAATTTTATCCAATGAATCCCTAATTGCATCAAAAACTTGAAAAGCATCTAAGGTAATTTCTTTTGGTAATCCTGTTTTTACATCTCTTCCCTTTAAATTAACTTTTCTATTTACAATAGGTTTTGCATACCCTATTTCTATCTTTACTCTCTCTGCAGCATTCTTACCAATTTCAACATTTAATTTTTTTCTAACAAAATCTATGATATTTTGGTCTAGATCTTCACCTGCAACTCTAAGTGAGTCACATGCAACTATCTTTCCTAAAGAAATAATAGCAGTTTCTGTAGTTCCTCCACCTAAATCAACAATCATGTTTCCTTCAGTAGAATATATATCTAATCCTGCTCCTAAGGCTGCTGCAATTGGTTCCTCGATTAAATAAACATCTTTTGCCCCAGCATCTGATACTACTTTTAATACAACTCTTTTTTCTACTTCTGTCATTCCAATGTGTGTATTTATAACAATTTGTGGATTTCCTAAATGTTCTGTTGTTTCTAATTTATTCATTACATTTTTTACAAGTAATTCAGTTGCTTTTAAATCTGCAATTCCACCATGCATAAGTGGTCTTAAAGCTTCAATTTTTTCAGGAGTTTTACCAATCATATCTTTTGCTTCTTTTCCAAGAGCAATGATTTTATTTGTTCCTCTTTCCACTGCAATTATTGAAGGTTCGTTAACCACTATTCCTTTTGATTCTAAAACTACTAAAATAGAAGTAGTTCCCAAATCTATACCTAAGTTTTTATTATTTAAATTCCAAAAACTCATTTGCCATTTCCCACCTTATTTGCTGCCTTTAAGTGCAGATTGAAATGTACCATCGCCAATAACAACATGATCTATTAGCTTAATTCCAAGCATTTCTGCACATAGCTCAATTCTTTTAGTTACTTGATAATCTTCCATACTAGGTGTTGGATTTCCACTTGGATGATTATGTATCAAAATTATTTTATTAGCCCCAACTTTAACTGCACCTGACAATACATCTTTAGGTTCAATCATTGCATAATTTGTGCCACCCAAAGAAATATTTTCTATTTTAATAATTTTGTTTTTTGTATTTAAAATAACAACTTTAACAATTTCTCTTTTTTCGTATCTAAGCTCTTCCATAAAAAAATCAGCAACATCTTTAGTTGAATTAAGAATAATCTCATCTTTTATTGGAGAAGCAAGCCTTTTAGCAATTTCGAATGTTGATTTTATTCTAATTGATTTTACTTTTCCAATTCCTTTTATTTTTTGCAGTTCTTCTAAAGATATATTTTGTAGAAATCTTAATTGATTATCTTTAAAACTATCACCTAAAGCTAATACTTTTTGTGCTAAATTTATAGAAGTTTCTTCTTTAGTACCACTCTCTATAATAATTGCCAATAATTCAGCATTTGATAACTTTTCTGCACCATATAATTCTAGTTTTTCATATGGTCTTTCATACATTGGCAAATTACTTAATTTTAAAGCCAAATAACATCCTTTCTATAGCCCTTAAAACTTTTTATAAATTATTGCAGCAATTATCATTCCCACAATACTTGCAACAGAAATTCTTATTCTAACTTCAAAGCTTAATTTTAATATACTTAAGTCTATTCCTATCGGTCCACTAGTTCCAAATTCTTCTCCATATGCTAACCAACTAAGCCAACTTACTTGTGGTGCATATGTTGCAATTAGACCTCCAATTACAATTCCTGATAATAAAAATATTAATAAAATCCATATATTTTTTTCTCTTACCATTTGTTTCATTTCCTTTCGTCTTTTGTTACGGACCTCTGCTTTTTAACATATATGTATTATATATTCTAGGGGCATTTTTTTCAAGTTTTTTTCCTTGTTTTCCATATTTTTATCATTTATTTTTTATCAGTCCCATGCTACAATTAATTAACATATTTTTTATATTAATAACACTAGTTATAGAACACTTTGAAAGGATTGTTACATATGATGAACTGTAAATATATTTTTTTGCCTATATCTTTCTTAGAAGCAAATAATGTTTCTAAAGAATCATTTATGGAAGATTCTTCTGAATCAAAATTACTTCTATCTTCCATATTTAAAAATCTTCCTCCTTATTTAGAATTAAAAAATATTTTTCTTGTTCATAAAAATTTCATTTTAACTCTTACTAACAAAGAAAATTTTGTTTTTGACAACAAAGAAAATTTTAGTAATTTCATATCATTCATTGCTAAAACAAACTTTATCAATAAAATAAAAATAGATAGCGAAAAAAAGGAAATATCAATTGATAAAGATATTTCCCCTTATTTTTACGATTTAATGTATGAATTTTTAATATAAATAATTTTGCGGATTATAACATTTTCCATTTACTCTTACTTCTAAGTGTAAGTGTGGCCCAGTTGAATTACCAGTTGAACCAACAGCAGCAATCGTTTCTCCTTGAGAAACAGTTTGTCCAGCCTTAACATATAATGCTGAACAGTGTGCATAATATGTTTGAACACCATTTCCATGAGTAATTACTATAAAATATCCATAACTTTTTGAAGGATTTCCTCCAGAGAAAGTTACTGTTCCAGATGCAGCTGCTTTTATTGGTGTTCCTGTAGAAGCAGCTATATCAAGTCCTGTATGTATACCTCTACTTCTTCTACCAAATCTAGAAGTGATAGTACCTGAAACTGGTCTAATTAGATTTATTCCTAAAGAAACTTTATCATAAGAAACTGTTTGTGAAGTATTAGCAGAACCAGTAGTTGCATATTTTCCAGTAGTTGTTTTTGGTTTTGTAGTAGTTGTTGTTACTACAGGAGCCAAATACAAATTATTAACAGCTGTCGCAACATCAGTATTTTCTAATTGTTCTGCAGAATATTTAGCAACATATGTTATGCTTTCTGCATTTGTACTTTTCTTTTCTTTTAAGTCAGCAATTACTTGTTCAGCTTCCTGAAAAGTTTTAACATATAGTTTTTCTTCTCCTGATTGTAAAATAGCATAATTTTTATAATAAGGTGTTCCTGAAGCTATAACTGTATCAAGAACTTCTTCTTCATTTGCCTTAATATCTTTTTTTGAATAACAAATCTCATATTCAGGCATTTGATCTATTTCAACAAAGGCAATATTTTCTCCATCGCCTGTTTTCATGTACTTATCTATTTCTTCTTGAAGCTGTTTTTTAGTATCAGTATATCCAATTATTTCACCATTAAGCCTAACAATGTACATAGGCTTAAATAAGAAATACAATATGCCAACAGCTATAAATAAACCTACAAGTAATAATATTATTAATTTGGCTGATTTTCTCAAATTAACTAATAATTTTTTCATCTATTTTCCTTTCGTATGATAGTTATTATATCGTATATATATTTTTTTCTCAAGACCATTTATTTTTTTTTACGGCAAATATTTTATGTTTTTCTCTTTTTTCCTTTAATTTTGGACTTTTATCATATGATTGTGTTAAATGTTCTAGGGAAATAGCTTTTTTATGGATTTTTTTATACTTTACCTTGAATATTTTTCTTTTAACATGGAAAACTATTTTAAGAATTAAATTTTTGAAAAGGAGATAAAATATGCCAAATTTAAATCAAATAGAATTACAAAATCTAAGACATCTTATTGGAAGTCAAGATACAAATTATCAGAAACTTACAAATTATGCTAACACTTGTGTTGATCCGCAAATAAAACAGTTATTTACGAAATCAGCACAAGACACATTAAATACTAAACAAAAATTAATGTCATTTTTATCAGAATAGGAGGAATTTTCATGGAAGAAAAATATATGGTAAATGATATTCTTGAAAGCACTAAGGAAAGCTTGAAAACATTTGAAAGTGTTATTATAGAAACCGAAAATACAAATCTTAGACAAGCTATTCAAGAAATAAGAAATTCTAATGAAACTTTTCAATACGATTTATTCAGAGTTGCAAATTTAAAAGGTTACTATACTCCAGCCTCCCAAGCAAGTCAAAATGAAATAAATCAGGTAAAAGCAGAATTACAACAATAATAATTTTTCAGAAATTCATAAAGTTATATTTATGAATTTTTGAACTTTTTAAGCCTAATTTCATAACATATATTAGGTGATTAAATGGAAACTTTAAAACTTGGTTCATCAGGAACCCTAGTACAATATTTACAAAGTCTACTTAAGACTTTAGGTTTTTATAAAGGAAATGTTGATGGAATTTTTGGTAATCAAACAAAATCAGCTGTTTTAATATTTCAGAAAAATTTTGGTATTTCACAAGATGGAATAGTAGGAAAAAATACATGGCAAAAACTTTCTAATTATTTTTATATCGTTCCAACAGATGTATCATATGGTTCCAATATATTAGAATTAAATTTAAAAGGATTTGAACAAAAATTTCCGTTTTTAGTTCAAGGTAATATTGGATATTCCGCTCTGGGTAAAAATATAAGATACTTAAAATTCGGTAACGGTAAAAAACAGGTTTTTTATAGTGCTAGTATTCATGCAAATGAATGGATAACATCAGTTTTATTAATGAAATTTACAGAGAATCTTTGTAGTGCATATTTAAATAATTCTACTATTGGGGGATATCCAGCAAATTATTTATTTAATCAAGTATCTTTATTCATTGTCCCAATGGTAAATCCAGATGGAGTTGATTTAGTTGTTGGAAATACAAAGCAATATCTTCCAGATATTTTTGAATATGCACAATCACTTGCAAATAATTATCCTAATATTCCATTTCCTGATGGTTGGAAAGCAAATATAAATGGTGTGGATTTAAATTTGCAATTTCCTGCTGAATGGGAAACTGCTAGAATAAATAAATATTCTCAAGGATTTACAAAACCTGGTCCAAGAGATTTCGTTGGGTTAGGCCCTCTAGTAACTCCTGAAGCTCTTTCTCTTTATAATTTTACCTTAAGTCACAACTTTTCTCTAATAATTGCATACCACACACAAGGGGAAACAATTTATTGGAAGTTTTTAAATTATATGCCTCCAAATTCTTATGAAATAGGAAGACAATTTAGTAGTGTCAGTGGATATACTTTAGAAACAACACCATATGCCTCTGGATTTGCTGGTTATAAGGATTGGTTTATTCAAAATTATAATTTACCAGGCTATACAATCGAAGTTGGTAGCGGTGAAAACCCTCTTCCAATATCACAATTCCAAGACATATATAATAAAAATCTAGGAATATTAATTTTAGGTATGCTTCTTTCATAAGGCACAAAAAAAGAGAAGACCTTTCTTCTCTTTTTCTATTCTTTACTTTTATTTGTATTTTCTTTTTCTTTTAATTCTCCAAAAACTTCTTTATAACCTAATGCAAATACTGCAATTACTATTAACAGAAATGACAACGCTTTCCAGATTCCACTTTCTAATAATATAATTGCAAACATTCCTAATGAAGCACTTATGCAATATAATATCATGACTGATTCTTTTTGAGTAAATCCACGTTTTAATAACTTGTGATGTAAATGTCCAGCATCAGGTTGAAATATTGCTTTCAAAGATCTATTTTTTATAACTCTTCTAATTATAGCAAATACTGTATCAAAAATCGGTAATCCTAAAACTATAATTGGAGCAGCAATTACTAATGCTGTGTAAGTTTTAGCAACACCCAGTATCGAAATTACCGCTAATGAATATCCAATAAAATTAGAACCTGTATCTCCAATAAAAGTCTTAGCTGGATTTAAGTTATATGGTAAAAATCCTGCTAAAGCACCAATTAAAGCAGTAATCAATATTATTGATATAATAGGTGAACCATTTAAGGAGAATATTATTAGCATTGATATACATGAAATAATAGATATTCCTGTAGATAATCCATCTAATCCATCAATTAAATTTATGGCATTTGTTATTCCCACAATCCATCCAATTGTAACAATTGTTGAAAGAGTATGCATAAAGTTAATTGAATTTCCGAAATTATCTCTAATAAAACCAATATTAGCCATATCAATTCTTGATCCAGATGCAACAACTATACTTGCTGCTATGATTTGAGCTATTAGTTTCATTGTTGCTGGAAGTCCTTTTACGTCATCAATAAAACAAGTAACAACTATTACAAACATTCCAATAAAAAATCCTGCAAGTTTTAAGTGGTAATTGTTTTCAGTTAATCCAATTTGTTTTTCAAGAGTTAAACTAATCAATAGATATGCCATTGAAATTAAGAAACCTGCTACAACAGCAACTCCTCCTAATCGTGGCATTACCACTTTATTAATTCTTCTTTCATCCTTTGGGCTATCAACTGCTCCTAGCTTTTTAGCCATTTTTATAGTTTTGGGTGTTATCATAAAAGCAGTTATAAATGCAAGTAAAAATGCAATTATTATATCTCCCCACATAATAAATCTCCTATTTCATATTTTCTTTTTCTATTTCTTCTAACATATTTTTTCTTTCTTGATATCTTCCACCTAATGGTTCAGCATTTTTCCACGCAACAATAATATCAATTGCCTCTTCATATGTAACCCAATCACTTGCTAAAGTTAAAACATTTATATCATTATGTTGTTTTGCTTCCTCTGCTATAACTGCAGAAGAACATAACCCAGCTCTTATTCCCTTGAATTTATTTGCTACCATAGCCATTCCAATTCCAGAGCCACAAATTAAAATTGCTTTATCTTTATTTGTATCCATTTGTGAAATAACGTTCTTTGCAATTAATGGATAATGTGCAATTTCTTTTGAATTTGTTCCACAATCAATGAACTCTATGTTATTTTCTTTAAAATACTCTTTTAGTTTCTCTTTCAATTCAAATCCTCTATGATCAGATCCTAAAAATAACATAAGCTCCTCCTTTTAGAACTTTATAAATTGTTTATTTTACATTTGTTGTACAAATATAAATCCTTTTATAGTATACCACGCAAAGTCCTTTTTTACAACATTTTACAACAAATATACTTTATGGTTTTTTCTCTTAAATATATAGAAAAGAGTGTTTATAAAAACACTCTTAAATTTTATTTTTTCAAGTCTAATGATAATAATTTTGAAATACCATTTTCCTCCATTGTAATTCCGTAAACAGTATTTGCTACTTCCATTGTTCCTTTTCTATGTGTAATTACTAAGAATTGTGAATCTTTTGCAAATTTCTTTAGATATTCAGCAAATCTGTAAACATTAACATCATCTAGTGCCGCTTCTATCTCATCTAGGACACAGAAAGGTGCTGGATTTATCTTTAAGATAGCAAATAATAATGCTATTGCTGTAAATGCTCTTTCTCCACCTGACAAAAGACTCATGTTTTGTAGTTTCTTTCCTGGTGGCTGAACTTCAATTTCAATTCCTGACTCTAAAACATTATTCTCATCAGTCAATTTTAATTCTGCCTTTCCACCACCAAATAATTCAACAAACACGTCCGAAAAGTTTTTATTTATTTTATTAAATCTTTCAGCAAATTGTTTCCTCATTGTTTCTTGGATTTCAGAAATTACTTTTCTCAATTTTGCAATTGTTGTTTCTAGATCTAAACGTTGTTCAGACATAAAGTCATAACGCTCTTTAAGTTTCTTATATTCTTCTATAGAATCTATATTAACGCTACCTAATTCTTTCATCTGAGCCCTTAATTCATTAACTTTTTTCTGTACATCATGAACATTTTTAGGTTCTTGATACTCTCCTGGATCATTTGGAGTAAGTTCATATTCTTCCCACATCTTAGCAACAATTTGATCAAGCTCTAATTCATATTTTGATTTTTTAATATCTGACTTATTAACTTGATCTTTTAATCCATCAATTTTTTCGATCTGCTCTGTTAAATTGTTTTCTGTCTCAACTAATTTCTCGTTTTTAGAAATTCTTTCATTTTTCAAATCTTCAACTTTAGTTCCACTATTTGAAACTTGCTCTATCAATTCTTTAATTTGATTATTAAGTTCTTCAATAGCTTTTTCTAAATTTGCATTATCTTCAATTATTTTTTCTTTCTGTTGTTTCTTATTTTCAGTTGATTTATTAATGTTTTCAATATCCAGATTAATTCTTTCAACCATTTCATCAATTGAGGTTTCACTTTCATCAAAAGAAGAGACTGAAATTTTCAAATTAGTAATATCAAAATTTAAATCATCAACATATTTTTGAGTATCTTTATTAGCATCAGCAAATTTATTTATTTCATCATTTAAACTCTCATTTTCTTCATCAAGACTTTGAACTTTTGCTTTTAATTCTTCTTGTGTCTCTAAATTAACTCTTAGTTGTTCATCAATAGATGCATCTTCATCACGTAGTTTTTGTAATCTAGCTTCACCTTTTGCTACTATTTCCTCAATAGAAACAACTTTCTGTTTTTCTGTTGCATAGACAATTTCGAAATCTTTAAGTTCATTCTCTAGTCCTTCTACAACATTTAATAAATCTTCATTTGATTTTTCAAATTCTTGTTTTTCTTCTTTTAATTTATTAATCTTTTTCTCTATTGAAACAAGCTCTTTCTTTAAGCTTTCTATTTCTCTTGATCTTCCAAGAATATTAACTGTTTTAGCAGAAACGCTACCACCACTTATTGCACCTGATGGATTTAGAATGTCTCCTTCAAGTGTAACAATTCTGAATCCATAAGAATTTTTTCTGGCAATAGCTATTGCATTATCCATATTGTCAACAACTAATGTTCTACCTAATAAATTCAAAATTATTTGTTCATATTTTTTATCAAACTTTACAAGATCAGAAGCAATTCCAATTACTCCTTTTGCAGATGTAACTTTTTCTAATTTTTTTCCTTTTACAGATGTAATTGGTAAAAAGCTTGCTCTACCTAAATTATTTTTCCTTAAATGCTCAACAAGTTTTTTAGCATCTTCTTCTGTGTCTGTAACTATGTTTTGCATAGATTGACCTAAACACATTTCAACAGCAGTTTCATATTCTTTTGGAACAGAAATTAAATTAGCAATTACACCATGTACACCCTTTTTTAATGCACTATTTTTTTCGCAATCTGTTAATATAGACTTAACACTTCTAATATACCCTTCTTTATCTCTTTCTGTTTCAATTAAAAATTTTAACTTTGAATCCTTAATTCTCATTTCAGATTCATATTGATTTATTTTAAAGTCATAATCTTTTAACTTATTCTCAGCTTCTTTTCTTTTATTTTCTATTCCCTCTAAATCACTAAGAATCTTGTTTCTTTTTGCTTCAATCTCTAAGAATTTCTGAGATATTTCTGATTTATTCATACGCTCAGAATCTAATTCTGAGATATTGTTTGATATTTCGTCACTAATAACTTTTTTTCTTGTTTGCGCATTTTGCACATTTGCAACTAAAGTACTTATAGTATTAGAAATCTCGTATTTATTGTCAGTATTTTCTTCAACTTTTTTCTTCTTTGATTCAATTTCTAACTCTTTTCCAGACATTGTATCTGTAAGTTTCTTTAATTCCGATTCTTTTTCTTCAAGTTCTTTTGCAAATTTTTCTCTATTTTCTAGTAAGTTTGCCTTCTTATCATTCTTCTGATTTTTTTCGTCTTCAAGAGTTTTTATCTTTTCATCATTTTCTAAAATTTCTTTTTCTAATCTTTCAAAATTTTGTTTATTATTTAAAATCTTTTCTTGATTTATATTTATATTAGAATTTAATTGCTCTTTTTTCTTTTCATTTTCAAAGCCTAGATTTTGCATTTGCTCAATTTGATTAGTTATTTCATCAATAGAATTTTTTAGTTCTTCTTTTAATTCTTGTATATTAGCTAGTCTTTCATTTTCACGAATTAGCTGTGTACTAAATATATCTTGATTTTTAACAATTTCTTCAATCTTAGCTTTATAATCATTGATATTATGAATAAATAATCCTATTTCTATAGATTTTAATTCATCTCTTAAACGCAAAAATTCCTTTGCTTTATCAGCCTGTTTCTTTGTTGGTTCTAAGTTTCCTTCAATCTCAGTAATAATATCATTTATTCTTAACAGGTTTAATTTAGTTTGTTCAAGTTTTTTCTCAGATTCTTCTTTCCTAGCTCTATATTTTACTATTCCAGCAGCTTCTTCAAAAACTTTTCTTCTTTCATCAGATTTATTACTTAAAATTTCGTCTATTTTTCCTTGACCAATAATAGAATATCCATCTTTTCCAATACCTGTATCCATAAATAGTTCAACAACGTCTTTAAGTCTACAAGGTGTTTTATTAATATAATATCCTGATTCACCATTACGATATAACTTTCTTGTAATAGTAACTTCATTATATTCAATTGGTAATTTTTGATCAGAATTATCTATTATCATAGAAACCTCTGCAAATCCAAGAGATTTCCTATTTTGAGTTCCTGCAAAAATAATATCTTCAGTTTTGTTACCTCTAAGTGATTTTATACTTTGTTCACCTAGTACCCATCTTATTGCATCAGAAATATTGCTCTTTCCAGAGCCATTAGGACCAATAACAGTAGTTATTCCAGGTAAAAATTCTAAGACAGTTTTTTCTGCAAATGATTTAAATCCTTGTAATTCTAATCTTTTTAAATACATCTTCTATTCCTTCTTTTTGTTCCTAAAATCATGCCTTTATAATATCGTATATTCCGAATTTAATCAAGCTTTTACTTGACCATTTTACTTGTTAAGTATAGAATTATTATAGTATTTGAGAGAAAGGATTATTAAATGAAAGACGAATTTGATTTTTTTGATCGTACTTCTTTAAAATCTTACAATCTAGACGCAAGTATGCGTTATCAATTAGCATGCTTAGGTAGTTTGGATAATTTTACAAGAAAGCACTGTGAAAATGTTGCTGCTATAACATGTCGTTTATGCGAATATTTAAATATGAGCGAAGGTTTCACAATATATTGTACAATTTGTGCATATTTACATGATCTTGGAAAAATATTCATTCCACCTTCAATTCTACAAAAGCAATCAAAACTTACAGATGAAGAATATGCAATTATGAAAACACATACTACTATTGGTTATAATATGTGTATGAAAGATCTTAAATTAAGGCCTTATGCCGCCGGAGCTCTTTACCATCATGAAGCCTTGAATGGAACTGGTTACCCACAAGGTTTAGTAAAAAAAGACATTCCTTATGAAGGAATGGTTATTCGTGTTGCTGATGAATTTGAAGCAATAAGTGCTAAAAGACAATATAAAACGCATATTGATATTATAGATACATTAAAGATTTTAATTGAAAACGCTCAACCATTCAAACCACAAGATGGTATGAGACCTGTTAAAGATCCTACAGTTGGAAAAATAGATAAAAATATTGTTAGAGCTTTATTTAAAGTTGTTGCAGATGATACTTTGTATGAAATAAATGCAAGAGAAAAATACTTAGATTACGTTAAAGATCAAATTTCTAGGTTAAAACAAGCTGAAGGATACTATAAAAAGTATATGAATGCAAAGACTGAAGAAAATAAAGAGTATTATCGTAAAGGCGTTGAAATGTATTTAAAACTTGGTGAAACTGTAGAAAACTGTATGCAAGTAAAAAAAGAATACGAAATTTCTTATGATGAAAGAAAAAAACATATAGAGAAGCTTTATAATGAGATTAAGAAAATAAAAAAATTAAAAGTATAAAAATTAAAAAACGTTCCAATAAATGGAACGTTTTTTAATTACTATTTACATTATTAAAATATTTTAAAATACCACTATATATTCCCCAGGCGAGTTGATTTTGATAATCATCTGTCAACAGTTTACCCTCTTCTTGTGGATTGGATAAAAATCCACATTCTACAATTGTTATTGGAATCTCAACATTTTTTACTAAATAAACATTATCTATTTCATGAGCTACTCTATTATTAGAAGAATCAATAGTTTCTTTTAACTCGTCCTGAATCAATGTAGCAAGTCTTTTTCCTTCTTCATCATTCTTTTTATAAAATGTTTGCCATCCACTATAATTTGAACTATCCCCCTTATTTAAGTGAATTGACACAAAAATATCTGCATGAGATTCATTTCCAATTTTTACCCTATTCTTTATATCTGATACTTTCTTATCTTTTAATGTTTTCTTATCTAAATCATATATAGCATTTTCATCTGATCTTGTTAAAAGTACAGTTGCTCCACTTTCTTCCAATAACTTTTGCAATTTTAATAATATTTCTAAATTCGTTTTTTCTTCTGTTGTGCCATTTGAACTTTCCGCTCCTTCATCAGGCTTTCCATGTCCCGCATCAATAACAACGACCTTTTCTGTTACAGGAGTCGCAGAAGTTAAAACAGTTTTTTCAACGTTACTTATATTTGCACACAAAATTGTTGAAAAACAAAATATACCTATAAGTAACATAAAGATTCTTTTTCTATAAATCACTATCATATTACAATATATTAATTTCAAAATAAAAAATGCCTTTTAGTATTAGGCATTTTTATTATTTTATTTATATAAGATTACAACATTCGCCACTGCATATTCTTTGCAATGTGAAATACTTATATCAATACTTTCTATTGAATCATCTTCTATTTTTACATCAGGTTTTCCATATACATTATTCACTATTTCAAAGCTTTTCCAATCTAGCGTACCCATGTTAGTATTTTTGTTTAAAGCTTTAAAAACCGCTTCTTTAGCAGCAAACCTTGCTGCATAATGTTGGTATTTATTTGCCTCATGTGATTCACAATATTTAATTTCATTATCAGTATAAATAGTATTTAAAAATTTGTTTCCTGATTTTTCTATTGATTTTTTTATTCTGTCAATTTCTATAATATCTGTTCCGCAAGCAATCATTAAATAGTTCCCACTTTCATAAATTAGTCTTATTACTTTTAAGTAAACATATATGCAATAATGGTAAATGTATTAAGTAATAATGATAATATTAATAATAAAACAATAACAACATAGTTTCTATTATTTTTTTCAATATCAAGATCTTTATATATGATTTCATATTTTTTTCTGATTTGCTCAAATTGATCTTCAAGTTCAAATGTTGATCCTAATATTTTATAATACAAACTACCTGTATCATCATTTGTAATTTCTTTACTCCATAAATTCTTAGTAAAATCAATGAATTTTTTTCTTATACTAATTATTTTTGTATAACTTCTAAATTCATTATTTATATATTTTAAAAAGATATTTTGGTATAACCTCAAAATATAAGTAAAATATGTAACCGTTTCATACTCATAAGGTAATTTTGTATAATTGTACATATCTACAGCAGAACAAAGTAAATTACAATTTGACTTTGTAATTCCTGTACGAGAATACTTTAATTTAGAAATTACACTTAAATTTTGTTCTTCACTTTCCCTATTTAAGTCAGTTATATAATTGCTTGGAAATGTATTAACATATTTTAAAAATTCATTATCAAACTTTTCAAACTCGTTTCTATCATTCCAATTTTCATAAGGTAAGCACGCATATCCAAAAGTATAAAACTTATTTTCTATATCTATATCTGCTTTTTGTGTACCAGCTATTTCATCAATAACTGAACTTATTTCAGTAACATCTTTAAGTGCATCTGTTTGAATATTTATATTTTCATATTGTTTTAGTCCAGTAAACTCAGACTTTATTTCCTTAAATTTATAGTTAAAATTTAATATATCAGAAAATTTTTCACTTTCTTCTATTGTTGTTTTTATACTTAAAAAGCATATTCCTGTATTAAAGCAAATTATATCAATTTTAGGAATACTAAAGAAAATACCATTTTCCTTTCCTATTTTTCCTTGAACTGATTCACCTAAATAATATTCAAAACATACACAATCATGTTTTGCTAAGATTTTGGCTTGTTTATCTGCAGATAATTCCTTAAAATTTCTTAAGCTTTGATCTCTCATTTCAAATGTTGGGAAAAGTCTTTCTCTAATATTAGGCGTAAAATAATTATATATGTCAAGATCTTTTTCTTTCTCAAATATACGTAATTTACTTTTTTTATCTTTTAACAATCTTATAATATACTTCTCATATTTATTTTCATCAATAACAAATGGATATAAAAAGTAAGTATATTGATATTTGAATGATAACTCCAAAATAATTCTCCTCTTTTGTATTATTAATTAACTATTTAGTATATGCATTTAATTCTGTATCTTCTGATAAATGCCATGTACCTATAAAGTCAATATTTAGATTGTTTTCTAATTCGTAAGATGGTTCTAATACTACTGCACCATTAGATTGTAGTGCTCCCCATTTTCCGTCTTTTTTAACTGCACAGAATCCATATTCATTTTGCTCTGTTGCATCATCATATATACAATCAACAACTTTTTGACCATCTTGATTTACATATCCATATTTACCATTTTCTTTTACTAAGAATAGTGTATTTTCTTTTAATGCATCTTTACTACTTATTTCTTGATATTGTAAATTATAATATTTATAATCTCCGTCTATTCTAACTCTAATATAACCTAAATCTGTATCAACTTTATTAATAGTACCTGTAAATAATAAATTAAATTCTCTTGTATAAACATCTGTTGTATAATCTGCGTTTTCACAAACTAGTGAAACTATATCACTACGATAATCTATGTTATCATATTTGGCTTCAATTACATATTCCCCTAAAGAATTAATAACTCCATATTTTCCATTAACTTCAACAATATAATAATCTGAGAAACAGTATTTTATAGAATCATATTCATTTTTTAACACTTCTTCGCCAGAAGTTGTAATTACTCCATATTTTTTATCTTTTACAATAACTAAATTATCTGAATTAATAGATACTATTTCATCAAATCCAGCATCTAATATAACTGTACCGTCACCTGATACTAATTCTGTTTGTGAATTTTCTTTTACTACATATTTGTCTGTTCCTGAAACTTTCATAACTTGATCATATTTGTTTTCAAGTAGAATCTTTCCTTCAGAACCAATTACTCCAAATTTATTATTTGCATCTTTAACTATGAAACCATCATTATACGTAGTTCCTAATGCTTCAACTGTGTCATATTCAGGATTTACTGTTATTGTTTTTGAAACAGTATTATATATTCCAACTTTTCCATCTTTTTTAATGATTAATATTCTTTGAATTCCCTTCATTGCTGAAATTTCATCATACTCTGCATTTAAAACTTCATTCCCTTGGAAATCAATTAATCCATATTTTCCATCTCTCATAAATGTTAATGCATTAGTGTCATACCATGTGTTATCTGTAGTGTCGTAATTAACAATAGCATTTACATTTTCGTAATTAGAAAATAATTGTTCATTCTTTGAATTAACTACTTTTGTATTGCTTGTACCATTAGTATAGTCAATATCATAAGTTTCAATAAATACGTCAACCTCTTTATTTGGCACAATTATCATTTCAGGGCTTGAAATAGATGTTAATTCTTCTCCTTTACTATTAATAACTGTCCATATACTACCTGTATATGCTGAAAAATATTCTATAGGCTTTTCAATATTTTGGTTGTTTTTATTTTTTTCTCTTATTGCCATAACAATCGATGCAATAACCATAATTATTACTAAAAGTGCAATTACTGTAGCTGCAACTTTTTTCTTATTAAGTTTTGGTTCGTCATCAAATCTTCTTCCTCTATTTCTCGCCATAAAAATTCACTCCTTTTTTACGCTATTACTATATCATATCTGCTTAGTCAAATTCAATACTTTGCACAATAAAATGAACATTGTTTCAAAATATAAATTAAGATTAAAAACTGAGATTATATAAAATATAATCTCAGAAATAAAATTTTATTTTTTTGAAATTTTTATTGCTATAACAGTCATATCATCTTTAAGTATTCCATACCCATTATCAACCGCTTCATTTAGTATAATACTTGCTATTTTCTTAACATTAGTTGTACTAATATTTTTTATTAATTCTATAAACCATTCATCGCCTTCTTTTTCTCTATTAGAATCTATTATTCCATCACTGCACATAACTATGATATCTCCGTCTTTCATGTCCCTATCATATGCTGTGAAATCAACTTCATTTAAAATTCCTAAAGGTAATGAATTAGATTCAACACATGTAACTTCTTGCTTATTTTTTATATATGTCTTACAAGCACCGTTTTTTATAAACTCAATTACTCCTTTATACAAGTCTAATATTGTAACATCAATTGTTGCATATATTTCTTCTGTAGATAGTTTTACTGTTGAATTTATCAATTCAAGAGAATCTGTCTTTTCAAATCCTGCAGATAAAGTTTGTTTAAGCATTTTGGTAACAATTTGACTACCTTTTCTAGCTTCTTTTCCAGATCCCATACCGTCGCTAATTGCAACCAAATATTTATTATCATCTAATTTTATTTTTATATTGCTATCTCCAGAAATATCATTTCCTGATTTTGGTGCACTTGCCACACCAATTTGAGCTGTATAATTATCTTTAGACATATATTTTTGTAAGAATAGTTTAGCATCGATATCGCTACTATCCTTTTGCAATTCAATCTTTTCTTTGCATACTCTTGTTAAAACATCTTCAATAATTTTAATTTTTTCTTTATCTTTAGAATTGTTTTCAAACAATAAGTCTACAAAATATTTTTTACTATTGTTTTGTCTAATTCTAACTTCTTTTACAAATATTTCTTTTTGTTTTAATAATTCCTTAATTTCCGTTTCTTTTCTTTGATAATTTTTTTCTTTAGTGTTTGACATATCTTCAGCAATTTCAGAAATGGCTTTTGATACACCTTTTAATTGCTTTGAAATTGATTTTTTGTTTTCTTGTAAACGTTGTTTCCATTGAAAGTTCATTTCATTTATTCTATATGTTCTATTTATTATTCTAACAACTTGTCCAACATCTTCTTTAATTGCATTATTTCCTTCAATATCTAGTATTTCATTTCGTTTTTCAAAGATTTCTAATATATCTTTTTCATTTATTTCATCTTTATCAGTTAAAACTTTATATATTTCTTCAATAAGACCATTTGAAACACTAATTAATTCTTCGTATAAAATATTATTAGGAAAACTATCAAGATTTGTTAATAAATCTTCAACAAATACTTCTTTACTCTTATTTATGTTTTCAATTTCATCAATAACTAGTTCTTCATCCTTAATTCCATAACTTTTAGCAATTTCTTTTACAGTATCAGACAAATAAGATAATCTATCTTTTGCATTTCTACTTTCAGTTAATCTATTATCAAAAACAGGTGCAAAAAATTTATTTTTTTCAACTAAATCATCCACACTTACTGCAACATGTTTTGGAAGAACTAGTAATCCTAAAACAGAAATTAAAATTTCTTTATATAAAATCACTTGTATTGTACTTCCTGTAGATATATATGATAGAACCGCATTGCCAATTAAAAATCCAATAATTACACCGGCTTTTCCCAATTTATTTAATAGTCCAGCCATCATTCCTGAAACAGCAAATGAAAGAACTTGCAACGGAGTAATTGCTCCAACAATTCCTAAAATTAATCCTAATGAAATTCCAATTGTTGAACCAACTAAAACTCCATTTCTCCATGCTAAAACTAGAATCAAAAATATTGAAAGCACATTGGCAATTGATATTCCAAAAATTCTATATTTAGTCAAAGAAACAGCTGCTATTGCAACTAATACAGTAGCACCAATTATTTCTTCTATTGAAAATGCTGATTTCATTCCGAATTCTTCAATAACCCCTATGCTATTTACAAATATTTTATAAAAAGCATATTCAAGAATAATTGTTATAAAAGAAATAATAATATCATAAATTAAAACAGGTCCAATAAAAATTTTTATAGCTTGTACAATTACAGAAGCAATAATTAAATTTTTACCTAGTTTAGTTATTTCATTTCTATCATCTTGAACATAAGGTTTGAAGAAAATAATAGATACAAAAAAGATTAAAATAGTTAAAATATAAGATAAAAATTCTCCTGGTCCCAAGGCAACAAGTACACCTAATGATGTAGTTACAAGAACTGCACCTGCTGGGATTGTACTACTACATGCTGCAACAAAAAAAGCTATTGCAAATGGAGAAATTCCATCCCTTATTGAAACTGTAGAAACCAAAAAAGATAATATATAAACAATAATATTTTGAATTGTAAAAATTTCTTTTAGAATTTCTTTTTTATTATTAACTTTAACATCCTTTTTATTTAGCTCAATATTCTCAGCCAAATTTTGAAACATCCCTACCACCTCATACTTTTTCAATATTTAATAATAATTTTTTTAAAAAAAATGTCATAACTTATTCAAATATTAAAAAAGTTATTTGCTTTTTGTGATAAATTCTTTTACAAAATCTCAAATAGTGTCATTATTCTATTATACTTTCTTGAAAAAATCAACATTAAAATAGTAATTATAGACAATCACGTAGAACAAAAAAGAAGAAAGATAATACATCTTTCTTCATTTCATAATCTATTCAACTTTTCTTAAAACATCCTGTTTTAATTTTTCTACTCTACTCTTAGCTTCATCCATTGTTTTAGCTTTGACACCCATGTAGAATTTTATTTTTGGCTCCGTTCCAGAAGGTCTTGCACAGCACCATTCATCATTATCTAACTCATAGTATAAAACATTAGATTTTGGTAAACTAATTTTTGTTTCTTTTCCTGTTTCAAGATCAACTTTAATACTTGTTGTATAATCAGTAATTGATTTAACTTTGCTGTCACCAAAAGATTTGATTGGATTATTTCTTAAGTTTTCCATCAATTCTTTAATCTTAACTGCACCCTCAGCACCTTTCAAATAAATTGATATTTGATCTTCTTTGTAATATCCATATTTTTCATAGATATTAATCATTTGATCCCATAATGTTAATCCTTGTTTTTTATAGAAAGCTGCCGCTTCAGCAAGCATCATTACTGCTACAATACCATCTTTATCTCTAGCATGAGTACCAACAAGACAACCATAACTTTCTTCAAATCCGAAAACATATTCATATTTATGATTGCTTTCAAAGTTTCTTATTTGTTCACCTATATATTTAAATCCAGTCAATGTTTCAATTAAATGCATTTTATAATATTTTGCAATAGCATCAGTTAAATTTGAAGATACGATTGTTTTTATAACAGCTCCATTTTTAGGTAGAGTTCCATTTTCTTTTCTTTGTGACAATATATATTCACAAATTAACAAAGCTGTCATATTTCCTGTATATAAAATATATTCACCTGTCTTTGTATCTTTAACATATATACCTAATCTGTCAGCATCCGGATCAGTTGCTAATATTATGTCTGCATCAACTTCTTTAGCAAGTTTTAATGCTAATGTATATGCTTTTGGTTCTTCTGGATTTGGAAAATCTACTGTTGGGAAATTACCATCAGGTAATTCTTGTTCAGGAACAACATATACTTTTTCAAATCCTAATTCTTTTAAGATACGTTGTACTGGTTTATTTCCAGTTCCATGTAATGGTGTATATACAATCTTTATATCTTTTCCCATTTCATGAGTAACTTCAGGATGAATAGATAAAGCTTTTAATGTATCTATATATCTATCATCAATAGCTTTTCCAACAACATGGTATAATCTCTTAGCACCAGCTTCTTCTCTAGTCATAGTTTTTACCATAGAATAGTCAGTAACTTTATTTACTTCTGCTATTATATCTTTATCTCTAGGAGAAACTATTTGTGCACCATCATCCCAATAAACTTTATATCCATTATATTGTGGTGGATTATGACTTGCTGTAATCATAATTCCAGCAGTAGTTCCTAATTCTCTAACTAAGAATGATAATTCAGGAACAGGTCTAAGTTCATCAAATAAATATGTACTTATTCCATTTGCATTTAAGCACAATGCTGTATATTCAGCAAATTCTCTAGACATTCTTCTTGAGTCATAAGAAATTGCAACACCTTTTTTCTCAGTTCCTTGTTTTAATATATAATTTGCTAATCCTTGTGTTGCTTTGCTAACAGTATATTTATTCATTCTGTTTGTTCCAGCACCAATTATCCCTCTTAAACCAGCTGTTCCAAAGTCTAAATTCTTGTAAAATCTATCTTTTATTTCTTCGTCATTACCTTTGATTTCAAGTAGTTCTTGCTTAGTTTGGTCATCTATATCTGGATCTTCACACCATTTTTCATATTTTGCCATGTATTCTTGTTTTGCCCAATAATCTGTGTATAATTTTCTTGCAGTTTCAGGACTATCAACGCCTTCAGCATTTTTAATAGGTGCAAATTCTTCTTCTCTTTTAACTCTTAAAACTACAACATCTCCAAGCATTTCATATGAGTCAAATATAAATAATTCAAATTTATAAGCATTTGGTTCTTCAGGAGCAACAACTTTTCCATTTTCATCTACATATTTAGCTTTTTTAACTGCTGTATGGTAAGGTAATCTTAAGTCGCTAACTTTTTCTAAACCTTTAATATTATATAAATGGAAAATAGCATTTGCATCGCCATATACCAAAGCTCCATATTTATCTCTAATCTGAGCTAATTCATCAGGAATTTCTGTATATTCAATAACACCAACTTTTTTATTTTTCTTACAGAAAACACCTACTTTTTCTTTTGGATCTGTCTTTTCAATTGTTTTTACTGAACCTAAAACGTTATTTTCAATTGACATACCAATTAATAATGGATCAACTGATTTAACTAAAACATTATCGACACCACTAATGAAAATCCACTCAATTCCATCTTTTTTCATCTGTTCAATAATTTTTGTTTTTCCCATTGCTTTTAGTGTTCCACCATGTCCATCAGCTGCCATTTTAACCATTTTATCTTCGTTCAATAAAATTTTTCCTTTTTTATCTATCATTGGTAATTCACCTTGGATAAAAAACTTAATAGCAGATTTTGGATATCCAAAGTAATTATTTTTTTCGAAAAATGTAACTGTTTCAGCATTGTTTTCTTCACTTGTCATAATGTACCATGGAATAACTACATTATATTTATCTTTTGCCATTTTTATAGTATCACATAATAATTCGAATAAAGATTTATGAGAAGGTAATCCCATATCAAAAGTTCCCTTTGGACCAGAATGTCCAAGTCTTGTTCCTTGTCCACCAGCCATAGTTACTATTGCAAATTTATTTGCTTTAATAGCTTCTATTCCTTTTTCTTCGTAATTCTTTATTTCCGTAGCAGTCAATTTAGATTTATCCACATAATCTATAGGCTCTATGTCAACATCTTTTAAATCAATTGGCTTTTCTGCATTTTTGTACAAATTTTCCATTAAATCAAAATCTATTGATAGTATTTGATCTAAAAGTTTTTCCTTTTCCTTTGTAGATTTCTCATCATAAAATTTTAATAAATGCTCTTGTTTATACTTTTTTACAAGTTCTTTTGCTTTTTCGTATTTTTCGTTCATTCTTATAGACATACTCCTTCCATTATTACAAATACTACAAATCAAATCATTCATATCTTATACTATTCTACTTATTTAGTCAATATTCTATTTTCCCTAATGTTTGCATGGAATATTTCTGGAATATTTTTTTCTCCAAGTGTATTTAATATTTTACAATGATTTTCTAAAATTTCTCTTGAATTTTTTTCAAACGTGTCTAAATCAAAACAATTAATAACCTTCTTTACTTTTTTTATATTAAGTGCCTCATTAACTTCCTTTATAAAATCATAATTTCCTTTCACTAAAATAATTTTATTTTTGATTTCTGAAATCTTATTTAATGATAATATATTTTTCTTCCAATTTATTTTCTTTAATTTTTCTTTTTTAATCTTGGATAAATGTACTTTATCCATAAGCATTCTTACTTCTGCATTTAAATCATCCTCTAGTATTGTAACTATTTTATCCCCTTTTTCTAGCTTTTTTTCAATATATGGTATTAGCATTACGATCAGATGCATATTATTAACATATAAACTGCACAATTTTTCCGCTGACTCATTGTCTACCATAAATCATACCTCCTAGTTACCTTTTGGTAAATTTTACCATTTTGTAACATAAGCGTCAATAAAAATCGTCCTACCTATTTCGACATCTTATCTAATAAGATGGGCTTAGAAATAATAATTTCAACTTTGTATATTAGATTTTTTTCTGTCAATAATTGTATTTAATAAGATTATAGGAGGTTTTTTAATGTCAAAAAAATCAATATTTTTTATAATATTACTTTTCTTTTTATACTTTCTCTTTTATTCAATATCATATTCTTTCTCTATTTCATCTGATTTAAAGGAGAATCTTTTTAGACTTCATATAATAGCAAATAGCGATTCTGCAGAAGATCAAGATTTAAAACTTCATGTTCGAGATAACTTAATTTCCTATCTTCAAAGTTTTAATTTTAGTAATAAAACCGAAATGATAAAGTTTTTAAAAGATCATCAAGAAGATATATATGAAAATGTTAGAAATAGCATTTATGAAAAAGGATACAATTATGACTTTTCAATTGAAATTGGTACATCATATTTCCCTAAAAAAGATTATGCTGACATATCCACTCCATCAGGATTTTATGATGGAATTAAAATAAAAATAGGAAAAGCTGAAGGTAAAAATTGGTGGTGCGTTTTATTTCCTCCAATGTGCCTAATTGATTCAACGACTTGCTCTTTTTCAGAAGAATCAGAAAAAATATTAGAAGAAAATTTACAGGATGAGACAGCTTCACTTCTATATTCTCAAACTCCAGAATATAACTTCAAATTTAAGATTGTTGATTTATTTAGTAATTTAGTCCGATAAACTCTCGCTTTAACTTGGTATTGCACAAGATTGAAAAATTATCTTGTCAACATTTATTTAATATGTTATATTCTATTCTGAATAAAAACGTTTATTTAAAGTTTATGATAGATTAATTTTTTGGGGGTATATATTTGGAGAAATTAGTTATAACAGGGCCAACACCTTTACGTGGACACGTCAAAATTAGCGGAGCAAAAAATGCTGCTGTAGCTATCATTCCTGCCACAATATTAATAAATGGTGTTTGTACAATTGAAAATTTACCTAATATAAGTGATGTAAAATCATATTGTGAAATATTAGAAAATCTAGGTGTAAAAATTAAATGGATTAATAAACACACTATTCAAGTTGATTCTAGACATATTACTTCATCATTTGCACCTTTAGATTTAACAAGAAAATTTAGAGCTTCATATTATTTAATTGGTTCACTTCTTGGACGTTGTGGTCATGCAGAAGTTGGACTTCCTGGTGGCTGTAATTTAGGTCCAAGGCCTATTGATCAACACATAAAAGGATTTGAAGCCCTTGGTGCAACTGTCACAGTTTCAAATGGAAATATTACAGCAACATGTGATAAATTAAGAGCTAACTCAATATATTTTGATATGGTTTCTGTTGGAGCTACTATGAATACTATTTTAGCTTCTGTATTAGCTGAAGGAACAACTACAATTGATAATGCAGCAAAAGAACCTCATATAGTTGACTTAGCAAACTTCTTAAATACTATGGGTGCAGATATTAGAGGAGCTGGAACAGACGTTATAAAAATAAATGGCGTTAAAGAACTAAAAGGTAATGCTACTTATTCAATAGTTCCAGATCAGATAGAAGCAGGTACATTCATGTTAGCTGCTATTGCATCAAAAGGTGATATTACTGTTGAAAATTGTATAACAAAACACTTAGAGCCAGTTATTGCTAAAGTATTAGAAATTGGTGGCAATGTAGAAGCAAATGGTGATCATGCAAGAGTTTGGTGGTCAAAAAGAACCTCAAAAGCCAATATTAAAACTCTTCCATATCCCGGTTTTCCTACAGATTTGCAATCTCAAATGGGAGTATGCTTATCTATGTCATCAGGAACAAGTATTATAAATGAAAGTATTTGGGAATCTCGTTTTCAATATGCACAAGAGTTAAATAAAATGGGTGCAAATATTACAATATCAGGAAAAACAGCAGTTTTTGAAGGTGTTGAATATTTATATGGTGCACCAGTAACAGCAACAGATTTACGTGCAGGTGCAGCTTTAATCATGGCTGGTATTAGTGCTAATGGGGTAACAGAAGTATTTAATCTTCATCATATTGATAGAGGTTATGAAAATATAGAAGAAAAATTTAGAAGCCTTGGAGCAAAAATCGAAAGACAAAAAGTAGAAGAATAATTATTCTACATATATATGAGGTAGTAGATGTTTAATTTTTGTAGTTTATATAGCGGAAGTACAGGAAATTGCTTATTAGTTCAATCTAATGAAACAAAAATATTAATTGATGCAGGAGTTAGTCAAAAAAAGATTTCAGAAGCTCTTGCTTCTTTTAATCTCGATTTAAATAATATAGATGCTATTGTCGTAACACATGAGCATTCAGACCATATTATGAATGTCGGCAGTATATCAAAAAAATACGAAATTCCAGTTTATTGCAATATAGAAACTTTAAATGCAATGCCAGACCAAAAAAATAAGATAGCTGAAGATAATCAAAGAATTTTCAAGATTAATAAATCTTTTAGAATAAACGATCTTGAAATTATACCATTTTCAATTCCTCATGATGCAGCAAACCCTTGCGGTTTTAATATAATTCATGATGATAAGAAAATCAGTATTGCAACAGATATTGGACATGTAGACAATACTTTAATTTCAAATCTAAGAGATTCTTCATTTATTCTATTAGAAGCCAATTACGATCCAGATATTTTAAAATATGGAAGATATCCATTTCCTTTAAAGCAACGTATTTTAAGTCCTTTGGGGCATCTATCAAATGAATCTGCTGGCAAAACATTATCAGAACTTCTATCAGAGCATACTCTAAAAAGAGCAATGTTAGGTCACTTAAGTAAGGAAAATAATTTTCCAGAACTTGCTCTAAAAACAGTTTACGACGAATTAGAAACAAAAAACATTACAAAAAAAGATATATCTATAGATATTGCAAGTAGAAATTGCCCAAGTAAACTAATTAAAATATAATTTTACATATTATAACTGATAAAAAAATTCCAAGAAAATTTCCTAAAATTGATAATATTATTAATTTTTTAGAAATTTTCTTTTTTATTGCCCCTGTATATACAGCAATAGTATAAAAGGTAGTTTCCGTTGATCCTAAAATAGTTGATACTATTAGGCCAATCATTGAATCAACTCCATATTGTTTAAACAAATCAGTAGCTATAGCTAGGCTCGAACTTGCTGAAATTGGCTTTAAGAATATAATACTTATTAATTCTTTTGGAATTAATAAAATTTCAAACACTTTTCCAAAAACATCTGTTAAAAAATTTATTATTCCAGATGCTCTAAGCATATTTACAGATAAAAATAATCCTAACAAAACAGGAAAAAGTTTAACTAGAGTTTCAAGTCCTTCAATAACTCCTTCAGTAAAAATATCAAAAGTTTTTCTTTTTTCAAGTACACTAACAAGTATTATTGTCAAAATTAATATTGGTATTATTAATTTATCAGATATATTCATCCTTTTCATCTTCCTTAAAAACATTTAATCCAATAAACATTACAATAAGCAGACTTAGCACACTTACAATCCAAATTGGTAAAATAATTTTTCCAGCGTTTTCTGATCCAAATGTTGCTCTCGTACTTATAACTGTTGTTGGTATAAGCTGTATAGACAAAGTATTAAGTAAAACAAATAAATTCATACTCTTAGATAAATTTTTCTTATTATTTTCTTTATTCATTTCCTCCATTGCTTTTATTCCCATTGGAGTAGCAGCATTTCCTATTCCTATAATATTAGAAATAATATTTAAACTAATATATTCCTTAGATTTTTCAGTCTCTCCATTAAAAAATTTATCAATTATAGGTCTTAATAGTTTTTTCAGTTTTTCTATTATTTTTGTGTTCTTTAATATTGCTATCATTCCATTCCAAAAACACATTATTCCTAAAAAGTTTAGACATAAGTTGATTGTTTCTTCAAGACTAATATATATAGCATCATTTACTTCCCCTATTCTTCCGCAAAAAATACCATATAAAATAGAAGCAATTATCATTGAAGGCCAAATTTTGTTTAGCATATGTACCAATCCCCTTTTTTCAGTCTATTCTTTGACATGAAAAATATTCTAAATATATTGTATTTTTTAGGGCGATATGATATTATATCTATGATTTAGAGAGTAATCTGAAATGCTGTTTGGAGGTGATAAATATGAAACTTTCAACCGGAATTGTTAGACGTGTTGATGAATTGGGAAGAATCGTTATACCAAAAGAAATGAGAAGATCTCTAGGAATTGATCAAAAAGATCCTATTGAAATATCAATAGAAGGTTCTAGTATTATCTTACAGAAATACGAAAATAGATGCGTTTTCTGTGGTGCACTAAAACCAGCAATTAGACATAATGGAAAATTAATGTGTTCAAAATGTTTAAAAGAAATTAATAAAAAATTAGAAGACAAATAAAATAAGTATGATGCTTTTGTATCATACTTATTTTTTCTATATTAAAAGATGTTATTTTTAATATAACATCTTTATATAAATTCTTTATAAATCTCGTTTTTGTTTACTCCTCTATCTTTTGCAATAAGTTTAATTATTTCTTTTTTATCATATCCTTTTTTTTGATAGAAATCATAATGTTCTTGTAAAGTCATCTTATTTCTATCTTCTAATTCAAGCTGACTTTCTGATTTCTCAGCTCCTTCAACTATAATTACCATTTCTCCTTTTACTTCTAAACAATTTAATATTTCAGAGATTTTTCCTCTAATAAATTCTTCATGAATTTTAGTCATTTCTCTTGCAATTGAAATTTCTCTATCACCTAAAATTTTTAACATACATTCCAATGTATCAATAACTTTATGTGGAGCTTCATAAAAAATCATTGTTCTAGTTTCATTTTTTATTGAATTAAGTTTCTCGTTTTTTTCTTTTGATTTAGCAGAAAGAAATCCAATAAAAACAAACTCCGTTGTTTTCATTCCAGAACAAATCAATGCATTAATTGCAGCACAAGCCCCTGGTATTGGAACAACATCAATATTTTCTTTTATAGCTTCTTTTATTAAAACCTCCCCTGGATCTGAAATTCCTGGTGTTCCTGCATCAGAAACTACAGCAATATTCTTTCCTTCTTTAATTTTTTCAATAATTGTATTAGCTTTTATTCTCTCAGTTTCTTTATAATAACTTATTAAAGGTTTAGAAATATTAAAATGATTTAATAATTTTAATGTATGTCTTGTATCTTCTGCTACAATTAAATCAACTTCTTTTAAAACATTAATCGCTCTATAAGTTATATCATCAAGATTTCCTATTGGAGTAGCTACCACATATAATTTTCCATTCATTATTTAGCACCCTTTTCATATATTTTTAATATTTCATCACTATATTCATTATTTTCATTATAAACAATTAATGGATCTAACACTTTTAAAAAAGGTTTTCCACATTTTACACCCTTAATTAGGACTAAATTACTTTTATCATTCTTATATGGATATACAAATCTTAATTCTTTAGGCTCAATTTTATTTTCCCTCATTACTAATAAAATATCTACTAATCTTTCTGGCTTATGTACCATATAAAAAGAGCCATAATCCTTTAATATATTTGATGAAGTTGAGACAATGTCTTCCAAAGTACATTTTATTTCATGTCTTGATATTAAATTTTTCTCATCTCCACTTAATAGTCCTGTATTTAGCTTTTTATAAGGTGGATTCGTTACAACTACATCAAATTTTTTAGTCCATCCTTTTTGTGGTAAATTTTTTATATCCTCATTAATTATCTCAATTTTATCCTGCATATTATTCATCGAAACACTTCTTTTAGCCATCTCAGCAATATCATCCTGTATCTCAAATCCATAAACTTTCTGTAAATTATTTTTAGCAGCAACTAAAATTGCAATAACTCCGAGTGCCAGTTCCTAGATCAGAAATAATTGCGTTTTTTGTTGGAATTTCAACAAAATTTGACAAAATTACTGCATCCATTCCAAAACGAAACCCATCTTTTTTTTGAATAAGTTGTAAGTCTTTGTATTCTAAGCTATCCACTTTTTCATCATCTTTAATTTCAACCATTATTCTTATAATTCATTTCACTTTCAATTAAAATTTTTCATATTATATAACAAATTGACAGAATATGCAAAAGGGTTGTTGTTATGAGAAAAATACCAAAAAGACAAATTGAATTTGTTGAAAAAGCAATATCTCCACTATATGAGGTTGAAAGTTTTTTAAATGCTTCAAATAACATTTTTGATGTGTTAAAAATATTAAAATTAGTAAAAATAATTAAAAGACATTAACTTTTTATATTAATATATGGGTCCATCATTCCTTCTATCTTCTCTCCATCAATTAAAAAAGTAACAGATGAAATTTCTTTTAACTCAAGAAAGGTATTAACAACAGAATAAATAACCTTATTTTGCTCTTCTGAACCTATTTCATATTTGTCTATAAAATCTTTACTTAGGTCTACTACTAAATTTTCATCTTCAAGACTAATCTTATTTATTTTTGTCGTAGGAGGAATTGTTTCTTGCATTTCCTCTTTTTCAGATCCTTCAATTAATAATTCCATTATCTTTTGATATGGTTCATTCATTATTTCTTTTACATCTATATTTCTTAATTCCGGTTTCAGTTCTCCAGTTTTAGAATCAATAAAATATAAAGTAAGCACTGTCATTCTATTTTGTTCTTCACTAATTTCTTCTTCAGGCGTATATTCACTAATTGTAGTTTCAACTTGAACATTATCAGAATTCCTTCCAACAGCAAGAATTATGATTAGACAAAAAGCCAAAATAACTATGACAAGTAGCCATTTTTTCATATTACTATTCTTTTCTTTCATATAAATCTTCTCCCTATTCGAATAATATTTGTTAAAACCATTTTATTTTTGATTTTCTAAAATATGCATATTTCCTACTTCACTCAACCTTTTGGAAATATTTTTACATTGACAAAACAGGCATTTCGTTATAAGATACATTGTGATTAAATGAGAGGTGATATATTAATGTCAGAGTTATTACACGTAGGTCTTGATGTTGGATCTACAACTGTAAAAATCATAGTAATGAATGATAAAAATGAAACAATATATAAAAATTATACAAGGCATTTTTCAGATACTAAGAATACTGTATGTAATTGTTTAGAGCAATTATCTAAAGATTATCCAGATGCTTCTTTTACAATGGCCTTAACAGGTTCTGGAGCAATGTCAGCTGCAAAGTTCTTAGGAATTCCTTTTATTCAAGAAGTAATTTCATGTAAAAGAGCTGTTGAAAAATATTTGCCAGAAACTGACGTTGTAATTGAGCTTGGTGGTGAAGATGCTAAAATAATATACTTTGACAAATTTATAGAACAAAGAATGAATGGTACATGTGCCGGAGGAACAGGAGCATTCCTAGATCAGATGGCATCATTATTAAATACTGATACTGCCGGCTTGAATGAATTAGCAAAAGACTATAAAGTAATTTATCCAATTGCTTCAAGATGTGGTGTTTTTGCTAAAACTGACGTACAACCTCTATTAAATGAAGGTTCAAGAAAAGAGGATATTGCAGCATCTATATTCCAAGCTGTAGTTAATCAAACAATATCAGGATTAGCTTGTGGTAGACCAATTCGAGGAAAAGTTGCATTTTTAGGTGGTCCTCTAAGCTATTTACCTGAACTTAGAAAAAGATTTATAGAAACATTACAATTAAAAGACGATGAAATCATAATACCAGAAGATGCACATCTACTTGTTGCAAAAGGTGCAGCACTTGATTCTTTAAATACTCCTGCATTCACAAATGCTGAACTTAAAGAAAAAATTAAAAATTTAAAGAAATCTAAAGATACAACAACTCAACCTATAGATCCACTTTTCGAATCTACTGAAGAATATGAAAAATTTAAGAAAAGACATAATAAAGCTAAAGTTGAATCAAAACCATTAGAAAATTATAAAGGAGATTGTTTCATTGGTATTGATGCTGGTTCAACTACGACAAAACTTGTATTGATAGATACAGAAAACCATTTATTATATTCAGATTATGGTAGCAATGAAGGAAATCCATTAAATAGTGTTATCAAAATGCTAAAGAAATTATATTCTGTATTGCCTAAAGATGCTAAATTAAGATTCTCTGGAGTTACAGGATATGGTGAAAAGCTAATTCAAACAGCACTTAATGTTGATTTAAATGAAATTGAAACTATTGCTCATTATACAGCAGCTAAACAGTTTATGCCAGATGTTACAAGTATTATTGATATTGGTGGCCAAGACATGAAATACATAAAACTAAAAAATAATGCTATCGATAATATTATGCTAAATGAAGCTTGTTCATCAGGATGTGGTTCATTTATTGAAACATTTGCAAAAAGTTTAGGTTTAACAATTGAGGAATTCGTTCAATCTGCTATAGATTCAAAAACA
Source organism: uncultured Clostridia bacterium (assembly GCA_947625895.1). Classification (GTDB taxonomy): domain Bacteria; phylum Bacillota; class Clostridia; order TANB77; family CAG-508; genus UMGS1994. Next base: position 5,516 of record CANQPZ010000005.1, on the reverse strand, counting down.
CCAGTAGATCTAGGTTCTAGATGTACAGTTTTTATGAACTCAAAAATTAAACAAGCTCAAAAAGAAGGTTATAGTGTTGGAGATATTTCAGCTGGACTTTCTTATTCTGTAGTTAAAAATGCAATTCAGAAAGTTATGAAAGTTCGTGATATGAGTACTCTTGGTAAACATATAGTTGTACAAGGTGGAACTTTCTATAATGATGCTGTTCTACGTAGTTTCGAAAAAATAGTTGGAAGAAATGTTATTAGACCTAATATTGCTGGTTTAATGGGTGCATATGGAGTTGCACTTTTAGCAAAAGAACAATATGAATCAAATATTGATATGGCATATTTTTCAACAATTTTAAAAGATGACGAATTAGATAAATTAGATATAAAAACATCTCAAGTACGTTGTGGTAGATGTGAAAATAATTGCTTACTAACAATAAATAAATTCAGCAATGGTAAATCTTTTATTTCTGGTAACCGTTGCGAAAAAGGGAAGCGGAAATCTTAACGAAAATAAAAATTTACCTAATATGTATAAATATAAATATGAAAGACTTTTTGGATATGAACCTTTACCAGAAGATAAAGCATATCGTGGAACAATAGGTATACCTAGAGTTTTAAACATGTATGAAGATTATCCTTTCTGGTTCACTTTCCTTACTAATTTAGGATTTAGAGTTATTCTATCTGAGAAAAGTAATAGAAAAACATATGAAAAAGGTATGGAATCAATGCCTTCAGAATCTGTTTGTTATCCAGCAAAATTATCACATGGTCATATTATTAGTTTGCTAGATAAAGGCATTAAAACAATATTCTATCCTTGTGTTCCATATTCAAGAAAAGAATATAAAAACGCTGATAATCATTATAATTGTCCAATAGTAATTTCATATTCAGAAGTATTAAGAAATAATGTTGAAGAATTAAAAGCAAAAGATGTTAAATTTATAAATACTTTCTTACCTTTTGATAGTAAGCATTTAGCTGAAGTTATTCTTGAAAAAGAAGAATTTAAAGAATATAACTTTACAAAGAAAGAATTAATAGAAGCTGCTAAAAAGGCTGAACAAGAATATCAAAATTATAAAAATGATGTTGATAAAAAAGGTACTGAAATAATGGAATACATGAAAGAGCATGACTTAAGAGGAATTGTTTTAGCCGGAAGACCATATCATGTTGATCCAGAAATAAATCATGGTATTGATACACTAATTACAAGTTTAGGTTTATGCGTATTATCAGAAGATAGCGTTTGCAAAAAAGCTGAAGCTAAAAGACCTCTTCGTGTTGTTGATCAATGGGTATTCCATGCTAGACTTTATGCTGCAGCAGAATATACTGGAAAACATGATAACTTAGAATTAATTCAACTTAATTCATTTGGTTGTGGTGTTGATGCAGTTACAACAGACCAAGTTGAAGAAATCTTAAAAAGTTATGACAACATGTATACATTAATAAAAATAGATGAAGTTAACAACCTAGGGGCAGTTAGAATTCGTATTAGATCACTACTTGCCAGTATGAACAAGAAAATAAAAGAGAAAAAAGAAGAGAAAAAGGATTCAAATCTAGGAAATTATGAACAAAACAAAATACCTTTCACAAAAGCAATGAGAGAAAAATATACAATACTTATACCACAAATGGCACCAATTCACTTTGAATTACTAGAAACAGCAGTTAAAGCATGTGGATATAATGTTAAACTTCTTAGAGATTGTACACCACATACTGTTGAAACAGGTTTAAAATATGTTAATAATGATGCATGTTATCCATCAATACTTACTACAGGTCAAATGATCGAAGCTCTTGAGTCAGGAGAGTTTGATGTAAATAAGATAGCACTTATAATGTCACAAACTGGTGGAGGCTGTAGAGCAACAAACTATATTGGTTTTATAAGAAAAGCATTAAAAGATGCTGGATTCCCACAAGTACCTGTAATTTCATTTAATGTAGTTGGAATGGAAAAAAATCCAGGATTCAAAATAACACTAGGCTTGGCTGAAAGATTACTAAAAATGGTAGTCTATGGAGATCTACTTCAGAAGCTATTGACAAAAAATAGAGCATACGAAGTTAATAAAGGCGAAACTGAAGAATTATTTAACAAATGGATGGAAAAATGCAAAAAATTATTAATAAAATCAAATAGTAGACAGTTCAAACAAAGCATATATGACATGGTAAATGACTTTGAAAAAATTGAATTAGATACTTCAATTAAAAAGCCACGTGTTGGAATTGTAGGAGAAATTCTAATTAAATATCATCCTTTTGGAAATAACTACGTAGCTAATGTCCTAGAACAAGAAGGCGCTGAAGTAATCTTACCAGACTTTATGGGATTTATTAAATTTATTGCAACACATAAAGTTACATTTAATCAATTATTAAAAACTGACAAAACAAAATCTAAAATATTTAAAACAGCAATTAAATTAATAGACATTTTCGAAAAAGATGAAAAAATAGCTTTATTTCAATCTAAAAAAGGATATTTACCACCATGTAATATTTGGGAATTAGAAGAGAAAGTTAAAAATATTTTGTCAATAGGAAATCAAACAGGAGAAGGTTGGTTCTTAACAGCTGAAATGGTTGAATATATTGAAAACGGTATACCAAATATTATATGTGTACAACCATTTGCTTGCCTACCAAATCATATAGTAGGAAAAGGAGTTATAAAAACTATTAGGGAAACATATCCAAATGCAAATATAACACCAGTAGATTATGATCCTGGAGCAAGTGCTTCAAATCAAACAAATAGAATAAAATTATTAATGACAGTTGCAAAGGATAATCTAAAAGTTGAAGAAAAACAAAAAGAAAAAAATAAACAAGAAAATAAAAAAAATAAAGAAAAAATAACAAATTAATAAAAAAACCGTCTTATAAAGGCGGTTTTAATTTTTTTAATAAATAATAGATTTAAATATTTAAATAATAAAAATTTTCAAAAAAATTAATAATAATTAATAATTGTTATTTCTATTTATTTTTTTAATAATTATTTTTTTATTATTATTTTTTATTATTAATTTTTAATTATTATTTTTTAATTATTATTTTTTTATTATTATTTTTTATTATTATTTTTTTATTATTATTTTTTATTATTATTTTTTATTATTAATTTTTTATTATTAATTTTTAATTATTAATTTTTATTATTAATTTTTTATTGTTAATTTTATTATTATTTTTTTTATTATTTTTAATTATTAATTTTTATTATTAATTTTTTATTGTTAATTTTATTATTAATAATTTATTTATTTTTATAATCATTATTTTCAGAAATTATTATTTAATAAAAAATTATAATTATTTTTTTCATTATTTAAAAATATTAAATAGAAAATCATATTATTAATAAAAAAATTTATAATATATAATTCATTAAAAATAAAATTGTTTTACATAAAATAATTTATTGTTACCAAATTAAAATTAAAAATTATAAACTTATATTTTTTGTTTTTTTAAAACAATTTTTTATTCAAATTAGAAGAAAAAAGATATAGAAAAATTTTTAAAAAAGCTTATTATTAAATTTTAAAAATAAACTAAATAAAAGAAAATTATAGGATCTATTATAACAATTTTTAATAAAAAAGTGAATATTTGCCTATATATCAACAAAATAATGGTTTTTTTAATAATATAATTCTTTACATATGTTTTAAAGAAATCCAGTAAAATCAACAAATATAAGTAATCATATATTTATATATATTTACTAAAAAAATATATATTTTAATAGGAAAATATGAAATAAAAGAATGATTTTATACAAATAAAATTATAAAAAATTTAGACAAAAATTTAATAGAAATAAAATAAAAAGATTTAAGATAAAAACATACATTTTGTCAAATAGTTTATATAAAAAATAATATAATATAATAAAATAAAAAAGAAACAATTAACTTATTCATAATATTAGTTAACATAAGAAATTAATCATATAATAAAGAATTAATAATTTATCTTTTAAAAAAAATAAATTAAAGTCAATTTAAAATTATTATTTTTTATTAATAAAAATTTTATTAATTGGAACTATTAATAAAATAAAAATTATAATTAATTTCTTTCGTTATTTTTAAAAATAATTTTATCTAATATTTTTATTAATAAATTTTATAAATAAATTTTAAATTTAATTTTATTAATTATTTTAAATTTATTTTTTATTAATTATTTATAATTTATTTTTTTATTAATTATTTATAATTTATTTTTTTATTAATTATTTTAATTTTATTTTTTATTAATTATTTTAATTTATTTTTTTATTAATTAATTTTAATTTATTTTTATTAATTAATTTTAATTTATTTTTTATTAATTATTTTAATTTTATTTTTTATTAATTATTTTAATTTATTTTTTATTAATTATTTTATTTTATTTTTTATTAATTAATTATAATTTATTTTTTATTAATTATTTTAAATTTATTTTTTATTAATTATTTTATTTTATTTTTTTCTAATTTCTTTTATTTATTCTTTATTAATTTTTTTATTTTTTTTTACTAATTTTCTTAATTTATTAATTATTAATTATTTATGATAAATTTTTATTATACATTATAATATTATTTTTATAAAAAATTTTATAATAAATTTTTTAAATAATTTTTTATAATAAGTTATAATAAACAATTTTAATATTTATAAATAATTAAATTTTCAATCAAACTTTTCATATAATTTAATCTTAATTTATATTTAAATTTTTTTATTACATCTTAAAAGAATGTTTACATAAATTATTATTCCTTTGCCAAAATAAAAATTATAATTTATTAAATTAAATAACAAATTTTGAAATCACTATTTTAAATTTTTTTTATAAGATTTTAAAAAATTTCATCACTATTTACCTAATTTTTTTTTATAAAAAAGTCAAATAATAACTATAATAAAATTATTCATTTTTTAAATAATTTTAATAAAATATTGCTTTATTTTATAATAAATCTATTTTTCCTTTATATTTCAACAAATTCTTGTATTTTTTGCTAGTTTTTACTTTACTTAAATATTTTATGAATTACTTATTTTTCAAGGATTTTCCCTCATATGTCTTTAAGGAAATTTATATTACTTTTCCTATTATTTTATATATATTTTTCTTATATATGATTTAGATATTCAGAATAAATTAGTTATATTTAATTGATTATTTTTATATCTTTTCACATAATATTTTATTCTTTTGAATTTTTATTTTTTTGTCAAAATGTTATCTAATTTTTTTATTAAATACTTTTTATATATTTTTTATTTTTATTTAAATTTTATATTAAAAACTTTTTTAAATATTCTATAGATTTACAATTAATTTAAATTTTAATTTTAAACTTATTAAAAATTTAATTATATTAATATTTAATATTTGATTTTTTCTTTTTATTTTATTTATCATAAATTACTTATTATTTAATATATATTTTTTTATTAATTTTTTTATTTAAATTTTTTTATT
>CANQPZ010000004.1 GCA_947625895.1 uncultured Clostridia bacterium | reverse complement strand
AACATCACCACCCTTCCTACGAAGACTCGTAAAATTGGTGGCAAAAACACATCTGCTTATCATCATTTCCTATGTGCACCAATATACAATATTTCTAAATAAAAAACAACCGAACAGAACAAATTTTTGGAAAAAATTTAATTTTGCTATTGAAAATTATCTCAATTAAGATGTATTTTAATAAATTGATTGATATTTGTATTAATTGTCAAGAGAGCCGATGATAGGTTGTAAATATCTACGTCGTTGGTACCACAAAAAGAGGTATGTTTTACATATCTCTTTTCTTTTGCAAAACACCAGAAAAATATCTTAAAAAGGAATTATTTCTTGATAAAAATATTAGTATATGGTATTGTTTTATTATATAAATTAAAATTACTATATTACTTATAATTATTAAAAAATAAAAGATACTTTTCAAATATATAATATAAAAAGGAGGAAATGATTATTTTATTATTAAATAATCATTTAAAAAAATATGTTTAATCAATCATATGCAAATGATTTTGATGAAAGTATGTATCAGTATGCTTTAAATAATCCGGCATATTTAGATAAGATTAAAGACGAATACTTAAAAAAATACGGCAATGAATCTAATGCGTATTATTTAGCTTTCAAAGAATCGTTAGATCATTATATTGCAAAGAAAATATCAGAAGACAAGAACTATATTAATTCTAGCGAATTTAGAAATTATTTTGATTACTTAAGGGAAGTAGTAAATAAAAATGTAGTGAGATATGGCAGAGACAAAATATTTTTAGAGGTCAACACTAATGTTGTTTTTGAGTATTTGGATGAAAAAGCATTACAAAAAATAACGGGAAAAAATTATATCAAAGATAATATCGTAAAGAATGAAAAAATAATAAAAAGCATCATGGATAAAGTTAATAAAAATGGATTCTTAAATGATGAGGAAATAAGAATATTAGGTACATATTTTGATAGTAAAAAAGATTTTAAAAATCCAGAGTTTAAACAAAATTATAATGACTTTATAAGATATATATTAAATAATAGAAAAACTTTAAGAACATCTCCAGAATTAATATCTTCTATATTAACTTTTCTACCAAGTTACTATAGAAAAGGAGTTGAAGATATAAGAACTTTTGCTGCAAAATATGATGATCGATATGGTAAGAAAAAAATAGGTGTAGCACACAGTAGTGGAAGCCATAGGTATACAGCTTTTGAAATATCAAGATTCAAAAATATGCAATTATCTTCAAATAAATCTTTGAATAGTTCTAGATCTGTAAAAGAAATTGACTTAATGTTTCTTCTATTTGTACAATTTCATGAATTGACACATCAGGTTCAAAAAAACAGAGCTGAAGGAAATAATTTTAATATAGATGCTTTACCATATGAAATAAAATGTTTATTAAATATAGCATATAAAGATTATTTAACGAAAAATTATGGAAAAAATGATCCAAGAAATTTTAAGGGAAACCATGATAGTGACGAAATAGAAATTGATGCTGATTTTCATGGATGGAAAAAATTGCAATTTTTTATTTTTGATTTTATGGATAGAAATGAGGAAAATGAAAAATTATCTGGAATTTGTCATAGAAATGCAGTAGCAGTTAATTGCAGAAGATCATTCTCATTAAAGGAAAGTCCTGTAGATAGAAAAAGATACAGAACAATGGACTATGATATGATTTTTTTGCGTAAAGCTATTAAAGATGATCCTAGTCTATTAAATAAATTTAATCATTTAAAACATATAATTACTCCTTCAGGTGAAATTAAGACGGATATATTGTTTGAAAATGTAATAACAATGTCTCCGGCAGGTAGAACGATAAGCAATTATATTTTAAATCATGCACCAACTAAATTATTTATTGATAAAATCAATAGTGGAAAATATTCAAAAAATCAGATATGCAACCTAACTGAAAATTTTTTACATGTTAGTCATGAAAATGCATTAACTTTGCGCGGTCTAGGAAAAGTTGATTTAAAAACATTTGAAGAAACTCACGCAAAGTTTAATATTAAAGATAATTTAGATGATGTGTATAATGCTTATTTTATAGAATGTGCGGCACAGTTGTTAAAATTCTCAAAAATACTAGAAACGATTCGACCAGCTTTCGGTAGTGACTATGTAAATAGCTGTTATGATTTTTATATGAGCTATTATGGGGAAATGTTAGGAAATATTAATTGCCCAGATACTAGCAGGATAGAATCTGTAATGAAAAAATTTGAAGAATCAAAGAATCCGGTTTTGAATACCATAGCTGTTAAAACTAGGGATTATATACAGAATAAGAGCGTAACAATAGTTGACCCAAGTTTTATAAATAATCAAAGTAAATCAGCTATAAAAAATTCTCCAGATAGTTTCTGTAGAGGATTAGCAAATATTCCTAGTATGTTAAGACAAACAAAAGATAATATTGTTGTAGTGAAAGGTTAAAAATGAAAGAATTAAGTAAACGACTTTCAGAAGTTGAATATGTTTTAAAACAAATGGATATGTCCTATATTGAAAAATTACCAGATAATATAGTTGAGTTTATCTCAGATAACAAAGACTACGAATATAGTGAAGAATTATGCAATAAAAAATCATTAAATATGAAAAAATTGCATGTTGATACTGTTACAATCCTAACATATTTAAACATGAATTTTTTTCTTGAACCTAAAGAAAAAGAAGAATTGGATTTACTAATTAAACAAACACAGCAGGAAATAGAAAAAAGAAAAGAAGAACAATATAAATATGATGATTTGTTTCCTAAAAATACTAATATTGATAAATTAAATGAAAATAAACAATTAGAGGAATATAGAAAACAGAATTGGTTTAGTAAATTATTTGCAAAATTGTTTCGTAAAACAAATCATAAATAGTCTGGATTATCGAATTTAATATAATTAAAAATATATGTTACAATTTTAATTGAATTTTAAATTATAAAAGGAGAGTAAACATATGAAGAAAAAGAAAATATTATGTATTGCTTTAATTATTATAATAATTGTAGCCTTAGTATTTATTTTTGTAGAAATTAATAAACAAAAAAATGCATCTAATAATGAAACAGTAACAAATTCAGATGAGAAAAAAATCGAATTAAACAAAGAGTGTGAAATAGATACACTTACATATGTAAATATAGATGGAACAAGTGATTATTTTGCAATAACAGATGATGCAAAGTGGGATGCTCCTGATTATGGAGAAGGTGTAACAGTATCATATGGCGTAAATGTTTCTTATGATTTTATAATAGATGGAAAAGAGTATATGGGTACTTATACTTTAGGAGATCAGGCACGTGTATTAAAAGAAGATGGAAACCCAAAATATAAATTAGAAATAAAAAATTTGACTGACGATGGAAGAGTTACAATTCTAATTAAAGAAAAATAAGAAATTTTAATTATGCAAAGAAGGTACACAAGATGAAAAATAGACAGAAAATTTTTAGAATAATTGTTGCTTTTTTAATAATCTGTATCATTTTATTAATTGCCAAAATTATAATACAAAGTATTTATTGGAGAATAGAAGATGCGTCTGAACAATTCGAACTGCCCGAAACGGACATTACAGAAAAAACATGCTTTCCAGATAATGTATATGGAGTAACAGTACATAATGAAATAATAGATATAGATAATAGTGCAAGAAAGGGAATCAAGAGAAAAATTAAATATATAGTAATACATGAAACAAATAATTACAATAAAATGGCAACAGCTGCCGGTCATGCAGCATATTTAAAGATAAGTAAAAATTCAACTTCATGGCATTATACTGTTGATGAAACAGAAATATATCATCATATACCTGATAATGAAATTGCCAATCATGCAGGAGAAAGAACAGGAAACAGATACGGAATTGGAATAGAACTATGTGTTAACGATGGATCTGATTTTGAAAAAACATTTGATAATGCAGCAAAGTTAGTTGCTTATTTGTTAAAAGAATATGACTTAAATATAAATAGTATAAAAACACATAACGATTTTTCAGGTAGTTATTGCCCACGTAGAATTCTAAGTAATGGTAGATTTGATGAATTTAAAAATAAAGTTTTAGAGTATTATTCAAAATAAAAAAATCATTTATTAATTTAAATGATTTTTTTTGCTTTTAAACTATAAATATTAAGTTTTGATAACATGTTTGTTGCAAATATTGTGAAAAAAAGTATGTATTGGTATAATTTTTTTAGTATATTAGACTTTTTAATAGTGTTTTATATGTTGGAATTAAAAACCTAATGTAATGCCTATTGGAGGATTTTATGGAAGAAATTAATCTATTAAATAATGCATTTCGAATTTATAATTTAAATGATACTCTTGATTTATCTGAGCGCGTTTTAAAATATATATTATCTAGAATAATTGCAAATAAAACATATATTCAGCAAATGATAGATATATCAGGAACTGAAATATCATTTAATGATATTTATAATGCTTTTGATGAAGCATATAAAGAAAATGATTTTTATAAATCAACATCTAGTTATAATCAAGGAGCTGATTATTATAGTGGAGTATTTCCAGTACCAACTGGAAATATTGTTGTAGAAACAAATGATGTTTTACAAGTTATTAAGTATTTTGTTGGTGGTATAAAATCTAGAAATACAATTACAATATCTCAAACAGAATATAACGAATTAAGTTTATCTAGTATGATGCTAATTATTTTTACTGAGGCATTAGCAAAATTTAACATTAGTAGAAATACACTTATGATCATGCCTTATGAAGAATGCTCATATGATGATTTTGATGAGATAATAGAATTAGAAGAAAAAGAACAAGAAAAAGTAATTCAAAAAGAGTTTTCTAAAAAATATGTTATATATGATTATGATGGTAAATTTACTTCTGAGATTGATTCAGAAATGAAAAGATTAAATGAAAAAAATATAGATTTTGAAAAAATAGAAGGAAAATTTGGAGATGTTTTAGATAGATTAAATAAAATGAAACCTAAAGGCGTTTCTATATATACAAGTGATCCAAATGTAGCTTATGAGTTTATTACATTAGTAACTTCACCAAATGTATTTGTAAATAGTTCATTATTAAATTGTGAAGAATTAAATGATAAAACGAATAAGTTTTACTATAAGAAAAAAATAATGTATCCATCAGAAAAAGAATTAAATGTTGCAGAATATTATAAAAATTATACAGATAATATTAAAGAAATAAAAACAGACATATTTGCCAAAGAAGATGATAAATTACCTGAACAAAACAATGTAAGTAATAATGAACAAGCTCTAGTTGAGGTTGTTAACCCATGGTATAAAAGAATTTTAGAAAAAATAAAAAGTTTTTTTAAAAAGTAAAGTATAAAATAAAGGAATGTTGTAATTATGCCAAAAATGTCTATTGAAAGATTTAGAGAAATTAAAAGTAGAATTGTAGAAATTAAAGATCTAATTGATAAGGTTGACAATGAAGAGATAACTTTATCAGATGAAGAAGAGGAAAAAATAAACAGTGAAATTGAACAATTAATTGATGAAGTACATTGCAGTGATTTATCTGATATTCCATTTGAAGAATATGAAGGCTTTTTCGATATTGGATTTGATTTTGAAGGTACAAAAGCGAATATAGATTTTAAAATAATAGATACAAGTTTAAGATATGGAACTGTCAGAGTAAAGGGATGCAATGTAAGAAATTTTGATTTTGAAAGTCAATCATATGATGATGATTCTTTTGATGATGCATTTGTTATGGAACATCAGGAAAAATTTTTATCTAGAGATATTCCAAAAGATGTTAGGGACAAATATTATAGAAGTGATTTAGGAATTGGTGATATTTTAAGATATAAACTTTTTGATGCAATACAAAGTGAAAGGTTATCATATAGAGCAAAAAAATTTTTTGGTAAAGTAAGCCCAGAAATTGTGCAGACAGTAACACCTACATTAATTGAAATTTTAGATGAAGCATCTTATTCAACTTTTGTTAATAAATTAGAGCAATATGATGGAATGCTTAATGAAGAAACTTTTAAAAATTTTATAAGAGATGAATTAAATGAAGTTATATCAAAAACTTATTTGAGTCCTAAGATTTATAAAAAAATTGTAGATGAACCATCTATTAGAGAATATGTTCCAGATGAAAGATTAATTGATTTTAAGGAAGATGATGAATTAGCTTCAAAATATTTAGACAGTTCATTATCTTTATCTGATGTTTATAAAAATAGAGAAGTATTTCAAGGAAAAGAATTTGTTGATAGAACAGCACTTTATAAATATAATCCAGGAGTATTTGAAGGTGTTACATCAGAAAAAATTTCATATTTATTTAAAGAATTTCCAGACATCTCAGAGGGACTTGTTGAAGAAGATTTAATATTTTTGGAAATAGCGAAGAACATTGACACAGAAGCATCTAAGGAGGAAAATGTTAAGAAAATTCAAATACAAGTTGGAGAAATTCTAAATGATATACGAAAAACTGAATATATGGATCAAAATGCTATAAAATCCTTAGAAAGATACTTTTCGTTAGAAACTGTTGAAAGTAGATTATCAGAAAATGAAAAATGGATGTTTGATAAAATAATGCAATATACTACTAGAGAAAAAATTGAAAGTTATGGGATTTCTCCAAGAGTATTTGAAGATAATAGTGTATTAACTTTATTTTATAAATATGGATTTGAAACAGTAATGGAATTTGACAAAGCAAACGGAAATATTTTTTCTAAAAATGATTTTGCACTTGCTAAAAGATTAGGAAAATATTACTTCCATTACGCAGGTAATCAGCATAATATGGAAAAAAGTATATTTTATAGATCTGACGATCCGGAAGATGTTTATGCACCATATTCTATGTCTGATTTTGAAGAATGCGTTAGAAGAATGATTGTGGAAGGACCAACAGACTATAATTATAACGATGTACAACCAATTGATTTTAGAGATTTTTCAGATCAATTTAAAAATAAATATCCAGAAATGTTTTTAGCCGAGGATGCACCCAAAGAGTTACAGGATAAATTTTATAGTCGTGATTTAAAAACAGAAGATTTTCAGAAAAATCCATCTTGGACAGAATACTTAAATGGCAAAAATATTGAAATTGGAATGAAATTTCCAAATGTTTATGTTAGAAATGAAGAAACATATGATTCAATTTCATTACTTGATTTATTAAAGAAAATAACTAATTCAGATAATACTGCTATTTTAAATTTTATAGTAGAAAATTCTATAACTTTGGCTGTTGCAGAGAGACTTGAAGATGGAACTATTGATAGCATATATATACCAAATGAAAATATAAGCATAGAAGATTTTAAAAATATACTCGAAAAAACAGTTGAGGATGCAATATTATGCCAGGAAGTTACATATGGAGAACCACAGATACCACCGTTTTTCAGAGAAAAACATCCGGAATTTGTTTTAGATGATGATGCACCAGCAGATTTAAAAAGAAGTTTTTATACTTTTTATTTAGAAGAAGTATCATACAGTGATAGGTTAGTTGATACTGCTAGAGATCATAAATTAAGTATAGAAGACATAATAGATGATGAATATAGATTTTATCTAGAAGGAAAATCTTTCGAATTAATACGAGGCGCAGATGAAATAAAAAATCTAACAAAAGTTTTTAGTTTAGGTAAAATTGCAGAATTATATTATACAGATGATGAAGCATTATTAGATGTATATGGTCAAAGTTATGAAAATGCAAATACTTTAAAATTAGTTTTAGACACTTATCCAAGACAATATGCAAAAGAAGAATTAATGAGTGGACTAAAATTAAGTGATGAAGAATTCGAAAATAAGTTGTTAGAAGACGATGAACTTAGAAGCAAATTTGAGGAAATTGAAAAAAGATATGAAGAAGACTTAATAAAAAATCCTGGTTTTGTTTTATATATTCAACCAGAAAAACAATCTAGGGAAATGTTGAAGCAATATAAAGAAATATCTTCAATGAATATGTTACATGGCTCAAATAGATTTTCTAGGGGTAGCTATGAACAAATATTAGGTCATATGATTGATTTCTTGGGATATAATGAAGCAAAAAAACTGTTAGAAATACCAGAAATAGATGAAGAAACGCTTTCAAGAATATATGAACATGATGAAATTATTAAATCGTTATATGAAAAGAAATTCGAAATCGTAGGAAATATTAAGGTTATTTCTAAATTGTTTGAGGGAATACCTGGATTAATGCCAACTCCAGAAAAGATTACTTCTAAAAATACGTGTAAAGTATTTAAAAGTATAAATGATAAGCTTAATGCAGGGTATAATGGGGATATTACAACATTACTTACTGAAGCTTTTGCTGAAAATGGAATTACTGCAAATAGTGAAGAAATACAAATACTAGTAGATAGGGTTGTTGAAATTAGTACTCTTCAAAAATTAGATTCGGTAAGAGAAAATAATTCAGTAGTAATAGACACAAATATACAAGAAAATCAAAAAACAAGAAATATGTTAAAGATACAATATAGAAATGCACTAGAATATAGTTTAAATAAGTCAGAGAGAATAGATCCCAATTTAGTAAGAGAATATTTAGATAAAGAATTTGCAAGAATAAATGAAAATGGTCAACCATATTACTCACCCCACGTAACAACTCATTTAGATGAATTGGTTTCATTTGCAGATCATCTAACTAAAAACCCAGAATGGAATAGAAAATTAAATCATTCGGTTGTAGATGATCTAAGAGAAGAATCAAGAAAAATAGGAAAAGGCTGGATAAGAAAAATAACAACAAATATTTGTTATAAACCTGATAAATTAACTTATGAAGAAGCTGAAACTTTAGATGGTTTAATTTATCCTGAAGAATCTGGGCTAGAAATAGATACTAAAGCAAGCGTTGGAATAAAGAAATTAAGTGAAGAAGAAAAAAATAAATTATATGATTTACTAAATAATGATGATTATAGAGGATTATTTACATATGGTAAAGCAGAGAATATGTTTTCAGCTTTAGTACCACCATATTCTGAAAGATTTAAAGAATTCTTTTTAAGATATAAAGATGAATTTATTTCAAATCCTGATTTGTATACTAAATTTACAGCAATTGCTTCAAGATTTGATAATTACTTAGACAACAATATTGGACTTAACACAAAATTTAATGAAAAAACATTAATACCTGCAGATATACTTAATAAAATGAGAGCAGATGTATATCCTGATATTCCAATTGGAAAAGGAGAATATGAACTAATTTATCAGGCTAAAAATGCAGGATTAAACGAGGAACAAGTAAAGATTGCTTTAGAGTTGTTAAAAGACATGAAGAAAAGAGAGTATCAGGCAATTCCACAAGAACAATATCAAACAAAGCATTATAGAGGAAGAATTGTAAGAATGGATGATCCTTTGCATTTTGCAATTGGAGAAATAACTAACTGTTGTCAGACAATAGGAATAAATGAACCAGGAGAATCTTCAATGATACATTCAGCAACTGAAAAAAATGGCTCATTATTTATAGTAGAGGAATTAGACGATTCTGGAAAGCCTATAGGTATTGTTTCACAAAGTTGGACTTGGAGAAATGGTAATAGGGTTTGCTTTGATAATGTTGAGAT
Source organism: uncultured Clostridia bacterium (assembly GCA_947625895.1). Taxonomy (GTDB): domain Bacteria; phylum Bacillota; class Clostridia; order TANB77; family CAG-508; genus UMGS1994. The sequence continues at coordinate 43,942 of CANQPZ010000004.1, read as the reverse complement.
ACCATCTAAAGTTGAAATGGAATTAAAAAGAACAGGTGGCTTTGACGAAATTATGAGTGTCTATGAAGAAGCTGCTAAAAGAATGATTGAGACAGACAGATTAAAATTAGACAAATTATTAAGAAAAGGAAAAATAACTGAAGAACAATATAAGGCGATGGTAATAAAAGATGTAGCAATGGGTGTGGGCTGTGATGACTTATTACATAATTTGTCTCCAGAAAAAAATGACACTATTAAAGCAGTTACTTCTGTTCCACCAGCAGAAGTAGGAAAAACTTATAATGGTGCAGGAACAAGAGTACTTTATTATGATTCTAGGTCAGCTGTGCTTATAGCTCACAATGATGAGTTTGCTTCAGATGATCATACTCATTTTCAAACCGATGTAGCAGATTATGGAGTAAAATATCAAAAAACGAGAGATATTATGATAAGAAAAGGAATAGATATTGATCCTGATAAGATAGAATCAATATCTAATATGGTTGAAAGAAGCGGAATATCAAGTTGTTTTCATGGATCAAATAACATCACTGAAGTTGCACAATCTTTTGGATTATATGATTTAGAAAATGATAAGATTGATAGACTAGGAATAAACATGAGTGACTCTGGTGATTGGTATATCTTTTCTGAAGAAACAGATGATGGAATTATGATTCATGAATCTGGATTTGATACAAGTGAACCAAAAACAGAACATGAAAAGAACGACAGAAAAATGGCTATTAGTGAATATACAAGAGAAATGTATAAATTAATGCTAGAAGCAAGTTCAAAAGGAAAATTAGTAACTATAGATAGAAATTCTACACATAAATTTATTAATTTGAATTCATTAGTTGATGACGAAATAATTTCTGTAGAGGATGGTGCAATAACTGTAACAGATCCAGAAAAACTTCAAGAGAAAATATCTCAATATGACAAGACATTAGAAGAACAGAGAAGAAAAAGATTACTTGAGGATGTAGAAAATGAACAGAGATAATTATTCTGATTAATTTAATATTTATCTAAGAAGTTATAATGTGAGTACAGTTCATATTATAACTTCTTTTTTAGCTGATTAATAAATGATTTTTGAAATTCTAAATTAAAAATACATAATTAGTAGCTTTATTGAATACTAATTTGTTAGGAGGAAAATATGAAACAACATATAAAATATTATCTTTCTAACAATATAATGGAATATATAAAAATATTTTGCATTTTTATAATAGGAATTATCATTTCTATTATAGTAATTAATAATTCATCTAATAATCAAAAGGAAGAAGTAAAGACATACATAGATGAAAAAATAGAAATAGTGAAAGGTACAGATGAAATCGATAGTTTAGAAATTTTAAAAAAATCGATATATAGCAATACTAAAGAATTAATTATATTAGCTCTCTTATCTACTACTTTAATAGGAATACCAATAGCATATTATGTCATCATACGAAAAGGATTTTCAATTGGTTATACAATAGCAGCAATATATGCAGCACTAGATACCAAAAGAGCCATAATTTTCATTTGTAATTCGATGATTTTACATAATATAATATATATAGTTGCGATGTTTATTGTGATAGTATCTGGCGTAAATTTTGTGAGATCAATAATTGGCAAAAGAGAGAATTTAAAATTTGAAATTATGAAATTTACAATCTTTATGTTTATTGCTTTTTTTGTTTCCATAATTTCTTCACTGTCAGAGTCATACGTATCAACGAATCTAGTACATATATTTAAAAAATATTTATAAAACTATTTACTTTTTAAGCATATTTTGATATAAAATATACATAAAATCTTTATGTAAATATTTTATATAATATTGAAGATATTTTGGAATGGGGGACTATAAATGGAAAAACAAATCAAACTTTTCTTGGAATTTTTGGAGAATGATAAAAAGTTGTCTGAAAATACATTACAGTCTTATAGAAGAGATATTGTTCAATTTCAAGAATACTTAGATAACGAAAGATTATCATATTCTAAAATAGATCAACAAGAGATAAAGAAATATATAGAATATTTAAAAAAGATTGGAAAAAAGACATCAACAATATCAAGAAATTTAGCTTCAATAAGATCTTTTTACCAATTCTTATTACGTAATAAAAAAGTTAAAAAAGATCCAACAGAAGGCATGCCTTCACCAAAAATAGATAAAAAAGCTCCAAGTATTTTATCATCTGATGAAGTTGAATTGTTATTAGAACAACCTAGTGATGCAGATTTAAAAGGAATTAGAGACAAAGCAATGCTTGAATTTGCATATGCTACAGGAATGAGAGTTACAGAGATTATTTCATTAAATATTTCAGACGTAAATTTTGAAAAATCTTATGTTGTTTGTAACAGTGAAAACAAAAAGAGAACTATTCCATTAGGAGCAATGTCAATAAAAGCATTAAAAGAATATATCAAAAATGCAAGACCAGTTATGATAAAGAGTGAAGACGAAACTGCATTATTTGTTAATGTAAATGGAAAAAGATTAACAAGACAAGGATTTTGGAAAATTATTAAATATTATAAAGAGCAAGCTCATATTACAAAAGACATTACACCACATGTACTTAGACATTCTTTTGCAACACACTTATTACAAAATGGAGCTGATTTAAAATCAATTCAAATGATGTTAGGTCATTCAGATATTTCATCAACACAAGTGTATATGCAATTTCAAGATGATTCATTAAAAAATGTATATCATAAAGCTCATCCAAGAGCATAAAAATTAAATATAATTTTTGACTAATTGCAAATATAGCAATTAGTCTTTTTTTGTTAAATAGAGAAGTACTAATAATGATAAAAGCAATGACTCAAATCCTTGACAAATTTACGTAATCCATATAAAATAGATGTGTAAAAATTAAAAATATAATGAATTTTATATATTTAATGAACATTGAAAAATTAATAGAAAAGAGGTTGATTATAATGAATAACGTAATTGTTGTTATAATTACTCTCTTAATCTCAGCGGCAGTATTCATACCTATGGGAATAGCAATCAGAAAAAAGATTGCTGAATCTAAAATTAAAAGTGCCGAAAATGAAGCTAAAAGATTACTTGAAAATGTAAAAATAGAAGCAGAAAATACTAAAAAAGAAGAAATATTTAAAGCTAAAGAAGAGATGCTTAAACTTAGAAACGATTTGGATCAAGAGATTAAAGAGAGAAGAGCTGAAGTAGGACAACAAGAAAAAAGATTAATTCAAAAGGAAGAAAATCTTGATAAAAGAGTAGAATCTTTAGAAAACAGAGAAAAAGAACTAGATAAAAAAATCACTGAGACAGAAAATGTTAGACAAGAATTAGAAGAAAGCAAAAAACAAGAATTAGAAGAATTACAACGTATATCAGGATTAACTGTTGACGAAGCTAAGAAACAATTATTAGATTCTTTAGAAGGAGAAATAATACCTGAAAAAGCTAACATAATTAGAGAATATGAAAATAAATTAAAAGAAGACTCTAATAAATTAGCTAAAGAAGTGATTAGTTATGCAATACAAAAATGTGCAGCTGATCACACCTCTGAAACTACAGTATCTGTTGTATCTTTACCAAATGATGAAATGAAGGGAAGAATTATAGGTAGAGAGGGTAGAAACATAAAAACTCTTGAAACTTTAACTGGAATTGATTTAATTATTGATGATACACCTGAAGCTGTTATTATTTCAGGATTTGATCCACTAAGAAGAGAAGTTGCTAGAATTGCTCTTGAAAAACTATTAGAAGATGGAAGAATTCATCCTGCTAAAATAGAAGAAATGGTTGAAAAGGCTAAAGAAGAAGTCGAAGAAACTATTAAAGAAGAAGGAGAAAGAGCTGTTTTAGAAACTGGTGTAAATGGTTTACATCCAGATGTTGTAAAATTAATTGGAAAATTGAAATATAGAACAAGTTATGGACAAAATGTTTTAAATCACTCTATAGAAGTTTCAAACTTAGCTAGAATAATGGCAGAAGAATTAGGAATAGATCCTAAAATTGCAAGAAGAGCTGGCTTACTTCATGATATAGGAAAAGCATTAGATCACGATATGGAAGGAACACATGTTGAAATTGGTGTTGATGTACTAAAACGTTATAAAGAAAATGATTTAGTAATTAATGCTGTTGAAGCTCACCATGGAGATGTAGAACCTAAAACTTTAGAAGCAGTTTTAATTCAAGCTGCAGATGCAATTTCTGCTTCAAGACCTGGTGCTAGAAGAGAAACATTAGAAACATATATTAAGAGATTGCAAAAACTTGAGGAAATTGCAGATTCATTTGATGGAGTTGAAAAATCATTTGCAATCCAAGCAGGTAGAGAAGTAAGATTAATTGTAAAACCTGAAAAAATTTCAGATAGTGAAATGACTATAATGGCAAGAGATGTTGCTAAAAAGGTTGAATCTGAAATGGAATATCCAGGACAAATTAAAGTTAACGTAATACGTGAAACTAGAGCTATTGAATATGCTAAATAATAAAAAGTTCCTTCGAACAAAATCGAAGGAACTTTTTTATAAAAAATAACTAAAGAAAAGGAGAAAAAATGGAAGAAAATAAAAAACAAAGTAAAGGCTTAATTATCACAATGGTAGTTTTTGTTATAATAGCAATAGTAGTTGCTATTGTACTATGTTTTGCCATGAGAGATAATAAGAAAGTTGATGAAAAAATTAGTGAACACCAAATCACTCCTGAAGAAGAATCAGAAGAGTCTATTAAAGAATCTGACGATTTGGAAGTTGTACCAACAATGGATGATACTGTTTATACAGATACAGCTTGGTGTCCAACATTTCAATTAGTTTGGAATGATATGATAGACGACGTAGTAAAAAAAGATGTTGAATTTATTGATGGTGATGAACCTGATTATTTAGAAAACTTAAATAATGAAATTTTTAAAGAAGAAGATATTTCAGAAGACTTATATTATAAAAATTATGGAATTAAATCAAATGAACTAAAAGATGAAATATTAAAAGGAATAAAAGATAAATTTGATGAAACTTCAGACATTATAGATGAAGATGAAGACTGGGATGAATGGAAAAGTGAGGATTTAGACAAAACACATTATATTTTTTATTCTATGTTAAAAAGAAAATTTAATTTCATAAAAGAATTTGAAATTTTAGATAAAGGTGATTTTGGAGACAAATATGAAAATGTAGAATATTTTGGAATAGATGAAGATACAGAAAATGGCAATGATATAATGGAGCAAGTTGATGTATTATACTATGAGTCTGATGATAAATTCGCAATTTCAGTTAATACACAAGAAGGAGACAAAGTTATATTTGCAAAAGGTTTTGAAGGAAATACATTTAATTCTATTTATAATAGTATAAATGAAGAATCAGAAAATTTTGATGGCGACAAACAAATGCAATATCTTGATAAAATAAAAATACCTAACTTGAATATTGATTTGACAAAAGAATATGAAGAATTAAAAAATAAGGATTTTTTAAATTCTGAAAATAAAAATTGTCGTATTGAACAAGCTATTCAAACAATACAATTAGAACTTAATAATAAAGGTGGAGAAATAAAGAGTGAAGCATTAGTTGAAATGGTTGAAACAACAGCCTTGGCTCCTGAAGTAAGAGAGATAGAACCAAGAAACTTTTATTTAGATAACGATTTTGTAATGTTTGTAAAAGAAGGAGACAAAGACTTACCATACTTTGCACTAAAAGTTTCAGATATTTCAAAATATCAAGAAAATGTTCAAGAAAAATAATAGTAAATAATAAGTAAAAAGATAGACTTTTGTCTATCTTTTTTTATATGGTAATTGACATATTTTAATAACTAAAATAGAATTAAAAATGTATATAATATTTATTGAAAGGTCGAAAAAATAAATGTTAAAACTTTTATCTAAAGCAAGGAATTCGTGGAAGTCTATAATAATTATTATAATCTTTTTAATCATTCAGGCTATGACTGAACTTTCATTGCCTGATTATACATCTAAAATAGTTAATATAGGTATTCAACAAAACGGAATAGAAAGTTGCGTACCTGTTGTAATTAGAGAAAGTGCGTTAGATGATATACTTCTTGCTACTGAAGAAGATGAATACATATTAAGTAATTACACACTTGTTTCAAAAAGAGGATTATCGCAAGATGAATATAATTATTATGTAAAAAAATATCCTGCCATAGAAAATGAAGATATATATGTTTTAAACAAAATATCAAAGAAAGATAAGGAAAAATTAAAAAACATTATTGCAAAACCACTTATTATGTTTTATTTTATACAAACATCTCCAGATCAAGTAGAATTAATGAAACAATATGTTTTATCATTAATGCCTGAAGAAAATACAAAGGTTTTAAGTAATAGCACACTAATAGAGATTGTAAGACATATGCCCGACTCTAAGAGAAAAGAACTTATTGCTGCCTTTGAAAAACTGATTGACAATAGTGTTGGAGGAATGGTTGATCAGGCTGGAGTGGTAGCAGTAAAAGCTGAATATCAATCAATAGGAATGGACCTAAACAAAATGCAAAGTGACTATATTTGGAAGTCAGGTCTAGAAATGCTAGGTGTTGCTTTACTTGTTATGATTTCAGGTGTAATCGTTATGTTCTTTGCATCAGGACTTGCTTGTAGACTAGCAAGAGACTTAAGAGAGCAGATATTCAAGAAAGTTCTAAGTTATTCAAATAAGGAATTCAAAGATTTTTCAACAGCCACATTAATTACAAGAAGTACAAATGATATTCAACAAATACAAGGCATGATACAAATGCTATTTAGAACAATAATATTTGCTCCTATTATGGGAATTGGTGGATTAATTAGAGTAATTACAAAAAGTAATAAATCTATGATCTGGATAATTGGTTTCGCAATAGCATGCATTCTAGTTTGTGTTTTAATACTATTTATAGTAGCAATGCCTAAATTTAAGAAGTTACAAGAATTAATTGATAGAGTAAATCTTGTTGCAAGAGAAATCCTTACAGGATTACCTGTTATAAGAGCGTTCCATAAAGAAAAATTGGAAGAAGAAAGATTTGATAAAGCTAATATTGATTTAACTAAAGTAAATATATTTGTAAATAGAGTTATGTCATTCATGATGCCATTGTTAACATTGCTTATGAACTCAATTATGGTATTAATAATTTGGGTCGCAGGACATAATATTGATTCAGGCAGTATGCAAGTTGGAGATATGATGGCTATTATGCAATACACAATGCAAATTGTTATGGCATTCTTAATGGTTTCTGCTGTTTCTGTAATGCTTCCAAGAGCAATGATTTCTGCTAGAAGAATAAACGAAATATTAGACAAAGAAGTAGTTGTAAAAGATAAAGAAAAAACTAAAAAATTAGATTCATCTAAGAAAGGTCTTGTTGAATTTAAAAATGTTTCATTTAGATATCCAGATGCAGATATAGAAATATTGACAGACATAAACTTTACTGCAAAACCTGGACAAACAACAGCTATTATTGGAAGTACTGGTAGTGGAAAATCAACAGTAGTTAATTTAATTCCGAGATTTTATGATGTTACTGGTGGAGAATTATGTGTTGATGGTGTTAATGTAAAGGATCTTGCTCAAAAAGATTTAAGAAATGCGATAGGTTTTGTACCGCAAAAAGGAGTGTTGTTTTCAGGAACAATAGAATCAAATATAAAATTTTCTAATCAAAAAATGAGTGATAAAAAAATGTATGAAGCTGCAAGAATTGCACAAGCTTCAGAATTTATCGAGGAAAAACCAGAAAAATATAAGTCTCCAATTTCTCAAGGAGGTACTAATGTTTCTGGAGGACAAAAACAAAGATTGTCAATTGCAAGAGCAATAGCTTCTGACCCGGAAATATATGTTTTTGATGATAGTTTCTCAGCATTAGATTATAAAACAGATGCAAAATTAAGAGAAGATTTAAAAGATGTGACTAAAGATAAAACCGTTATTATAGTTGCACAAAGAATAAATACAGTTTTAAATGCAGATCAAATTATAACATTAGATGAAGGAAAAATTGTAGGAATTGGAACACATGGAGAATTAATGAAAACATGTGATACATACAGACAAATTGCTTTATCTCAACTAACAGAAGAAGAGCTATCTAGAAATGGAGAGGAAGTGAAAACAAATGATGGAAAATAAAGAAAAAGCTAATGTGCAAGGATTTAAGAGAAAAAACGGAGGAAGAAATAGAGTTGCAGAAAAAGCAAAAGATACAAAAGGAACATTAAAAAAATTATTTTCATTATATTTGTCAAAATATAAACTTCCATTAATTATTGTTTTCGTTTTCGCAATTGCAAGTACAGTATTCACAATAGTCGGTCCTAAAATTTTAGGTAATGCAACCACTGAAATATATAATGGTATTGTTGGAAAAATTTATGGAACTGGTGGAATTGATTTTGGAAAAATAGTTAAAATTTTATTAACATTGGTTATTTTATATCTTATAAGTGCTTTGTTCTCATTAATTCAAGCATTAGTTATGACACAAATAGCACAAAAAATGACATATAAGATGAGAGATGATTTATCAAAAAAATTTCATAAATTACCAATGAACTTTTATGATAAGAAAACAAAAGGAGAAGTCTTATCAATAGTAACAAATGATATTGATACATTTGGACAATATTTCAATCAAAGTATTACAGAAATAATTAGAGCAGTATTTACTGTAATTGGAATATTATTTATGATGTTCTCAATAAATGTTGAAATTACATTCATTTCTCTATTGATACTTCCTATATCAGTATTTGCATTAAGATTTATAGTTAATAAATCTCAAAAATACTTTAAGGCACAGCAAGAAGATTTAGGAATAGTCAATGGAAAAGTTGAAGAAAGTTATAGTGGACAGCAAATTATAAAAGCTTTTAATGAAGAAGAAAAAGCAATTGAAGAATTTAAAAAACAAAATGATGAATTATATAGTGTTGGATGGAAATCACAATTTATGGGTGGCTTCATGTATCCAGTCATGAATTTTATAAGTAATTTAGGATATGTTGCAATTGCTATTATAGGTGGATACTATACAATTCAAGGAAAAATCCAGGTAGGTGATATACAATCATTTATCACATATAATAAGCAATTTACACAGCCACTTGGTCAAATTGCACAAGTAATGGTTCAAATTCAAACAATGATAGCTGCAGCAGAAAGAGTAATAGGATTTTTAGAACAAGATGAAGAAAAGGAAGTTATCAAAAATCCAGTTGCTGTTTCAAAATTAACAGGAAATATTAAATTCGAACATGTTAAATTTGGATATGATGAAGACAGGATAGTAATCAAAGACTTTTCTGCTGACATTAAAGATGGTCAAAAGATTGCTATAGTTGGACCTACTGGCGCTGGAAAAACTACTCTTGTCAAATTATTAATGAGATTTTATGATTTAAATGATGGAAAAATAACTATAGATGGATATAATATTAAAGATTTTAATAGAGGAGATCTAAGACAACATTTTGGAATGGTATTACAAGATACATGGCTATTTAGTGGCTCAATAAAAGAAAACATAAAATACGGTAGACCAGATGCTACTGATGATGAAGTTATAAATGCTGCAAAAGCGGCACACGTACATCATTTTATAAAAACACTTCCAAATTCTTATGATATGATTTTAGATGAGGAAACAAGTAATATTTCAGCTGGTCAAAAGCAACTATTGACTATAGCACGTGTTATACTAGCAGATCCTCAAATTTTAATTTTAGATGAAGCAACAAGCTCAATTGACACAAGAACTGAAATCCAAATTCAATCAGCTATGGATAATTTGATGAAAGGAAGAACAAGTTTTATTATTGCACATAGATTATCTACAATAAAAAATGCAGATAAAATATTAGTAATCAATGAAGGAGATATAGTCGAGCAAGGAAAACATGAAGAACTACTTGAAAAAAATGGATTTTATGCAACACTTTATAACTCTCAATTTGATGAAGAAGAAGCAGAAGCAGAACCCTCTTTTTAACAATAAAAAATACTAGTAATTTTTTATTGAAATATTGAATATTTAAATATATAATTATTTAAAATTGCTTAGGGAAAGGAAGAAGAAAATGTCACCAGTTACAATTGTAATAATGATTTTGTTACTATGTTTAGTAGGTTACGTAATTTTTATTTTCAACAAAATTGTAAAAGCAAGTAATATGAATATTGAAGCTTTTAGTGATGTTGATGCAGTGTTGAAAAAGAGATTTGACTTGATTCCAAACCTTGAAGAAGTAGTAAAAGGATATACAAATTACGAAAAAACAACTTTGGAAGATATAACAAAAATGAGAACAAATTTATCTGAAAAAATGACTGTATCAAACAGACAGAAAGAAGAAGATAAATTTTCAGCATTAATCAAAGATGTAGTTTTAACTGTTGAAAATTATCCTAATTTAAAAGCTTCAGAAAATTTTCTTCAATTTCAACAAGCTTTAACAAAAGTTGAAGAAGAAATAGAACTTGCAAGAAGATATTATAATGGAACAACAAGAAATTATAATGCTCTAATTCAGCAATTTCCTAATAATATACTTGCTCAAATTTTAGGATATAAAAAGAGATCATTTTTCGAAGTTGATCTACTAACAAGACAAAATACTACTATAGATTTTGCTGATAGAAGAAAAAATCCAAGATAAAAGGTATAAAAATATGAAAAAGAAATTATTAGTTTTTTTAAGTTTACTTTTATTAGTAGCTACCATATTTGCAAGACCAGTTAATGCTTTAGATATAGAATATAATGAAGAAAATATAAGAGATTATGATGTTGAAATTTATCTAAATGAAGATGCAACTATGGAAGTTACTGAAAAAATACAAGTCTATGCAGCAGGTGAAGAAATAAAGCATGGTATTTATAGAGATTTTCCAACACAATACTCTAACAAAAAAGTTAAATTTGATGTTACTGAAGTATTATTAGATGGAGATAGTGAAAATTATTCATTAGAAGCAATTGATAGAGGCGTAAGAATAAAAATTGGAAATGAAAATGAAAATGTTTCAAAAGGACTTCATACGTATACAATATCTTATGAAACGGAACGACAAATTGCTTTTGAAGACGACTATGATGAACTTTACTGGAATGTCATAGGAAGCGGATGGAATTTTAGTATTGACCATTGCCATGCAAGAGTATATTTACCCGAAGGTGCAAAAGTCATAGAAGATAAGCTAAAAACATATACAGGAGAATATGGATCTAAAGAAAAAACAAATCATGTGTATATGTATACAGCTGGAAACTTTATAGATTATGAAATAATGGATCGACTAAACAAACAAGAGGCCTTTACAATATCAGTTTGTATAGAAAAAGGAGCTTTAATTGAACCATCAATGTCGCAGAAAATAGGATGGTTTCTAGAAGATAATGCAATAGCACTAACACTAATTATATTAATGTTATTTTTAGCTATTTGGCAGATTGTTATGTGGAAAAAACGAGGAGTAGATCCAAAACCAAATGTTATAATTCCTAAATATTTCCCACCTGAAGGAATGGCACCTTCTGATACAAAGTATGTCAGTACAATGGGAAGTATGAGCAAAATAATGGAAGCAACAATTATTAATATGGCAGTTAAAGGATATTTTAAATTTGAAAAAGCAGATAAAAAGAAAATAAAAATTGTTAAGAATTTAGAAAAAACTGATTTGTCACAATTAGATGAAAATGAATTAAAAATCTATAATTCATTTAATACTGAAGAGACTCTTGTTTATAGTAGTTCATTACAATCAAAAATACAAAAATGTACTGAAACAATTTCTAAGAATTTGAAAGAAAAATATAATGATAAACTATTCTTTAAAAATACATCTTTAATAACAATATCAATTGTTGCAACGATAATTTTTCTTGTTATTTCAACAATTGTAGGCGTGACAATAAATCCGTTTGCTACATATGGATTTATGGAACAATTTATTGTTTCAATTCCATTGGGATTTTTCACTATGTTTTTAATATCATTAGTTAATACTATAAAAAGAGGAAGTTCACCTGCGTTGGTAGTTATTTTACTAGTAATATTTACTATACCAATTATTATGGCAATAGGAATATTTGCTTTATCAATGATAATTTCATTATTAGAATTCTCACTTAATGTATGGGCAATTATTATTGTATTTGTTGATAATTATGTATTTTATAAATTAATTAGAAGATATTCAGAAGAAGGATTACGAAAGAAGGAAGATATAGAAGGATTTAAGATGTTTATAAAAACAGCAAAAGATGATGACTTTAAAGAGAAAACACCAGAAATGTTTGACAAATATTTTCCTTATGCATATGTATTAGGATTAGAAAATAAATGGGCAAAGAAATTTGAAGACGTTTTAGCAGAAGCTAATTATACACCAACTTGGTGTTCATATGATATGTTTAATGCAGGAACTTTTAATGCAATGGTATTTACTAATGCATTTTCATCATCATTCTCTTCTGGAATGTCATCTGCTTCTACAGCACCATCATCTAGTGGTGGTTCCGGAGGCGGCGGATTCTCTGGCGGCGGCGGAGGAGGCCGGAGGCCGGAGGGGGCTGGTAAAGCTTTAAATAAAAATGAATCTTCGTTGTTTTCATGACAACGAAGATTTTTTATATTATAGGAAATTTGGAAAAATTTCCTATAATATAAATGCTTCGCCAAACTTGCACACAAATTTTTTAACAAAAATTTGGCGCTTAGAACAAAGACACGGACAATTTAGAATATTTTTTCCTTTTACAGACTACATATTGTCCGCTTTTGTTCTATATAGGAAATTTGGAGAAATTTCCTATAATATAAATGCTTCGCCAAATTTAATAGAAAAATCCTTAGCAATTTATTATTATATAAAAATGTTAATAAATTTTTTAAATTTATTAAAACTAGATCTATCAACGCTTTCAAGAAAATAAAATTAATAATATAAAATTAGCACTCTCATATTGACATTGCTAAAAATAAGATGTATAATATCAAATGTAAAAAGAAATAATTATTATATAAGTCATGTGCATAACCTTGGATAAAGGCGTAACACATAAAGTTAAAAGGAGGAATGTATTATGATGTTAGTGCCAAAAAAAAGAAATTTCTTTGATGATGTTTTTGATGATGATGTATTATTTTCAAAAAGGAATAATAAGATGATGAGAACTGATATCAAGGAAAAGGGCGGTAATTATATTTTTACAATTGACGTACCAGGAGTAGAAAAAGAAAATATTGATATTGATTTAGAAAATGGTTATTTAACTGTATCTTCTAGATTGGATAAAAATATTAGTGATGAAGAAGAAGGAGAATATATTTATCAGGAAAGATATTCTGGTGAATGTTCAAGAAGTTTCTACGTAGGTGATGGAATTAAAGAAGATGATGTTAAAGCTTCTTTTAAAAATGGTATTTTAACAATATCTGTTCCAAGTAATAAACAACAAAAAGAAGAGCAGAAAAAACATATTCAAATTGATTAAAATTAGTTTTGGAACACGCTATTTAACTTGGCGTGTTCTTTTTTACCTAGTATGAATAGATATAAAAACTTTAGAAAGGAGAATGACTATGAATACACAAAAATTAACTCAAAAATCTTTAGAAGTATTACAAAATGCACAAAATATTTCTATTGGAAATCAGAATCAACAAATAGAGCAAGTTCATATTTTGTATTCTTTACTTGATATTGAAAATAGTCTAATAAAACAAATTTTAAAAAAGATGAATGTATCTGATGAATTTGAAAAAGCAGTAAAAGATGAAATTTCTAAATTACCAAAAGTAAGCGGATCAAGAGAAATGGATAAAGTATATGTAACACAAGATGTTGATAATGTGTTGATAGATGCTGAAAAAAATGCCGAAAAGATGAAAGATGAATATGTTTCTGTAGAACATATTATGATTGGACTATTAGATAAGGCAAATAATAAACTAAAAGAATTATTTAGAATTTTTAATATATCTAAAAATGAATTTTTAAAAGTGTTAGCTGATGTAAGAGGAAGTGCAAGAGTTACATCTGATAATCCTGAAGAAACATATAATGTTTTAGAAAAATATGGTTCAGACCTTGTGGAAATGGCTAGAAATCAGAAACTTGATCCAGTTATTGGTAGAGATGATGAAATTAGAAATGTTATAAGAATTCTTTCTAGAAAAACAAAAAATAATCCATGTTTAATTGGTGAACCTGGAGTTGGAAAAACTGCAATAGCAGAAGGATTGGCTTTAAGAATTGTTAGAGGAGATGTTCCAGATGCTTTGAAAAATTGTACAATTTTTTCTTTAGACATGGGAGCATTAGTTGCAGGGGCAAAATATAGAGGAGAATTTGAAGAAAGATTAAAAGCTGTATTACAAGAAGTTAAAAAAAGTGATGGAAAAATAATATTATTTATAGATGAACTTCATACAATAGTTGGAGCAGGAAAAACAGAAGGTTCAATGGATGCAGGTAACCTTTTAAAACCAATGCTTGCAAGAGGTGAATTACATTGTATAGGCGCTACTACATTAGATGAATATAGAAAATATATTGAAAAAGATCCAGCTCTTGAAAGACGTTTTCAACATGTACTTATTGATGAACCAACAGTTGAAGATACTATTTCTATCTTAAGAGGGTTAAAAGAAAGATATGAAGTTTACCATGGTGTAGAAATTAGTGACAATGCAATAATTGCAGCAGCAACTCTTTCTCATAGATATATTTCTGATAGATTTTTACCAGATAAAGCGATAGATTTAATAGATGAAGCATGTGCTATGATAAAAACAGAAATGGAGTCAATGCCAACAGAGCTTGATGAAATTTCACATAAAATAACACAATATCAAATTGAGGAAACAGCACTAAAAAAGGAAAAAGACGAGTTATCTCAAAAAAGATTAGAGGGAATCAAAAAGGAAATTGCTGAATTACAATCTAAATTTAACGAAATGAAAGCAAAATGGGATAATGAAAAAGATGCAATTTCAAAAGTACAAAAATTGCGTGAAGAACTTGAAAAAGTTAATTCAGAAATTGAACTTGCAGAAAGAAATTATGATTTAAATAAAGCTGCTGAACTTAAATATGGAAAACTTCCAGATATACAAAACAGATTAAAAGAAGAAGAGGAAATTGCTAAAAAATCTAAGGAAGATAGTTTATTACGTACAAAAGTTACTGATGAAGAAATTACAAAAATAATAGCAAAATGGACAGGAATTCCAGTTTCAAAATTAATGGAAAGTGAAAGAGAAAAGATATTAAATCTACCTAAAATATTACATGAAAGAGTAATTGGCCAAGATGATGCTGTACAAAAAGTTAGTGATGCAATTATTAGATCTAGAGCAGGAATTCAAGATCCAAATAGACCAATTGGTTCATTTATGTTCTTAGGCCCAACAGGTGTTGGAAAAACTGAACTTGCAAAAGCATTAGCTGAGGCATTATTTGATGATGAGCATAATATAATTAGAATAGATATGTCTGAATATATGGAAAAATTTTCTGTCTCAAGACTAATAGGTGCACCTCCAGGATATGTTGGATTTGAAGATGGGGGACAATTAACTGAAGCTGTTAGAAGAAAACCTTATTCTGTTATTTTGTTTGATGAAATAGAAAAAGCACATCCTGATGTATTTAATGTATTATTACAAGTCTTAGATGATGGTAGAATAACAGATTCTCAAGGAAGAACAGTTGATTTTAAAAATACTATAATTATATTAACATCTAATCTTGGATCTGAATATATATTAGAAGAGATAGAAAAAGATGGAAATATTTCAGACAAAACACAAGATAAAGTTAATTCTTTATTGAGACAAACATTTAGACCAGAATTTTTAAACCGTTTGAATGAAATAATTTTATATAAACCATTAAGAAAAGATGAAATAAGAAAAATATTAGATTTATTAATAGATGATTTATCTAATAGATTAAAAGATATGCAAATAGAAATAAAACTTACTGATAATGCAAAAAATTATCTTATTGAAAATGGATATGACCCAGTATATGGGGCAAGACCTTTAAAAAGATTTGTTCAGAAAAAACTAGAAACATTAATAGCTAAAAAAATACTTGAACAAGAGATATTACCTAAGTCAAAAATTAATATAGATTTTGATGAAAAAGAATTGACTATTTCATAAATAAAAAATATAATTGTCATAGATTTCTTAAGGAGGAAAAAATATATGAAAGAAAAATTAGCCGCATTAGTGGTAAAAATGAAAGAAAACAAAACAATGACAATAGTAATTGGAGTAGTTGCACTTGTTTTAATAATCGCTCTTATAGTTGGTTTAGTATTTGCTTTTTCAGGAACATCTTATAAGAAAACAGTAAAACAATTTGCTAAAGCTTTAGAAGATGATTCAAAGGTATCAAACTTTGTTGATAAGTATGTAGATGCAAGAGCAATATATGCAATTGGTGAAATTGATGACAAAGAAGATTATGATTCTGAATTTAAAAAGGAATATAAAAATGCAAAGAAATCAGATTATGAAGATTCAGCTGATTTAGTAAAAACAACATTAAAATATCTAGCAAAAGCTAATGATGGAGGAAAAATAAAAGTTAAGAAAATTGGAAAACTAGAAAAATATGATGATTGTAAATACTTCAAACAAGCTGAAGTTACTCTTGAAAATGAAGATGGAGACGAAAATGATGTTACATTTATATTCTACAAAGGAAAATTAGTTAGTTTTGATGAGTAAGATAGATAAAAGAAAATAAGCTCCTGTTTTATAGGAGTTTATTTTTTTATTTATAATTTTAAATTGACTATTAAATAAAATAGAAATATAATAATTTTAACTTAAAAAGGGGGAAAAATATTTATGAAAAAATTATTATCATATGTAAAAGAACATAAAGTTTCTTCTGCTATTGTAGGTGTTGCAATAGTAATTATAATTGTTGCACTTGTTTTTGGATTAGTTACTTTATTTTCAAATTTAACATATCAAAGTAAAGTTAAACAATATGTAAAAGCACTAGAAGATGAGGAACAAATGGATAAATTTGTTGAGAAAAATGTTGATTTTAGAGGTTATTATGCAGCAGAAGAATGTGAAAACCCATCTGATTTTAAAGACGAATACAAAAAAGCAAGTAAAGATGATTACAATGATGATGACTTTAAAGATGAGGTAAAAGAAAAATTTAAGAATCATTATGAAATAGAAGGAAAAATGAAGGTTAAAAAAATAAAGAAAGTTATAAACTATGATGATATAATGCCAACAGCACCAAAAGATATTAAATGTATTGTATTTTCATTAGAAGATGAAGATGGTGAAGAATATACAGGTACAATGATGTTTTATAAAGGAAAAGTACTATCAGGTTCTATTTCAAAAAGTAGTTATTAGACAATAAAAAGAAAGTATTCCTAATTCATAGAAGTACTTTTTAGATATACATATAAAAACTTTTTTAAAAATAATAATTTTAATTAGAAAGGGGAAGGTTATGAAGAAATTATTATCATATGTAAAAGAACATAAAGTTTCTTCTGTTGTTGTAGGCGTTGCAATAATAATTATAATTGTTGCACTTGTTTTTGGATTAGTTACTTTATTTTCAAATTTAACATACCAAAGTAAAGTTAAAAAATATGTAAAAGCACTAGAAGATGAGGAACAAATGGATAAATTTGTTGAGAAAAATGTTGATTTTAGGGCTTATTATGCACTTGAAGAATGCGGATATAATTTAGATGAGTTTAAAGATGAATATAAAGGTGCAAGTAAAGATGACTACAATGATGATGAATTTAAAGATGAAGTAAGAGAAGAATTCAATGATCATTATGAAATAGAAGGAAAAATGAAAGTTAAAAAAATAAAGAAAGTTATAAACTATGATGATATGATGTCAAAGGCTCCTAAAGAACTTAAATATGTGGCGTTTTTAGCAGAGGATGAAGATGGTGAAGAATATATAGGTACTATGATTTTTTATAAAGGAAAAATATTAAGTGCTTCTGTTGAAAGAAGTAGTTATTAGATAATAAAAGAAAGTACTCCTATGAATTTGGAGTACTTTCTTTTAAACATTCATATAAAATTTTTTCTAAATCTGTTGCATCATAAACTGATTTAACACAAGCATCAAAAATTTCTTCTGGTGTTGAATTTTGTAAATCTAAAATAAAATTATTATTTAATGCTAATTCTCGAATAAATTCTCTGATTGTTCTACCATTTCCTTCACGAAAAGGATGTAAGACATTTAATTCTGATAAATAATAACTTAAGCGTTTTGCTAAATCTTTTTTATTTAATCCTTTTAAATAATTTTCATTTTTTAATTCTGATAAAATTCTATCTAATTCAGGTTCAATAAATTCCCAACTTGCAAAAGTGAAATTGCCTTTAGAAATGTTTTCTGTTCTAAATTTTCCGGCAAATGGATATAAGTCTTCAAATAAGAATTTATGAATATTAATAAAATGATCTTTATTAAATGTTACGTTGCCTGAAATTTGTCTAAGAACGTAACATTTGGCAAGAACTATTTTTCTTTCTAGTTTAGAAAGTTTTTCGCTATCCTGGATATTTAATTTATTGATTAAAACATTGCTGTTAGGATAGCAATAGATTGAATTTCTTGAATTATAAAAATCATCCATATAATAATCCTCATATGTTAGATATTATTTAATGTATCATATTTTATAATATCTATCATTTCATTCATTGTAATTTCATTATTTGAATATCTCTTAATTATTTCTATATCTGAGTCTTGAACATTAATATTTTCTATAGCAAAATCCTGTTTTAAATTGGCAATATCAAAATTAAATTTTTCTTCTTTAGAAAAGTTGAACATTGATATTTCCTCCTTTATATAAATAAATTTCTTAATAAACGTATTTCTTCTAAAAAATTAAAATCACTACTCTTTTATTATAGCATAAAAACGCAAAAAATACCAGCTTTTTAGGCAAAAAACACTAATAAATTTTATGACAAAATTGTAAATTTTTGATAAATAAAATATATAAAAAATAATTAAATTTTTAATAAAATATTTACATTTATAAAAAAAATAAATATAATAATTAAAACTAATAGTGATAGATTGAAATATAGTTTTATGCTAGATTTCTTCTATATGTAGAAAGGAATGGAAAAAATGAAAAACAAAAAAATAATTATTGCAGTAATAATTTTTGTAGTTGTAATTGTAATTGCTATTGCAGCATTTTTCTTAATTAAATCATTAAATGATTCTGGAAATAAGAACTCTCAAATAACGTTCTCAGGAGAAGAACAAAATACATCAAACGATAACACAACTTCAGAAGATCCTGATGAAGTAGAATATGATGATGATATACCAGATTATGCAAAAAAAATAGCTGATCAATTTGTTGCAGCTTATATGGATTCAGATGAAATGCAAAAATTTATTAATGATTATCTAGATACTAAAGCATATGTTGCATATGAAAAAATAGAGGGTGACGATACAAAATTTATGGATGCGTATGCAACAGTTACTGATGAAGAAGCAAAAGAAATTGAAGATTCATTTATGGCTGTACCATCAATATATCAACTTATGGCAAATATGTCTGATCTTTCAAATATGACAATGAATGTAACAGAAGATTCTGATGATGAAAATGCAACTGAAAATGCAACTGAAAACGAAACTGAAAATACATCTGAAAATGAAACTAAAAATACTACTAATGAATCATCTTCTGAAAGTTCAGAAGGAACAGAAATAAAATTGAAAAAAGTTACAAATTATCAACAGTCATCTGATGTTGAAGAAATTACAAGTGTTGATCTTACTCTTTCATTTTTAGGTGAAGATGCAAAATTAACTATTTATTTCTATAATGAAATTGTTATTTATATAGAAGCTGAAGATGGAAGCTCAATAGTAGATGAAGATACAATGGGCGGAGATACTGACGGAAATCAAGTAGATCAAAATACTGTAGAAAATGATACAGATGAAGAAAATTAATAAATATATAATTAAATAAAAGGGAGGAAAAAATGGATAAAATATTATCTTTTATTAAAAACCACAAAAAACCTTTAATAATTGGTGGTATTGTATTACTTGTACTTATAATTGTAATAGTTGCAGTCGTTGTTGTAACTAATATGGGTCCAATGGGATACAAAAAGAAAATTGAAGAATTCGGAACTTCACTTTCTTCAGAAAAGAAAATGAAAGATGCTGTAGAAAAATACGTAGATTTAAGAGCAGCTGTTGCTTGGCAGGAAGCAAATCAAAAGTCTAAAGACTTTAAGGAAGAATATAAAGATGTAAAGAAAGATAGTGATGATTTAGATGAATTAAAAGATGCTTTAATTGATGCTGCAAATAGTTGCGAAGATGATGAAATGGAATATAAAGTAAGCAATGTAAAAAAACCAAAAAAAGATAAGAAAAATGGTAATATTTGGACAGTAAAAGCAACTATAAAAGTTAAGAGTGAATATGGTTATAGTGATGGAGAATATGACGTAAAATTTGTATTCTATAAAAACCAAATTATAGATATCTTATCAGATTCATCATTACCTGGATTAATGTATGGATATGGTTCTGATCAAAGTTTATTTGAATCAATTTTAGACGGAGATTATAAATAATAAAAAGCAAAAAGCGATAAAAATATTTTTATCGCTTTTTTTATGTAAATGGACATTAAATATAATTTCCTAAAATGAGTCTAGTATTGATATTGCAATGTTTATCTTGACATGGTATAATCATTATGATTTATTTTAAGGAAGTTTATAATATGTATAATAATAAAAAATTAAAAAAATATTTAAAAATTTTTTGGATTTTTATAGTTGGTAGTATTGTTGGCTTTTTATATGAAAATTTATTAGTCTTAGTTCAAAAAGGACACTTCGAACTAAGACAAGGATTAATTTATGGACCTTTTATTCCCGTATATGGAATTGGTGCAGCAGTATATGAAATGATAGTGCCAAAAATAAAAAGTCCTTTAAAGATTTTTTTGTATACAATGTTTTTTGGGGCTGTTGTTGAATATGTATGTTCATATTTGCAAGAAGTACTATTTGGAACAATTTCATGGAATTATAGTTGGGTAAAAATAAACTTTAACGGAAGAACGAGCATACTTCATGCATTTTATTGGGGAACAGCTGGATTAGTGTTTAGTGAAATAGTTCATCCATTATTTGAGAAATTTACAAATAGAGAAATAACACGAGCAATAATAACAGTTTCAATGATTTTTGCTGTATTTATAACATTTGATATTTTAATTTCATGGACAGCAGTAAACAGACAAAAAGAGCGTTTATTAAATGTCCCTCCAAGGACTAAAATAGATAGCTTTTTGGACAAATATTATCCAGATGAGTTAATAGATAAAATTTACACTAATAAAGTAGTAACTATTAATAGAAATATATAAACAAGTATTTTAAATACTTGTTTTTTTATGCAAATCATTTTACAAAAGTTCTTTTTTTGATATAATAGAATCTGTAAAAATGGAGGTGCGTAATATGAAATGTCCAGAATGTAATGAAGAATTAGAAAAAGGTGCTAAATTCTGCGGAAAATGCGGAGTCAATATAGAAGTAGCTTTAAGTGAAAGGGTAAAAAAAGAAGCAAATGATAAAGCTAAAGAAGAAAAAGAATTAAAAGAAAAAATAAAAGAAAAAGATAAAAAGAACAATAAAAATGAACAAGAAGAAGTAACTAAAATTGTTGATCCAGAGGTTGTAGAAGAAGTACAAAAAATAAAAGAAGACTATGTAAAAAAAGAGAATGATGAAGAAAAGAAAGAGGATAAAAAAGCAGAATTAGATAAAAAAGGATATGAAAGTTTAAAGTCTGAACCAAAATTTAAGAAAAAGAATGTTGAAGTAAAAGAAAAGAAACATACATTATTAAAAATAATTATAGTTTTAATTATTCTATTAATTATAGTTTTTGTAGTTGCATATGAACTTTATAAAAATAATATTTTGCCAGAACCTGTTCAAAATGCTGTTTCACCAATGTTTGAAAAATTAGAAAGTGTATTAAATGTAGAAAATAAAAAATCAACAGATGATTCTGATAAAGGATTAGTTTATGATTATTATGTAACAGAAATTGATGGAAAAAAATCAAGAATTCCTAATTTAAATATAAACACTGAAAAAGCTTCTGAAATCAATAAAGAAATAATAGACTTAACAGAGAATGATTTGAAGGAAGCAGAATCAAATGGTGAATCAAAGTTAAAAAGTGTTGATTATGAATATTTTCAAAATGAAAATGTACTATCATTAATAATAGAACTATCATACGAGAATGATGAAAATGATTATCATATTTACAATGTAAATGTTGAATCTGGTGAAAAAATTGAAAATAGTGAATTAATTAAAAATACAAATATGAATGAAGAAAAATTTACAGATGTATGTGTAGAAAGAGTTACAGATTATTTTGATAATACGTATAATTCAAATAGTTCTATAAATAAGAATGCATTAGGATATTTTAAAGCTCGTTTAAAAACAATAGATAAATCTAATTTTGAAATACAAAACTCAACTATTTACCTAAATGGAGAAAAAGATTTAGTATTAATTACGAAAATATATGATATTGAAAATAATAATGGAAAGAACACAAAAATTAATTTGACTGAAGAAAAGGATATAGATTCTAATACTAATGATGAGGATACAGATGATACACTTTTAAATGAAATCGATCCTAATACATAAGAAAGGAGCTCTATCAAAATGACTGAAAAATTTATTGATGGGCGAATAGTTAATTTAGAAAAAGAAAGAACGGAAAATTTAAAAATTTATGCTGAAAAAGTTGCTAAAAATGAATCAAAATTAAGAAATGACTTAGATGAATTAATTACTCAAATGATAAATAAATAGGAGATATGTATGAATAATCAGACTAAAAGAAACATAAGAAATGCTGCTAAGACTAGTGGAAAGTATGCACTTAGTGCAGTAAAATTTGCAGGAAAAACAGCTCTTTCAGCAACTGAGTTAACAGCAAAAGGAATTAATAGAGTTATGGAGTCACCTAAAAGCAGAAGAATTCTTGCTAAAGCAGGAACTATTGCGGCATCTGTTGCATTTGCTGGACCAGCAATTTCTCTTGTTGCAATGAATTATTTAATTAATAATATTGTGCTTGATAGAAATATGTCACCATTGCGTGCTTTAGAGAGTACTTTCGATATGTCAAATCACGTACTAAAGGATGTGTTAGATGTAATTTCTATACCTACAGCAGTTGCTGCTAAGGAAGTAGGTAAAATAGCTCATAAAGGTAAAGATGCTTTAGATAGATAGAGGTGATTAAATGGACAGTTTGCAAATTGAAGAAAAAATTGTATTAACGATAAAAGAATTGTCAGAAAACGAAAATAATAAATTATTATTATGGGCGGCAATTTATCAAAATATGGTTGCTGAACTTATAGAAATAAAAAAGAAAGAGTTCAAAGATTATATATATGGACAAGCAAAAGTTTATAAGGCAAATAGTAAAAAATCTCAAGAATTAATAGATAAACTTATTGCTCAATATGAAAATGATTTAAATAGTGTTGCAGGTCAGTTTAATTCAGAATATATATATATTCAAAATGAAACTGTTTTAACTCAAAGTAATCAAAAAATTGCAATTGCAAATATCATAGCAAGTAAGCGTGGAGAAATAAAAGCAATTGAATCAAATAATGAAGTGTTAGCACAAAAATTTAGAAAAAAAGTTTATGCAACAACACAAAAGAAATTAAACTATGATGTTGTAATTGATGAATGCATGACAAGATTAGAAGAATGCAAAAAGAATACAATTAATTCTATAAATGAAATCTTTACTATAAAAAATAATCAATTAAGTAAAAATAATGGACTTTGGAGAAAATTTATAAATTTGTTTAAAAACTTATTTGGAGGAGAAAGACATTTTAGAAAATATATAGTTGGACAATTAGAAACAAATTTTAAAGAGATAGATAAAAAAACAATTTCTAAAATCTCAGATGTTAAAATAGAATTTCTTTCATTTGCTACTCAGATGAATAAAACCAGAAATGCTATTAATTATTCTTTTAATGAAACTTTAAATAAGGCATAAGAAATAATCGGAAGATGGAGACATAAAATGAAATTAATTAAAATATTAGGAATGATAGCAATTATTTTTTCTTTTTTAATGGTTGGATCACCATTAAGTTTTAATTGTTTGCCTTTGAGTATGGCAATAATTGCTTTTGGAACTATTTTAGTTTTTTATAAAATATATAAGAGAAAACCAATATATACATGTAAAAAAATTGATTTAGTAGTGTTAATTTTCTTTATCGCTCCAGTTATTCCATTATTTTTAAATAAATACTACAGCTTAGTTGATACATTGAATTTATTACTTAAAAATATTTCGTTTTTTAATATTTATTTTTTTGTCAGAGAATTACTTGGTGAAGATAAAAAGAATATCAAATTCTTATATGCAGCAATTCTAGTTGGAGGATATGTTCTAGCTTTACTAGGAATTGCTGGTATGTTTGGATCGAAAATTTTTACTCCATATGTAAGACTTTTTAAAATAGTTTTACCACATACAAATTCTAATAGAATGCCATCAATAGTAGGATATGAAAATGCTTTTGCAATAATAATGGCAGTAGATTTATTAATATGTATTAATAATTGGAAAAATCATAAAGCGTTGTATTCAGTACTATTCTTGCTATACTTTGGATGTTTTGCCTTAGCTTTTTCAAGAATTTCAATTATATTATTAATGGGTTTGCTATTCCTTTACATAGTTTTTGTGAAGAAAGTTATTAAATTTAGGTATATATTATTTGTAGTTTTACTTGCATGTTTAGTTCTTGAAATTGGCTTAACATTTGATAGACCACTTAAAATGTTTAATCAAGGTGATGTAATCGATTTTTATAAAAGAATAATAACAGTAAATGCAAAAGCAAATACTGACTATACTTTTGAGCTTGATATAGATGCAAAATCTGAAAACAATGTTTACGAAGACTATTGTATATTTATACGTGAAAGAGATTTAGCGGGTGACATTATAATAAATCATATACTTGATGTTGATAATATGAATGGACGTCGCGTAATGAAAATAATAACAACTGAAGATACACAAATATTAGATATTGGTTTTATATGTAATGACTCAGAATTACAAAGAGGACTTACAATTAATGGCTTATATGTAAATGGAGAAAAAATTCCATTAAGTTATACTTTACTACCTGATGGAATGGTAGAACAATTAAAAAATATTAATTGGAAAAATGCTAGTGTAATTGGAAGACTTAATTTTATACGTGATGGAATTAACATTATAAAAGATCATTACTTATTTGGTATAGGTGGAAATGGCTGGAGACATATTTATAATGATTATCAAGAAGAAAATTATGGAGCACTAGAAGCACATAGCTTTATAATAGATACATTTATAAATACTGGACTTGTTGGATTTATAACATTAATAATTATATTATTATATGCTTTTATAAATATATTGAGGAAGAAAGAAAAAATATCAATTGTCGATATTGCATTTATACTTCTTACGTTACATAGTTTTGTTGATTTTGATATGTCTTTCTACTGTGTGGCTGTATTGTGGACAACACTTTTAGCTATGAATATAAGTAATAAAGATAAAGAACAGAAAAAAACAAATGGAAAAGATAAAAAAACATATGTATTGTGTGCAGGAGTAATTTTATTAAACTTTATGGGCTTAATTACAGGAGTAGTTGACAAGAATGTTAGGTTAAATAATTATATTAGAATGAGTGAAATTAGCTCTAATATTAATGATAAAGAGTATAGTAATGCTATTGATATTATGAAACAACATCATAAAACTGAAAAGAGTGAAAAGTTTACGGAGTATCTAATTGTTATGAATTATGCTGATTTAGATAATGAACAATTAGAGTTTGTATACGACTTTATTAAAAACAGAAAACTAACTGTTATTACAAGTTTTAATATTGAGAGAAACAATATAATAAAAAGAGTCTTAACAACTAGTACTAATGATGAATGGAAGCAAAAATTTGCAGAAATAGTAATTGAAGAAAATGATAAAATGAAGGCCAATATAAGTGATAGAACAAGAAATAAGTTAAGACCAAAAAATATAACAGGATTTCTAGAAGAACAAGAAAGCTTATATCAAATGGCTCTAGGGATAAGAGGTAATGCTGTTGATGAATAATAATCCTTTTGTAAGCATAATAGTACCAGTTTATAATTCTTCTAATTTCATAAAAGAAACTATTAAATGTGTTGAAGAACAAACATATAAAAATTATGAAGCTATTTTTATAGATGATTGTTCTTCTGATAATAGTGCGCAAATAATTGAAGAATATGCAAAAAAAGATTCTAGAATAAAATTAATAAAATTAAAAAGAAACAAAGGAACGGCATTTGCTAGAAATATTGGAATAAGAAAAGCAAAAGGTAGGTTTTTGGCTTTTCTTGATTCTGATGATTTTTGGATAAAGACGAAACTAGAATCACAATTGAAATTCATATCAGATAATAAATATGAATTTATTTATTCTTCATATAGATACATGAGTGATAATGGAGAAAAAATCTCTAATGCAATAAGAATTAAGAAAAAGATCAATTATAATTATATTCTTGCAGATAACGGAATTGCTATGCTAACAGTTATGATAGACCTAGAAAAAATACCTAAAAGATATTGCTATTTTCCGGAGTCTAAAATAGAAGATTTATTAAATTGGTGGAGCATTTTAAAAAGAGGATATGTTGCTCATGGTCAAAAAGAAGCATTAGCACTATATAGAAAAGTAAAAAATTCAAGAGGCTCAAACAAATTTGAAATGATAAAAAATAGATGGTATTCATATAGAAAACTTGAAAGATTTACTGTGATAAGAAGCTCATATTATCTTGTGAAATATGCAGTAAAGGCCTCTATGAAAAGAATAAATATTTGGAAATTACGTGATAAATATAATGAACTTGAAGTTGCTGTTTCGGTAATGAATATGAAATCTGATAAAGAAGTAGAAGAGCAAATAGGAAAACAAAATATTAAGTCAAAATACTTAATAATTAATCAGACCAAAAACAAAGATACAAAAATAAAAAATCAAAATGTTATAAGCAAATGTGAAACAGGTTTATCTAAAAGTAGAAATGTTGCAATAGAAAATTCATCATCAGATATTGTATGTTTTTCTGATGATGATATTATTTATGAAGATGACTATGAAGAAACAATATTAAAAGCACATAATAAATACAGAGATGCTGATATAATTTGTTTTTACATTGAAAGCAAGAATAAAGAGAGAAAAACTAAAAGAATGCATAGTGGAAAGATAAGATATATTAGAAGTATGAGAGTCTTTTCTCCTGAAATAACATTTAAACGAGAATCAATAATAAAAAACGGATTATTATTTAATGAAAACTTTGGAGCAGGAACTTTTGTAAATAGAGGAGAGGAACAACTTTTTATTTATAGTGCATTGAAAAAAAAGATGAAAGTACTTTTTGTGAACAAAAAAATTGCTGAAGCAGAACAAAAAGAAAGCCTTTGGTTTAATGGCTTTGACGAAGATTTTTTTGTAAAACAGGGAATACTTTTTAAAAGTATGTCACCCAGATTTTATAAATTGCTGATTTATCAATATGCTATAAGAAAATATAATTTATATCATAAAAATCTTTCAATGAAAAAGGCAATAAATACTATGCTCGGAAAGTAAGTTGTCAAATTGTGTTAAAACAAAAATATATAAAGGAAGTATAAAATTGGAGAAGTTTAAAGATAATTCTATAAAAGAAAAATTGCCAGCTATAGTAAAAAAGTCAGAATTTATTAATGTATTCTTTTATTTTCTAATATCAATTCTGTATTTAGAATTAATAGTTAAACATAGAGTAAGCAATAATATTATTAATGGTGATTTATTATATTTACTTATTTTCTCTATACCTGTTGTAATAATTTTGACAACTATTTCGAAATTATTCAATAAAAAAATAAATAAAGTTGTTACATCAATATTATTGTTAGGAATATGTTTCTTTTATGGATTTCATTACTTTTTCTATAAAATATTATCGATTCCATTTTCTTTTTCAACAATTGGACTTGTGAATCAAGCTATTGATTTCTCAAATATCGTAATTGATGAACTTTCAAGATCGTGGTATATGATTTTTATATTATTTCTTCCTTTTATAATTTTCTTATTTATTAATAAAAAAGTTAATTGTGAAAGAATATATAAAAAGGATATAATAAACTTTTTAATTATTTTTATGATTTCTTCATTACTTTCATATTTATGCTTATTACCACAAGATAACAGAAATTTGTATTATCATACTGATGATTCTGTTGCGATAATTAATAAATTTGGTATTGCTACATATAGCAGAGTAGATATGACCAGACAAATAAAAGGATATCAAACTATATTAATGCCAGAGGAACCTATGGCGAAAATGGAAGATAACCGGATATGGATATAATGAAATTAATTTAAATTTTAAAAATACTAATAATTTTGAAATTCAAGAAATTAATAAATATATACAAAACCAATCACCTACAAATAAAAATCAATACACAGGAATGTTTAAAGGAAAGAATCTAATTTTTATATTAGCAGAGAGCTTTAACGAAATTGCTATTGATGAAAATCTGACACCAACACTTTATAGATTAAGTAATAATGGATTCAAATTTAATAATTTTTACTCACCATCTTTTTTTAGCACAACTGGTGGAGAATTCTTAGCAACAACAGGTTTGATTCCTACAAGCAGCACATTAGAAAGATATAGAAAAAATAGAGTATTTATACCTTATGGATTTGGCAATATTTTTTCAAAATATAATTATAGAGTTCAAAGTTTTCACGATTGGACATATAGCTATTATGAAAGAGATAACACAATGCTTAACTTAGGAATAGATAATTATATGGCATTTGGCAATGGACTTGAAAAATATATGAATACAAAATGGCTTACAAAAGATTCAGAGATGACTGATGTTACGACTCCATTATATTTGGGTAAAGATGGAAATTTTGCAACATATTATATAACTATGAGTGGACATCCTCCATATACTGGAACCAATAATGTTGCTAGTCAATATTATGATAAAGTAAAAGATATGAATTGTTCTTTTCAAATTAAAAATTATTTAGCATCCCAAATCGAGTTAGATAAAATGGTAGAACATTTAATTGAAGATTTAGAAGAGTCAGGTGAATTAGATAATACTGTTATAGCATTAGTTGGAGATCATTATCCATATACAATACCTATAAATGAAATAAATCAAATTTCAACATATGAAAGAGATGAAACAATTGAAGCAAGTAGAAGCAAATTTATTATTTGGAATAATGAGATGAAAGAACCAGTTACAGTTGATAAAGTGGGATGTCAGTTAGACGTCTTACCAACATTACTAAATTTGTTTGGAATTGAATATGATTCTAGGTTAATTCTAGGAAAAGATTTATTAAGTAATGCTGAAGGAATTGCAATGTTCCCTGATAATAGTTGGGTTACAGAATATGGAACTTATTATGCTAAAGATAGAAAATTTGTATTAAAACCAGGAATTACATTAGATAATCAAGAAGAATATGTAAAAAGATTAAGCATAAAAAGAAATAATTACTTTTCAGTAAGTAAAATGATTATTTTTAATGATTATTATAAAAATATTTTAGGAGAATAATATATTGTATTTAAAGAAATAGAAGTTTTTTAACTTCTATTTTTTTAAATGTTAAAATGACATGAATTTGTAACACAAAAGCTATACAAATGTTAACAACTTAGAAGCGTTGATATGACTAGTTTATAGATTAAAAATGGAAAAAACTTGAATTTCTTGGTGTTGAATTGCGAAAACCTTAATGTTACTATAATTCTATAGTATACTTTTATACTGAGAAATTCTAACTTTTTAAAAATATGACTATGGGAGAAAGTATTTAGTGGAAGAAAAAAAGAAAAGTAATTTAATAGGAAAAATATTAAAAAGTATTATTATATTAATATTAATTGTAATACTTATACTAGCTGGCACAGTGCTATATAAGGCAAATAAATATCCTGATAAAGTACCAGACATTTTTGGAGTAAAGCCTTTTATAGTTTCATCTGGATCAATGGAGACTTCAATTTATACAGGAGATTTAGTATTAGTAAAAATAGTTGATCCAAATACTTTGAAGCCAAATGATATCATAGCATTTAGAAATGAAGAAAATACAGTAACTACCCACAGAATTATTGAAGTTGTTAATGAAAATGGAGAAGTTAAATTTAAAACGAAAGGTGACAACAATAATTCTGAAGATTCTTCATTAGTAGATAATGAAAAAATTGAAGGAATTTATTTTAAAAGATTTCCTCGGTGTTGGCAATTTTTTATTGTTTTTACAACAGCCAATGGTGTTGATAGTCATCATATTAACTATATTAGTAATTGGCTTAATATGGATTTATATACTCGACAAAATTGAAGATAAGAAAACTGAACAGATTGACGCGGAAGAACGAAAAGAGTTTGAAGGATTTAAAAAACAAAAAATGAAAAATAATAAATAATAAATTATAAAAGAGAAAGGGAAAAAGAATGAATAAGAAAAAAGTAGAAATTTTAGTAGTAACTTTAGTTATAGTTGCTGTAGCATTATATTTTATAGCTAGTACATATGCTAGATATACAACTGAATTAACTGCAAAAACGGATGTTCAAGTAGCTAAATGGAGTGTTAAATGGAAAGATGGAAATAAGGAAGAAAAGGATATAACTCTTAAAGTAGCTGAGAATGATCCAAATAAAGATAATGTTGTAAGTGGAAAAATTGCACCAGGATTAAAATTATCTGATGAGTTAGAAATTGACTTGGCTGGAACAGAAACAGCTGTTGAAGTATATGCTGAATTAGGAGCTGATGCGGAAAGCAAAATAAAAGAAGCTTTAGGTGAAAATTATGATACTTTAAAAGATAAATTTGTTTTAAAAGTAGAAGTAGATTCAAAGAGCGGAGAAAATAGCTATACTGGTATTAGTGGTACAGGAGATAAAAGTAGTCCATTAACAATTCCACTTCAAGGTAGTGGAAATGAAGTATTTCCTGAAGGAAAATCAGTAAAAGTGATTGTTTCACTAGAATGGACAAATGATGATGATGCACATAGTGATGCTGATACTAAAGTTGGTGAAACTGCACCAAGTATACAAGATTTACCTGTAAAACTTGTTGTAAAACAAAAAATTGATAAAGAGTAAATATATTTATCAATAGAAATCGAAAGGAAATAAGATGGTAAAAGAAGAAAGACGAAAATATAGACAAAGAAAAGAAACTGCTTGGTTAATTATTTCTTTATTAGTAATGATTGCCATTATTTGTTATTTCCTTTTGTATTATATTGGTAGAATTTCTCATAATTCAATAGTAATGATGGGAAATGTAGATGTTATTGAAGTAAATTTTGATAAACAAGAAAATAATAATAATGACAAGAATGATGATATTCATGAGACTGTTACAAAAAATATTTTAACAATTACTGATAATGTTGATAATGATGGAGAAAATGTTGTAGATGAAAACCCAGAAATCGTTTCTCCAAATCCACCTGAAGTCACACCTACACCACCAGTTATAGAGAAAAATGGATTTATTGCATATGACGATAATGTTAAATATGAAAAGAATACAGTTTTAAATATATTTAAGCATAATTCAAATTATACAATAAGAGAGAAGATTGCCCCAGGAAGTAAAAATACTTATCAATTTGTAGTTAGAAACAATAATGAGTTTGATATTAATTATGATATAGAAATGACTGAAGTAAATGCTTATGACCTAAACTTAATGTATAAATTAAAACTTAATGGAAAATATGTTGTGGGTGATGAGAATACTTATGTAAGTGTAGAAAATTTAAATCAATATAACAATAGACTTGGTAGCTATGAGTATAATGTTTATGAACTAGAATGGAAATGGATTGAAGGTGAAAACGACACTGAAATAGGAGAAAAAAATAGTGTTAGTTACAATTTAAATATGAGAATATGTGCTGAAGAAATTTTAAATACTAATGAGGAGGAAAATAAAGTTGGCTAAAAGTAAAAGAGTCAAAAAATTCCTATTAATATATATAATTTTAGTTGCAATAATTATTTTAGCTGATTTTACTTTTTCTAGACTGTATACAACGAAAGAATCAACTGCTAGTGCTGAGGTCGCAAAATTCAATGTTAAAGTAAATGGTATGGTAGTAAGCGACAATATAAATTTTAATTTGAATTTAAGTGAAAATACAAAAACATATAATAATAAAATAGCACCAGATTCAAGTGGGTATTTCACATTTAATATAAATCCAGACGGTTCAGAAGTTAGTGTGGAATACCAAATTGTGTTTGATTTAGATAATGAAGATTCTGATATAAAATTAACGAAATATAGTATAGATGGCGGAAAGACTTTTAAAGAAAATATAGAAAATGGTAACACAATAAGAGATGAAATACTTTTAAAAGATCCATCAAGAGGATTGACAGAAGCCGATAAAGTTGACCTTAGAGTATATTGGGAATGGGATGATGAAAAAGATATTTATAATCCTCAAATAGATGATGCTACTATTTCTGTAAATGCAACTATAAAGCAAATTATAGAATGATATGGAGAAATTTAAATGAGAAAAAAGAGAAAACAGAATAGAATATTAATTCTACTATTAGCATTTATCATAATAGTTGCTTTTGCATTTACATTTAATTTAACAAATAGTAGATATATAGGACAAGTTACAGCTGAAGAAGAAGTTTTAGCAGTTCCTATAATTAACTTGGTTAAAGATGATGCAAATGCACAAAATATTTTTCAGAATATTAAACCTGGTGATACTGTAACTTATGATTTTAGTGTATCGAATTTTGATGGAGATAAAATAAATGAGATAGAATTAAAATATGTTCTCAAACCATCAATAGGAAATTTACCATTAAAGTTTACAATTACTGATATTACTAATGGTGTAAGTAACAATATAGCAATGGTAAATAACAATGAGAGTGAGCCAATTACTATGGAATTTGGAACAAAAATCACAAGAAATTATAGACTTACTGCACAATGGAATGCATCAGACAATAACATAGAATATGCAAATGCAAGTGCAGATTTTAAATTAGAATTACAAGCTGAACAAGTACTTGAATAACTAAGTAGGGGATTTTAAGTTGAAAAAAATTAAAAAAATAATAAATATCATTTTTTTAATATTAGTATTTATTCTTATTTTATATACTACAATTATTTTAATAAAGAAATTTGTTTTTAAAGAGGAAATACCAAGTATATTTGGAATGAAAAGTTTTATTGTTGTTTCAGGTAGTATGGAACCAACTATTGAAACTGGAGATATTGTTTTTATACAAGAAACAACTGATATACATGAAAATGATATTATAGCATTTAAATATAAAAATTCTGTAATTACACACAGAGTTGAAAAGATGGTAGACAATGGTGGAAATAAGGCTTATTTGACAAAAGGTGATGCAAATTCGCAAGTTGATGCTGAAATGATTCTAAGTAAAGATCTTTACGGAAAATATGTTTTTAAAATAAATAAATTAGGAAATGTAGTTTTATTTTTAAGAACAAAAGCTGGAATAATTGGAATATCAGTCATATTTATGATTTTATTTCTAACATATATACTTGGCTTTAAGAAAAAGAATTACTCTGAAAAAGATGAAGATATTATAGATGAAAACGATAAGTATATCGAATTAAAGAAAAATTTTGAAAAACTAGAACAAGAAATGATATCAGAAGACATTTGGTCTGATATTGATAATCAAAAAGACAATTCAAAAATTACTAGCAAAAATAAAAGTAAAAAGAAAAATAAGAGGAAAAAAAGAAGAGGAAAAAACTCAAGATAAGGAGCTCTAATGATTAAGTTAATTAAAAAGCTAATTTTCATAATTGTACTGTTTTGTTGTTTATTTGGTGTAAAAAAAGCTATTCAAGCCAAATATATATTAACAAGAGAACTTAATGAGCCTGTTTCTGTTTCTAAAGATTTTTATTTTGACGCTGAAGCAGTAGGAGATAAAATTGTTTATCCTAGAACTGCTGATAAAGACGATCATGAAGATATTTTAACAACTGAAACTCAAGTAAGTTTAACGATAAAAAATAATGATGGAACAAATTATAATATTTTTCCAACAAATTATACGGTTGAAGTTATAGACGGAACAAAATTTGCTGTTGAAAATACAAAATATACAGGAACAATTGATGGTGGAGTTTTAAAGAATGATACAATTACATTTAAGTTAAAAATCATAAATTTGGAAGATCCATCAAAAACAGTTAAATTAAAAATAACATCAACAGAACCACAAGAAGTTTCAAAAGAGATTGAGCTAAAAGTTCAACAAGATGGTGCAATACAAAGTATGGAAGATTTAATTGACTTTAGTTTAGCAATGAGAAATCATCCAAATGAGCTTTATGGTTGGACAAGTGATGAAATTAAAGCAGAAAGATGGAAGATGACAAGAGATTTGGATTTTTCTAGTGATGCTTCATACGAAGAACCTCATAGAACGGACTTTGGAGATGTAAACTTAAATGGTATAGCAAATGATTTGAAAGCAGAACTTACAAGTGAAACGGGATTTTTACCAATAGGAATACATATTGACCAAAATGGAAATGTGCATAATTATTGGTTTATGGGAACATTTAATGGTGGAGGTCATTCTATTTCAAATCTTCACATGGAGAAATCACTACAAATGAATATAGGACTATTTGGTTGGACAAATAGTGCAGATATAAGAAATTTTAATATTAAAGGTGGAAAAATAACTAACCATAATCAGACGGCTGCAATGGTTATTGGAAAAATGGATGGTGGAATCGTCCAAGATGTTACTGTAGATGGTACAAGTGTATTATCACTTGACGAAGATGAGCCAGATAGAGATACATATGCAGCAGGCATTGCAGGCTATGTTGAAAAAGGTGCAACAATAAAAAATTGTGTAAATAAGGCAACTGTTACAACAAAATTTACTGGCGATACATCAGCACATTCTGGTGCTGCTGGAGGTATAGCAGCATGGATGGCAACATCTAATATATATGATTGTACAAATTATGGAGAAATTACTGGTCAGAAGTATGTTGGAGGAATCTGTGGTTTCGCAGCCATGCAAGATGAGACTAATAGCAATGGAGGTGGAACAGTATCTGGATGCCACAATTATGGAAGTGTAAAAACATATATAACTGCTAATAGTGCAAATGGACCTGGATGTATAATTGGTGGAATATGTGGATACCTTAAAGCAGCGGGACAGATATTAGATTGTACAAATCATGCTGAAGCTAGTGTTTCTGGAATTAATGAGGTTGGTGGAATTGTAGGATATAATTATGGTGTTGTTAAAAACTGTAATAATGAATGTACAAATTTAAGTGCAGTTCGTTCTAATCCATATTTAGGTGGTATATGTGGACGTAACTCAGGTACAGCTACTGGAAATACAAATGCTTTTAGTAAATAAAATTTTTAAATTTTAAAAGAATTCAAAAAAGATATGCGCTATATATGCATATCTTTTTTTATGAACAAATTTTATTTATTGTAAGTTTAAATATAGAACTTCAAATTTGCAAATGATTAATTCTTCATTGACATTTTGGCTCTTCTAAAATATAATGCATATGGTGAAAAATTTTAAATCATTATGGAGGTACTATGAAAGAATTAGAATATCCGTTTGATGTAAATTATATAATGAAAAATAAAAAGAAAATCAAAAGAGAGTTATTAGAAAAACAAGGATTACTTGAAAAAAATATTGCAATTTTAGGTGGTTCTACAACAAGTGAAATAAAGAATATTTTAGAGATATTTTTGCTTGATTATGGAATTAAACCAACATTTTATGAATCTGAATACAATAAGTATTGGGAAGATGCAATGTTTGGAAACGAGGAATTAGACAATTTTAAGCCAGATATTATTTATATACACACTACAAATAGAAATATTACTCAATATCCAACAATGTATGATGATGAGAAAACTATTAGTGAAATGCTTAATAGTGAATATACAAAATTTGAAAAAATGTGGAAAAAGCTAGAGGAAAAGTTTAATGCTACTATTATTCAAAACAATTTTGAATATCCATATTATAGACTTTTAGGAAATAAAGATGCTAGTGATATTCATGGAAGAACGAATTTTATAACTAGATTAAATCAAAGATTTTATGACTATGCAAATTCAGCTAAAAACTTTTTCATAAATGATATAAATTATGTATCTTCTTGTTATGGATTAGATAGATGGGCAAATCAATTTTATTGGCATATGTATAAATATGCTTTAGAAGTCCCAGCAATACCATATTTGTCTTTTAATATAGCAAAAATAATAAAATCAGTATATGGAAAGAATAAGAAGGCTTTTGTTTTAGACTTAGACAATACACTTTGGGGTGGAATAGTTGGAGATGACGGAGTTGAAAATCTAGCAATTGGACCAGAAGTACCAAGTGGACAAGTTTATTCTGAATTTCAACAATATTTAAAAGATCATAAAAGCTTAGGAATTATTTTAAATATTGATTCTAAAAACGAACATGAAAATGCAATTGCAGGATTAAATCATCCAGCAGGAACATTAAAGCCAGAAGATTTTATTATAATTAAAGCTAATTGGAATCCTAAAAATTTAAATGTAAAAGATATTGCTGAAGAACTAAATTTAGGTGCAGACAGTTTTGTTTTTGTTGATGATAATCCAGCAGAGAGAAAAATTGTTGAAAACTATGTCGATGGAATTGCAACACCAGAAATTGATGTGCCTGAAAATTATATAACAATAATAGATAGAAATGGATACTTTGAAGTTACTAACTTCTCAAATGAAGATTTGAAAAAAAGTGAACTTTACAAAGATAATGCTAAAAGAAGTCAAATGATGGCAACTTTCGAAAATTACGATGATTATTTACTTTCATTAAAAATGAAAGCTGAAATATCAACTTTTAAGCCTATATACCTTGAAAGAATATCTCAATTAAGTAATAAGAGTAATCAATTCAATTTAACAACTAAAAGATATTCTTTAGCAGATATAGAAGAAGTAGATCAAGATGACAACTATATAAAATTATATGGAAAACTAGAAGATATTTTTGGCGATAATGGCGTAATAACTGTTGTTATTGGAAACATTAAAAACAAAGATGAGTTGCATATAGATCTATGGATAATGAGTTGTAGAGTTCTAAAAAGAAATATGGAATTTGCAATGATGGATATGCTTGTTAAAAAAGCTCAAGAAAGAAATATTAAAACAATTTATGGATATTATTATCCAACATTAAAAAATAAAATGGTTAATAATTTTTATGATCTTCAAGGATTTGAAGAAGTTTCTTGTGACGAACAAGGAAACAAAGTGTATAAACTAGATATATCTAAAGGATATACAAATAAAAATAATGTTATAGAGGTGAAAGAATAATGGATAAGAGTGAAATTTATGAAAGATTAAATAATGTATTTAGAGATGTTTTTGATGATGATGAAATAGTTGTGAATGAAAATACAACATCAAGTGACATTGAAGATTGGGATAGCTTGGAACATATTAATCTAATTGTTGCAGTTGAGCAGGAATTTGGAATGAAATTTAATATGGGTGAAGTTACAAAAATGAAGAATGTTGGAGAAATGGTAGATATTATAATTTCAAGGATTAATAAATAGAGGAGTGAATGTGGTTAAATGGAATTTCATCATATTGGAATAGCTACTGAAGATATAGAAAAAACTTTAGAGAACTTAAAGAAATATTTTGATATAAGTAATATAAGTGATACAGTATATGATCCAAAACAAGATGCAAACCTATGTATGCTTACTTTTAAAGATGGAGTTAAAATTGAATTAATAGAAGGAAAAGTAGTTCAAAATATACTAAAAAGAAGACAATATTTATATCATACTTGTTATTCTGTAGGTAATATTGAAAAAACTATTGAAGAACTAATTGCAGATGGTGCTTTTTTAGTTAGCGAGCCTAAAGAAGCTGTTTTGTTTAACAACAAAAAGGTCGCTTTTTTAGCATGGGATTTAGGATTAATTGAACTATTAGAAATGGGGGATAAGGAATGAGTTTAACTTCGTTGACTTTTTTAGAATTTTGCATATTAGCATTGATTATATACTTTATTGTTCCTAAAAAAATTCGCTGGATTGTCTTATTAGCATCAAGTGTTACATTTTTATTCTGGAATAATTTAAGTGTATATACAGTAATACAGGCAATTATAGTTCTATTATCAGCATATATATTTGGAATTTTAATAGATAAATATCATGACACAAGAAAATCAAAAGTATTTTGTGTATTAGGCATTTTAATTATAATAGCACAATTAATTTATTTAAAATATACAAATTTGTTTCTTGTTACGGCTAATCATATATTCAATTTATTTAATATAAATATAAATTTTGGAATGGTAACTAGAAATTCTTTATTAGGAATAAGTTATTATTCGTTAATAATGATTAGTTATCTAATTGATGTATATAGGGGAACTTGTAAACCACAAAAAAATATACTAAAATGCGCATTATTTATGTCTTATTTTCCAATACTTACATCTGGACCATTCGTAAGATATGAAAATATGGAAAAAGATTTATATGAAGGGCATAAATTAAAGTACGATTCACTTTGTAAGGGACTAGTTAGAATCTTATGGGGCGTATTTAAAATATTAGTTATATCTCAAAGATGTGGATATTTTGTAGATACAGTATATGGAGATTTGGGTACATATAATGGATGCTTCACAATTGTAGCTGTAATATTATATACAATTCAGTTATATACTAATTTCTCAGGCTCAATAGATATTATAATGGGAATATCTGAAATTATTGGTATTAATTTACCTGAAAACTTTAAGGCACCATTTTTCTCAAAAACAATTACAGAATTTTGGAGAAATTGGCATATTACATTAGGTTCATGGCTTAGAGATTATATTTTTTATCCATTACAAAAATCTAATTTTATTCAAAAATTAAATAAAAAGTGTAAAAATATATTTGGTAAAAAGTTTGGTAAAAAAATTCCTCTATATTTATCAATGTTTATAATGTGGACTTTAATAGGTATATGGCATGGAGGAGCATATACATTTATTATTGCTTCTGGAATATTACAGTTTATATATATAGTTCTAGAAGATTTATTAGGGCCAGCTTCAGAAAAGATTAATAAAAAGATAGGAATAAATACAGAAGCATTTAGTTATAAGCTATATCAAGCTTTAAGAACATTTTTATTATTCTCATTTGCTATGATCTTTTTTAGAGCTACAAGCATTGGTAATGGTATACAGATAATAAAGAGTATATTTGTCTATAATCCATGGGTATTAACTGATAATACAACACTATTTACAGCAGGATTAGATTTATATGATTTTAGAGTGCTAATTATATCTATAATAGTACTATTTATAGTTGATGGATTATCTCGAAGCGGAAGTGTTAGAGAAAAATTATTTAAACAAAATATTGTGTTTAGATGGACAATCATATATATGTTAATATTTGCAATTTTAATATTTGGTTGCTATGGAGTAGGTTATGATCCAGCAGCATTTATTTATAGGCAATTCTAAAGGAGAAACTTAATGAAAAGATTAATAAAAGTAACTATATTTTTTATTATTTTAATAATTTTATTTCATTATACTTCTCAAATTCTTTTAGGAGTAAATAGTTCTATTGTACAATTTTACGATGAATCGTCAAATTCTTTAGATATTATATATATTGGTGCAAGCAATGCTTATAAGCATTTTAATACACTACTAGCTTATGAAAAATATGGTTATACAACAGGAATGTTAAGTTCACCAACACAGCCATTTCCGGCAACAAAATATCTAATAAAAGAAGCGGAAAAAAACCAAAAACCAAAATTATATATTATTGACATAGCAAGGTGTGTACTAGATTTTCATAATACAGATTTAGATTTAGCTAGAGCAACTACAGATACTATGAAATTTTCTAAAAACAGAATAGATACAATAAATAAAATATTAAGTTATTCAGATGTAAATAAAAGAGAATACATCAATTATTATTTTAACTTTTTCTTATATCATAATAACTGGAAAAATATTAGCGAAGATAATTATAAGAAAAATATAAATCTATATAAAGGCTATTTTATATCTGAAGATACAGTAAAAACTGAAATTCAAGAACCACTTGAATGGAAAAAAGAATGTACATCTTTGCGAAAAGAAAATAGGGAAGTTTTAATAGACCTAATTAATTATATAAAAGAGAAAAATATAAATGTATTATTTGTAGTTCCTAGAAGATTTTTTATAGAAACCGAAAATGAAATGTTGAATGATGCTATTTCAATTATAGAAGAAAATCAAATGAAAGTTATTAATTTTAATGAAGTAGAAGAACTTGATATTAATCTAGAAAATGATTTTTGCGATGGATATCATTTAAATACATATGGTTCAACAAAATATACTCTATATTTTGCAAAGTACTTGAAAGAAAATTACGATTTGCCGGATCATTCGAACGATCCTTCATATTCATCATGGAATGATGAATATGAAAGATTTAAAGAATATTATAAATTTTTAACAGGAAGAGATTTCAACGAATTATTAGAAAATTAAAATTTATTTTATTTATATAACTTGAATAAGGGTGGAAAGATGAAAAAAGTAATCAAAATTATAATCTTCTTAATTATATTTTATTTTTTACTTGTTAATATTTTTAAAATACTATGGTTAGATAAAAATTCTATAGGATATTTTCATGATGAACCAAAAAATTCTCTAGATGTTGTATATATAGGAAGTAGTAATGCATATGCACATTTTAACACAGTATTAGCTTATGATAAATATGGATTTACTACTGGAATGGTTTCTGCAGATGCTCAAAATGTTGCTGTCACAAAGTATATGCTAATAGAAGCACAAAAATATCAAAAACCTAAAGTGTTTGTAATAGATATAGGTAGAATATGTGATGATGATTTATATATCTTTAGTGAAGGAGATATCAGAAAAACTACAGATTCAATGACTTTTTCTAAAAATAGAAAAGAAGCTATCGATACATTATTAAAATATAGAGACACAGAAAAAGATAAGTATATTAATTATTATATTAGTCTTTTTATGTATCATAATACCTGGAAAAATATTACAGAGAAGAAATTTGTTGGTGACGAAAATCTATATAAAGGATATGTTTTCTCATGGGATACTTCACGAACGGAACCACAAGAAAAACTTGAATGGGTTGATAATTATATAGATATGCCAGAGGAAGATGAAAAAATTTTATTAGATTTGATTGATTATATAAAATCAAATAATTTGAATGTTCTATTTGTAATTCCTAGAAAAGCATTTGATGAAGAATATATGGGAAGATTCAATACAGCAATTTCAATAATAAACGAAAATGGTTTAAAAGTTTTGAATTTTAATAATATGGATGACTTTGACGTAGACTTCAATACAGATTTATATAATGCAGGTCACTTAAATGTATATGGAGCAACAAAATATACTTTGTATTTTTCAAAATATTTGAAGGAAAATTATGATTTGCCGGATCATTCGAACGATCCGTTATATTCATCATGGGATGATGAATATAAAAGATTTAAAGAAAGTTTTGGAAATAAAACAGGAAATAATTTTGATGAATTACTATTAGAATATAATGAAATGTATTAATAAAAGCTATAAATAATACTTATTTTCCAATTTGAATTATATTAATGTATATATTACAATAGGAGGAAATTTTTGAAAAAAATACTTAGACCAATTATATTTATACTAATTTTAATATTTTTAATATACAACGTATTTAATGTACTTTGGTTGGAAAAAAATTCTTTAAGCTATTTTTATGAAGAGCCAAAAAATTCTCTAGATGTTGTATATATTGGAAGTAGTCAAGCATATGATTATTTCAATACAGTATTAGCATATGACAAATATGGATTTACTACTGGAATTATGGGATCAGGATGGCAACCATTTCCAACAATTAAATACCTTCTTAAAGAATCACAAAAATATCAGAAACCTGAATTATATGTTATTGATATAAAGCAAATAGTGAATGATTATAATACTATTAGTGATGAGGA
Source organism: uncultured Clostridia bacterium (assembly GCA_947625895.1). Taxonomy (GTDB): domain Bacteria; phylum Bacillota; class Clostridia; order TANB77; family CAG-508; genus UMGS1994. The sequence continues at coordinate 1,481 of CANQPZ010000004.1, read as the reverse complement.
AATTAGAACTACTGTAGATGCAATGAAATTTTCTAAGAATAGAAAAAATGCTATTGATGAGTTGTTAAATTATAGGGGTGAATCAAAAGAACATTTTTCAGAATATTATTATAGCTTTTTCATATACCATAATAAATGGAAGAATGTTAGTAATGTAAATTTTGAAGGAGATAAACATTTATATAAAGGATATAATTTAACTGAAACAACTGCTAATACAGAGCCACAAGCACAGTATGAGTGGAACGAAAATATAGTAGATTTGCCAGATGAAAATAAAGCAGATTTAACTAATTTAATTACATATATAAAAGAAAATAATATTAATGCTGTTTTTGTAATAGCAAAAAGGACATTTACTGATGAAGAAATGATGAGACTAAATGATGCTATATCAATAATAAACGAAAATGGACTAAAGGTTTTGAATTTTAAAAATATTGAGGAATTTGAGGTTGATTGGGATAAGGATTTTTGCGATTTTGAACATTTAAATATGTATGGAGCAACGAAATATACGTTATATTTTTCAAAATACTTGAAAGAAAATTATGATTTGCCGGATCATTCGAACGATCCGTTATATTCATCATGGGATGATGAATATAAAAGATTTAAAGAAGATTTTGAAAATTTAACTGGAAGAAATTATGATGAATTGCTATTAGAATATAATAAAATGTATTAATAAAAGCTAAAAAATTCAAATAAAAGCCATTTTAATATTTACTGAAATGGGAGGAAATTTGTGAAAAAATTACTTAAACCAATTATATTTATACTAATTTTAATATTTTTGATATACAACGTATTTAATGTACTTTGGTTAGAAAAAAACTCTATAAGTTATTTTTATGAAGAACCTAAAAATTCTTTAGATGTTGTATATATTGGAAGTAGTCAAGCATATCAACACTTTAACACAGTATTGGCTTATGATAAATATGGTTTTACCACGGGAATGCTGAGCTCGGGTTGGCAACCATTTCCAGCAACAAAATATCTTATCAAAGAAGCACAAAAATATCAAAATCCTAAATTATATGTTATTGATATCAGACAAATATTAGAATATTATTTTAATGATGAATCAATAAGACTAACAGTTGATGAGATGAAACTTTCTCAAAACAGAAAAGAAACAATTGATGCATTATTATCTTATAGAAATGAAAAAAAAGATAATTATATAAATTATTATTTAAGTTTTTACATGTATCATAATAATTGGAAATATTTAAAAAGTTCAAATTATATAGAAAAAAATATATTATATAAAGGATATAATTTAGATGAAGTTGTTGTAAAAGCTCAGCCACAAAAGGAATATGAATGGAATAAGAACAAGGGCGAGTTATCAGAAAAAAATAAATCAAATTTAATTAGTTTAATAAATTATATTAAAGAAAATAAATTGAATGTTATATTTGTAATTAGTAAAAGAACATTTACAGATGAACAAATGATGAAACTAAATGATG
>CANQPZ010000003.1 GCA_947625895.1 uncultured Clostridia bacterium | reverse complement strand
ATATTTAATCCTGTTATATCATTTACTGCTTTTAAAGTTTCATCTGCTCTATGTTTTCTACTATAAAGTGCATTTATCTTTTCATAGGCTGTTGCTTTAGAAGGATTTGTTCCTGTATATGTATCTCTTGGTATAGACAATAATGTTGCTTTTTGTGTATTTGGATTATAAGAAGCAACTATAATTGTATCTGTTAAATCTACACCTTCTTGATCCGTACTAATTCCTAATATAAGTATCCTAAATTCACCTAAATTTTTTCTTGTATTTTCATCATGTCCAACTATTGTAGCCAGAATTCCTGTCATTCCACCACCATTTCTATATACTCTGTAAGAAAATATTCCTATTGCAATTAAGATGATTAATAAAAATATAAGCAATATTTTTTTCCCTGTTTTCTTTTTTTTCCTCTTCTTTTTTAATTTTTCTACTTTTTTATCGTTTATTGTTTTATTTTTCAAAATATTTCACTCCTATAATTTTATGATATAAGTATAACAAAATCATCTTTAAAAAGCAATAAATATGTTTGATTTTATATTTATGCTATTCATATTTAGTTGTCCTAAATAGTTGATTTAAAACAATAAATTAAGAATATTATTTTCATACATTATTTTTCCAATAGTTGATTGATTAATAGATTTATTTACTGCATTTTCAGGATCAATTTGTCCAGAAACATTTGTTAAAAGAAGTAATACATATATAACTAATATACCTCTTAAAATCCCATATACAATTCCACCTGCTTTATTAATTTGATTTAGTACTGGTAATTTTGCAACTAGGTCAGCTATAAATGTTACAAATCTTAATCCTATTTTAATTCCCACAAATAAAATGATAATAACTACACCTTTTATAATATTAACTGATAATGTTCTTGCAGTTTCTGGTAACATTTCGTTTTTAGCTTGTTCAATAATTTCATTTGTTAAAGATTCTTCTTCATCTTCTTTGATAATGTCATTTGCTTTTTCATAAATTGAATCTTCTATCATTTCATCAATTCCTGTGCAATTAATTACTATATTTGCAATTGGTTGGTATAACACAAATGTTAATACAACAGCTATAATAAAAGAAAATAAACCAACTGCTAATTTTACTAATCCTTTCCTATATGCCAAAAATGTTGATAGTAAAATAATTGCTACTATACATATATCCACTATTATTCCCATCTAATGTTCTTCCTTTCCTAAATTATTTTATAAATTTATAATTTCAATACTATCTCTATAAATGATTCCTGCCATGCTTTCTGATAATACAATATCCGTAATTTCTTGGTTCGCAATATAACGCTTTACTAACCAACCATTTGTATTAATAAATTCAATTTCTGTTCCTAAATTTAATGCAATCATATTTCCATAAGTATAAATATCTTTTTCTACTGCATCTACTGTATATTCTTTTATTCCTTTATTATCAACATTTATTATATTAACTATTGAATCTGCTGTAAATAATCCCGTAGATTTTTCTTCTATATTAATTGCATGATTTGTTAATTCAATTGATTGAAAAATTATTTTTTTGTTTTCATTGTTTGCTAATATACTATCTTCATTTTTTTCAATTACATGAATGCTGTCTGTATACATACAAATTAATTTATTGTTATCTTGATATTTTATGTTTGTAATTAGTTTATCTGGTTCTCCTTGATATGTATGCTCAATTGAATTAGTTGGGTCGTTGCTTGCTTTTTCAATTGAAATTATTTTTATATTTGATTGTATAATTGTTCCTGATGTATCAACTTCTGCAATTGCTAGATATTTGTCATCATTTGAAATTGCTACATCTGCTGTTCTTGTAGAAGATAAATATGTCTTAAATATTTCTTTTCCTTCTGGGTTATACATTACAACGACTGTTTTATTGATTGTATCTGTTATAACAACTGCTACATATCCATTTTTATTTACATGTATTTGTGCTATATTTCCTTCTGTTGCAGCTTCCCACGAAATATCTTTATCTGTGATTAGATATAATTTTTTTCCTTTTTTTTCAGCAATAGCTAGATATCTATTTTCCGAATTAAAAATAGGATTTGATATTTGTATTTCTAACTTTTTTTCTTCATTTCCTGTATTACCATATATAGTAAATTGATTTTTATTTAATACACCTATATATTTATTAAAAGCATATATACTAGTGTTTTGGTCTTCTTTTAATTCTATTGTCGTTACCTTATCTTGCATTACTTCTTTTCTAAATATAAATCGATCAATCCAATTTCTTGCTGCTTTATTTGTTTGATAAGTAATTGTAATTGCTGTTATAAATATAATAGCTAGTCCTATTATTATGGCTGTCATAATTTTCTTTTTATTAACCCTCTTTGAAATTGGTTCTTCTTCTTTCCAATAATCCTTCATTCTTTATTTTCCTTTCTTTTATTTTATATCAGTTTTTGGCGTTTTTTTCAAGTATTTCATGAAGGTTTTTTTGATTTTAAAAAAAATAATTTTAAGATTTGCACTAAGCCTAAATATCCAAAAATAGGATATAATAAATTAACTAAATTAGAAAAACCAATTTTAGAAATTAAAATAGAAGTTATGCACATAATAGTTGCTATTTGTGTATAACTTTTCTTCTTTTTTGTTGTATTTTTTAAAAAACTAGCACCTAAAGAAATTGTTGTAGTAAAAATGGAACCCAGAATAATAAATCCATATATATATTTCAGAAACTTGGACATGTGAGAAACAACATACACTGCTGGCATTTGCAATTTTGTAATATCTACATCTACTCTCGCTAGTAATAAAAATATAATAATTGACAATAAAAAAATAATTGAACTACTTATTATTGATATATTTCTTATTTGTTTTTTCTCTTTAATATAGTCTTTTAGTGTTAATAATACTGGAATTAATAAAATACTATTATAACTACTATATAAAATTGCATTTAAATAATATTTTTTTGAATTACTTTCTATTATATAATTTTGTAATTTATCTATTGGAAAATCTTTTAGTGTAATTATTCCTATTATGATTAAAAAACTAATTAATATTGGTACTAAAATTTCATTTGCTTTTACCACTCCTTTTATACTTGTCATAAATACCAAAAATGTAATAACTGCTAAAATTGTGCTTCCTATTAAGCTATTTATTCCTAATTCCTGCTCAAAATATGCTCCAAATCCTGCTATCATAATAAAAAATGTAACAAGTATAAAAATATTAATAATTATATTTATTATTCCATTAAATTTTTTGTTAGTATTTATTAATATTTCTAAAAAGTCTTTATAATTATCAATTTTATATTTATCTACAATATAAAATGTTTTATAAATAACTATTCCTATTATTATACTTGAAATGAGCATTCCTATTAGTCCTTTAATACCATGAGAAAAAAAGAACAGATATATCTCTTGTCCAGAGGCGAATCCTGCTCCTATCATTGTTCCTATAATAACAAATATCACCTTAAAAATATTGTTCAAAGCTGAAAGCTCCCTTTTGATATAATTTTAAAAGACCTCACTTTTATTATATGAGGTCTTTTCTAAATTATTCAATTGTTGTTAAGTATTTTTAATGGTTTGCACTTCTCAAATATCTTTAAAAAATTATGCTTTAATGAGAATTATTTTTTTCTTCTTCTTTTTATCCAAACTATTATACCTGCTATAATTATTATAAATGGTAATCCAAATATTATTGCAAGAATAATTGTGTTTTGTTGTTCTGTTACAGTATAGTGAACACTTTCTCCTGTTTTTCTAATTGTTATTGTATCTTCTCTTTGATTTAAATATGCAATTGAATTTAAAACTATATCTTTATTATTATACAAATCTACTGTATACATTTGATATCCGTTAATTTGTACAGGCATATTCATAGCAAATAATTCATTTGAATATATTATTAATTGTGATGTTTTTCCTTCTTCTATTGTTTTAGTAACTATTGCAGCAACTGTCGTTTCTCCTGGTTCGCTATCCTTTGATGTTCTTGCAACTGATTTTTGATTTAAATCTGTTCTTATAAAAGCATCTTCCGTAGTTACTGCTAATTTTTCGTATTCAACTCCTAATTCTTCTAATTTATCTTCTTGGAAATTAATTTTTCCTGCATCAATTAAGCATAAATTCATTTCCATATTTAATTTTTCTGTTAAACTGGTGTCTTCTGTTTCTTCTATAATAAAATCTGGATATCCTGCTATCATATTAGCATCATTTCCTTCAAATATAACACCATTTTCTATTGTAATTCCATATTCTTCTAATACTTTTCCAAAATTTGTTAGATTTACATTTAAAATATTAGGTCCACACATTAGTAATAACTTTCCACCATTTTTAATGTATTCAATGATTTTATCTCTTTCTTGTTCTGTTAAATCCTCTTTTAAAGTTGTTATTACTAAGCAATCACAATCTTCTGGAATTTTTCCTTTTGCTAATATATCTATTTCTTCTACTTCGTTTGCTTCTTTTTCCATTGCTTCTGTTATTGTTGAAAAATATTTTGAATTGTACTGTGCATGATTATTTAGAAAATAGATTTTAGATTTTTCTTCTGCAATAACATCCATAATTGAATTTGTTATTGCTTCTTCTGTTATGTCTATTTCTTCATAAGTAGAATAATCATAAGTATATAAATCACTTTCTGTCAATGTTTCTTCATTTTCTCCACATTTTATTACAATTAATTTATCTGTTTCTTCTAAAGAATATGTTTGCATTAAATCTGTTCTACTTGCTAAATCTTCAATTTTTTCTAGTTTAATATGGTTATTTAATTCTACATATCTTTCTACAAAGTTTACAACACTTGTATTATAATCATTATAGTTTATTAGTGTAATGTTAACATCTTTTTCTAGGTTTTTAAGTTTATCTTTTGTTTCCTGAGATAGAGAATATATCTTATCTTTTGAAAAGTCTATTTCAGGTAATACTACATTTTCTAGTAATATATTAACTCCTGTATAAATTGCTATGATAATTAAAATTAATAAAAAAGTTTTACTTCCATTAATTAACCATCTTTTCTTTATAATTTCTCCTAATTTTTGAACTTTTTTTGTTGTTTTCTTTTCTTTTTTTTCTTTAGAAGTTTTTAGGTTCTTATCTTTTTTTTCATTTTTTTTCACGCTATCACTCTCCTTACTTTACTAATTTTCTTCTTTGCATTACAATTATTGTTAAACTTATAAATACGATACTAAATAATGCTAAATTAATTATATTTTCAATTGATATTACTCCTTGTGCAAAACTAGTGTAAAAGTTTATTAAGGCAATACCTGAAAATATACTACTAATATCTGTTAAAAATAAAGAGATAATAAGAAAAGCAACTGTAATAATTCCTGCTATAATTTGATTTTCTGTTAAACTTGATGCAAACATTCCAATTGATAATGTTGCCATACTTATTAAGATAAATCCTAACATTGCTACTAATACATTTCCTATATTAGGTTCTCCAAAAAACATTACTATAAAATAAAATACAAATGATATTATTAATGTTATTATTATGACACTTAAAGCTGCTATTAATTTTCCAATGATTATTTTTACTATACTAATTGGTGATGTTAGTAATAATTGTTCTGTTCCATTTTTTCTTTCTTCTGCAAACATTCTCATTGTTAAAATAGGTACAATAATAATTAATCCATATAATGCAGTATAATAATACAAAGCACCTAAGTCAACACTTCCAGAAGTGATAGTTGTTAAATAGAAAAATACGCTAAAACACAATAAAAATATTCCTATAACTACATATCCAATTGGAGATAAAAAATAACTTTTTAATTCTTTTTTTAATACTGCCCACATTTTATTTTCCTCCTTCTATTAGTTTCATAAATGCATCTTCTAAGGTTGTATCCAACTTTTTCATTTCAAAAATTGTAACATTTTCTTTTGCAAATTGTGAAAATATTGTTTTTCTTAAATCAGTATCTCCATTAGATTCTATCATATATTGTTTCGTTCCATCATCATTTTCTTTTATTAGTTCAATTTTCTTTATTTCTTGAATTTGACTTGTAATTATTTCTGTTTTATTTTCTGGATCTTCTACTGTTAAATAAATTGTATTACTATTGTTTACTTTGTTTTCTAAGTTTTCTGGGGTATCAATTGCTACAATTTTGCCTTTATTAATGATTATTACTTTATTGCAAATTTGGCTAACTTCTGACAAAATATGTGAACTTAAAATTACAGTGTGTGTTTTTCCTAGTTCTTTTATTAAACTTCTAATTTCTGTAATTTGTTTTGGATCTAATCCTACTGTTGGTTCATCTAAAATTAATATTTTAGGACCTCCTACCAAGGCTCCAGCCATACTTACTCTTTGTTTATATCCTCTAGATAAATTTTTAATCAATTTTTTTTCTACATCTTTTAAACCTGTTTTTTCAATGATTTTTTCTACTTGTTCTTTTCTTGTTTTTCGTTCTACTTTTTTTATCTCTGCCATATATGTTACAAATTCTTTTACTGTTAAATCTGTATAAAGTGGAACTCCTTCTGGCATATATCCAATTTCTTTTTTCGCCTTTTTAGGTTTTTTTACTATGTCATAACCATTAATTATAATTTCGCCTTCTGTTTGTTCTATAAAACCTGTCATCATGTTCATAGTTGTACTTTTTCCTGCACCATTTGGTCCTAATAGTCCTATGATTTCTCCTTCTTGAATGGTAAAGCTAATATTATCTACGGCTACAAATTTTCCATACTTTTTTGTAACATTTTTTACCTCTATCACAAAAAATTCCTCCTTTATTATCCTCTAATCGGTTTATCCCTAACATATTATCATTTTCTTCCCTCAAAGTAAAGTACTTCACAAAAAATTTACAATAGGTATCCATATGCTATTTTAATATTCGAAATTTAATAATTATATTACACTTATCATATCTTTGTTTCAGCATGAATATTTATTAACATAGAATAGAAAGGAATAATTTTATGGAATGGGTTTATCCTTTTTTAATTACATTTACTCTTGTATTTTTTTCTGAATTAGGTGATAAAACACAACTTTTAGTGTTGTCTTTCTCAACCAAAAATAAAGCTAAAAATATTTTATTAGGTGTAGCTATTGGTACTTTTTTTAGTCATGGATTTGCTATTTTATTTGGAAGCAAAGTTTCTTATTTTTTTAGTGAGCATTTTCAAATTTATTTAAAATTATTTACTTATATTTCTTTCTTACTTTTTGGTTTGTTTGGTTTTTTACCTAAGAAAAAAAAAGGAAACTCTTTTAATCAATCCAATGTATTAAAAAAATTTTCTAATACAAAATTGAATGCGATTATAATTGTTGCCTTATGCATTATAGTAGGAGAATTAGGAGATAAAACTTTTTTAGCTTCTTTAAGCCTTGGTATTCAATATCCACATTCTAAAATTCCTCTCATTTTAGGATCCATTGTTGGTATGGTTTCTAGCGATTGCATTGCTATTTTTTGTGGTAAATTTTTAGGTAATCATTTAAAAGAACAATTTATTGAATTTTTATCTAATATAATTTTTATTGTTTTTGGATTGCTTGGTTTTGTAAGTATGATAATTTAAACTTATATTTGTGTATTTAAATATGAAAATGTATATAAAAAATACATCCCAGCATATTAAATTTTTCTTTTAATAGTTGAGATGTATTTTTATTTATATAAGTATAAGTTCTGTTCCATTCCTAATATTTGCATCTTTTACACTTAGATTTATATCATACTCTTTTGCATTTAGTTTATTAAATAATGATGGCATCTTTTGGGGTTTATAATATCCGCCACTAAATTCATTGACAATTTTGACTAATAAATAAATAACTCTATATATTTTTTTGTTTAAAGGAATCCATATATCATATTGTTCTTCCATCATAGGCACATATAATTTTACTAATACTTTATTCATCTTCTTCACCTTTATCTTTCATTTCTAAAAGTTTTACTAAGATTGGATTGTTATTTTTTATTATATATCCAAAACTACTTCCACAATTGTTAATTATTTCTTTTCCGCTTGAATCTATATTTATTAAGTATTGGTCTTCTACTCCACTACCAACCCAAATACCACTATCTCCTGATATATAATTTTTATACCATTCATCATATTCATGATTTTTTAATTTATTTGAACTTTCAACAATAATAAATGTATTATTTTCTGTCTTTTTTGTATAATTACCAAATTGTTTTAATCTTTCAGCTGAAGTCTTACTTTTATATCCTTTTATTACTTCTGCTGATGCTTTAGTCATATTTATTTTAGTTGTTGTTAATCTTTTAATTGCAACATCTATTGTTGTATTCATTGTTTCAAATTTTTTTCTTCTGCAGTTAAATTTTTTATATCTTCATTTAAGGTTGCTATTTTTGCTGTTTGCTCTTGTGTTAAAGTGTTAGTACTGGACATATTATTACCCTCCTTTTTTTATTTTATATTTGTAACTTATTATAATGTTAATATTTTGTCAATATTTTTTGCTTGACAGATATTATTATTTGTGTTATTATATTTATTGTCTTTAAGTACATGGGTCAGTAGCTCAGTTGGATAGAGCACAGGCCTTCTAAGCCTGGGGTCGGGGGTTCGAACCCCTCCTGGCTCACCAAGATATCGCTATCCGAACCCGGATAGCGATTTTTTTGTATGCAAAGGACACTATTGATAAAAAATATATTATTCCCATTCTATATTTCTTAAATTACTAGCAATTTCCTTTATTGTAGGAAGTTCCTTTATCTTCAATTCTTTGCATAGATCAAAATATTTATGCTCCATTAATCCTCCTGGACTTGTTTTTCTATAATCTGTATCATAAAAATTTTCTACAATGAAATACTTATGTCTTTGATTTGATATATCTACATTAAATAAATCATATGATTTATATATGCACTTTTCTATTTTCTTTATATCTTCTTCAAGAATATCTTCTCCATATATTAAATCATATTGCAATTTTTCTCCAACTTTGACGGCTTCAATTACCTTTTTTATTTCTCCTATTTTTACTACTGCTTTATCTTTATATAAACCTAAATACCTACAAATTTTTCTGCATCTTTCTGCCTTACAATAGTATATATTCATTGCCACATTATCATCATAAGAACTTCCAGAAGTAACAACAAATAAATCAGGATTTTCTATATTACCTTTATTAATTTTACTTTGTATAAATATGATTTTTTGCTCTTCTAATATAATTAAATGTTCTATTTCTGTTTTTTCTTTTAGCAAATCATCAATTTCTTTCATATTTTGCACAATCTCTTTATTATCACAAACAACTATATTGTTTATAAATACAAATGGTATTTGTAACTTTTTTTCTTCTGTATCAAATTTTGTAATGATTGTATTATCTTTTTGTTTAATAATTATACCTTTACCAAATTTTTTATGTTCAATTACCATTCCTACTATTTTTTGATTTAACTTATCATTAATTTTTAAATTAATTTCATTTAATTGTTTCTTTAAATTAATTATTTTATCATTCATTTTTACACATCTCCATTATTATTATTTAAAAATATCATCTTGATGATTAACAACTACATCTTCATAGCAGTCTTCACACATGCAATCATTCATTTCATACTCTTCTTCTGAAATTTTTTTAAAGCATCTTTCACAATAATACTCTTCTTTTGGAATAAAAGAGTTATTATTTTCAATTTCACAATTATTTGAAGTATAAGCGTTTTTATATTGTGTTTCATTTTTAGCAGTTATATTTTTATCAAATTTCTTTATATCATCTTTACATTCATCTAATACAATAAAAATAAAATATACTATTACAAATGGCATTGCAATAATTCCTACAAATAATGGAATATATGAACATATAATAACATATAAAAATGTAATAATAATAAATCCAATAAATCCAAAACTTTCCTTATGATCTAATATCAGTATTATAAAAGGCAATAAAGCACCAAATACAATTCCTTTCATTACGTTACCATTATTGTCTTTGCAATATACATATCCCACATACGCAAAGAAAACAATTATAGCAATCCAAATAATTAATCCTAATATAGCTTTTATTTTATTAATTGAATCGATTTTTTTCTTTTCCATAATGTTCTCCCTAAATTACTTATATTTAAACATTTAATATTATATCTAATATTTTTAAAGCTTGATTAACTACTTCATCTATTTGACAGCTATATTCTAGTTTTAATAAGTAAATATGAGTATCTGCTTCTTCTATTATTTTAAAATCATTTTCTATTAAAGCTTGCTTTATTTTAATTTGATTCATTTTTTTCCAAATATTTAAGCCTAATTTCCATCCTTCCATTGTCAAAACTGCATCTAAATTACATCCTAGTCCATTTAATAAAATATATGTACCAGATTGTACATCACTATCATGCCAATATCTTACTTTATAATTTGATTTTTCTTCTAAAAGTGTACCATATTCGTTTAGTTTATTATCTATACTACTTTTTGCTATATTTAATAATTCATAAAAATTATTTATATCATCTTGATGATTTTTTATCCACTCATTTATAATTGATTCCATATTTTTTTCTACCTCTATTCCTTTTAAATTTTTTATAAAATCTAACAAATAAATATACCATTTATTTGTTTTATCATTATAGTCAGATAAATTTTCCATTAATTTTTCAAACAATTCATTATATGTAATGTTAATAAATTTATTTTTTGTAGCTGTTTCTGTTTCATTATGTAATGACAATAAAACTTTAACTGAATTTTTATTTAGCTTATCAATAGTTTTATAATAATCATCTAAATCATTATATACTTGTGCCATAATTTTATTTTCTATTCCAATTGCAATTTCTGCATTTTGAATAACAATATCTATTCTATTTCCATTTTCTGTTGGAAATTCTCTTAAAATTGACATATTTGAGAAAGATATTTTAGTATTAACTTTTTCATCCTTTTCTTTTATTATACCTAATAGTGTTGTTAATACTATATTGTTTAGTCTATGTTCTTCGTTTGGATTCAAATAAAATGCCAAAATATTACTACATACATTTTCATAATGTGGGTAACCCGCTATTTGCATAAATGTCTTTTCCTTTTTAGGAATTTGTTTGTATATTTCATTTACTTCTTTTAAAAACACTTCCGCTTCTTTTAAATTCATTTTTTATATCTACTCCTTTACAAAAGATTAATATTAACAATTTCTATATTATTAAAAACTTTTATTAGTTATTTCATATAAATCTTGTTTACAATTTTTTATTTTATCTTTAATTTTGTCATATTCCTTTGCCAATTCATTTTGTGAATACAAATTGGATGGACATGGAATTGTAATATTTTTTAAGTCTCCAGTATTTAATGATGGCGTTGTATAACCAATTTTGATATTTTCTAAAGTTCTTTTTCCTATTTCACTTTCAAAGAATATTTTTAAATATTTAGGATTAATTCTTTCCTTGTCAACTCTTATAACATTAATGCTACCATTTGCTATAATCCTTTCATTTGTTTTTATTTCTATATATGCAACTTTTATTTTATCTCCTCTAGCTGTAAGTACAATATCTCCATCTTTTAACAAATATCTATCTAATTTTTTTCCTTTAGAATTTATCATAGTTAAATCAGAAAAAATTTCACCTTCATCATTAATACATCCTATTTCTAAAAGTTTATAATTTGCTTCGCTAATATTTCCCACTTTCATGTCTTCTAATTGCTGTTTTGTAATTTGATATCCTCTAAATAAATCAGCAATTACTTCTTTTAATTTTACTTCCTCATCAAAATTTGGAATTTCTAAATATAGATTCGTATTTAACGAATAATTGTTTTCAATTATTTTTTCTAATCTTACTATTGTAGAATTACCATTATATTTTTTTAAAATGTTATCTATATTAAATTCATAACTCTTATCTATATATTGGCAATCTTGTTGTGCATCATATATTTTGATATTTTTATCTTTTTTATTTTTATTAAAAATGACTAATGAATAACTTGTACTAGTACATCTAATTTTTATAATTCCTTCAATATAATTTCCTTCAATAAACTCTTTTCTAATCTCTCTTTCAGATATATTAGATAATGCTGTAGAGTGAAAAATCATTATACCTCTTCCATTATCATCTAAGGCATCTAACATTTTTAATGCAACTATATAATCAATAGAAATACGTTTTTCTATATTTGAAATTTTTAAACGATTAAAAATTTCATTAAGTGATTTTTTTGCATTATCTTCTTGAAAATTTTCTAAATTTTCTTTTAACGAATATGAAGATGCAATTGCAAAATCATATTTGGATTCAAAATTTTCAGTAAATAAATTAGTATTTAAAATATTGCTATTTTTTGGTATAATATATTTTCTTATTTTTTTATAATCCATAATTTGTTCTTTTATATGCTCAAATTCCTCGCAATCTGTATTTTCATAGGTATCAATATTGATATTATATTTATTAAACAATTTACTTTGAATAATTCCACTTATATCATCAATACATAATACCTTTTTATAATTTTCCACATTTAAAAGTTGTATACACAATTCATTTAAATTAAGATATCCAAACATATCATCTCGAGCATCATCAGTAAGAAGATTTTCATTTAATGCATATTCTATCAATTCATTTTCTGAACAGCTTAAAAACTTATTTAAAATATCAATAGAGACATCATCTTCAGTTAATAACTCTTCTAGAGATTGTTTAAAAATTATATTATATATATCTAAATCTTTTTCTGATTTTAAATTTTTAACTTTAAACTTTATATCTTGAATATTTTTTATCTTTTCAACATTATTTCTTTTTAAAGTTAGAGCAAGCGTTGCACAGCATATAGTATCTCCATACCAACATAATATTTGGTATATATAATCTTCCAAAGTTTCATAAAACATATCCAATTTATTTCCTCCTTTTTTTGGTTTTTAATAACCAACCATACTTAGTTTAACATAATATTTGGTTTTTGTCAACCAATTTTATTATTTTTTTTAAATTTTAATAAAAATTTATCATTCCATTTTTTTAATAAATAGGATTCGTATTTAGAAAGTTTCGGTTCACCAAATCATCGCTATTCAAACCCGGATAGCGATTTTTTGTATAATCATTGAAAGGGGTACATATGATAGATTTACATATACATACTTTATATTCTGATGGAGATAAAACTGTTGAAGATGTTCTAAAAATGTGTGAAGAAAAAAAATTAGAATATATTTCAATAACAGACCATAATACATGTATGCCATATAATGATAATGCACTAAAAAATAATAACATTTTTAGTGGTAAAATTATAAAAGGTATTGAGATGAATGCAACATTTCAAAATAAAAAAATTGAAATTTTAGGTTATAATATAAAAAGACCTAATATTTTAGAAGATTGGTCACAAAAGTTCTTTTCAGATAAAATATTGAGAAAACAACAAGAAGAATCAAAAAGAAAATTATTAGACATATGTGATAAAAAAGGTCTTGTTTATAATGAAAATGAAATAGAAAAAAATATTCCTGTAACAGATTATATCACTATATATATTTATAGAGAGCTAATGAAACACAAAGAAAATCATGAAATTCTTGGAGAATTTGCTGAATCATTGAATACTTTTATAAGAAAAGGATTAATGAATCCAAAGAGTGAATATTATACTGGTAGTGATAATACTCAGCAACCAATATATAAAGATGTTATTAATGTAATACATAAAGCAGGTGGAAAAGCATTTCTAGCTCATCCGTTTGAATATAAATTTGATTATACTATTAAATTTATAGATGATTTAAGAAAAGAAACTGAATTAGATGGTATTGAGTGTTACCACCCATCAGCAAATGATGAACAAATAAAATTGCTATTAAATTATGCAAAAACGAATAATTTATATATTAGTGGTGGAAGCGATTATCATGGAAATAAAAAGCCTAACATTCAAATAGGTATTGGTAAAGGAAATTTAAATATTCCAAAAGCTATAATAGAAGAATGGCTATAAGATTTTACAAAAATTTAATTTGATTATATAATGTGGTTCGGATTTAGAATGTTTAGGTTCGCCAAGATAGCTCTATTCGAATCTGGATAGTAAAAGCATTATCAGTTGTTACTGATAATGCTTTTTATTATCTTATTTATACTAATATATAAAATGTAAATTTTTATCTTTAAGTATTTTATATATTTCCAAATTTTTATTAAGTGATAATTTTTCAATAAATGTACTTTCATCAATAATATCCATTGCATATAATTCATATAATGCAATCCATGAATTACTCTTTTTTACAATTATATCTTTTTGGACATCATTAACAATAGATTTTCGTATTAGCAATATTTGTGCTAACTCATTATTACTTTCAACGATTACATCAATTGTTTTTTTACATTTTTTGATATTATTTGTTTCAATTAATAAATAAATTAGCCAAATTGTTTCAATTTCACAATTATTTTTAATATAAATTTTAATTAAATTATTAATTAAATTTAACTCTTCTAAATTAAGTGTCATTGTATCTTTATTTTCAATTAATAATAAACATGCTTTTCCAATAGCTCTCTCATTATTTTTTATAATAGTTAGAAGATATGATTTATAAAGTTCAGAGTTTAATACATGAATTGTGTTCGTTTCAATAGATTTAAGTAGATATCTTATAGCACCTTTTGTTCCATTTTTTTCTAAAGAAAAAAATGTGTTGAACAAATTCATTAAGTCTGAATTATTTAATTTTTTATCTGATAAACTATTAAATAATTTTTCTAGATTTTCTTCTACATAATATGGAAAATTTATTATTTCAGTTTTTTCATGATTTAATGAAAATCCATATTTTTTTAATATCTTTTCAAAAATACTGATTATTTCTTTTTCATTATCTTCATATAAGTATACTTCATAATCATCGACATATCTAGAAAAAACTATATTTTCTTCTTTTAGTTCAATGTCAATTCGAGTTAAGATGCCTTCAGAAATTATTTTTGAATATTGTGTACCAACTAGCAATCCATTAGTTTGATTTAAATTTTGTCTACGCACTACTTCATCTAATTTTTGATACTTTATATATACTGGATTTATTGATAAATCTTTTTTATCTTTTTTATATTTGTTATATTCATTTTCGGTTTGTTCATAACCTAAGAGAATTGATGGAATCATATGAATATAAAAACTCGAAAAGCAGTTAGATATATCTAATTTTAAAATTTTCTTAGCACCTTTTGACCTAATAATTTTTTTTACAATATTTTCAATATATTTTGAATTTTTTTCATTTGTTTTATCATATACTTGTTCATGTCTCATTATTGTACCATCTGTATCTAAAATAGGCGAAAATGATGAGTCCTCACTTTCGCAAAATTCAACTAATTCTTTAATAATGTTGTGTTTTTTTATAAAATTAGTTAAAACAGCATAAGAACAGAATTCAGGAATAAAAATATTTCTTCTTGCTTCATTTTCATTAAATCTACTCATAGTAAAGCATACAGGTTTAATTAAATCACACTTTTTATTTGGTATTTTTTCAAAAAATTCTTTGGAAATTTTAAAACATGGTGGCAAATATTCTGAAAAAAATCCTGTTATTGAAATTTCTTCTGCTATCTTGATATAGTCTCGTTCCATCGATTATCTATTCACTCCTAACTTCTTAATAAAATGTATTCTCATTAATTACTAATCTTTTACTTCTAACATAATAGGAATATGATAAGAATACTTTAATCTTTTTTCTTCAAATAATATTTGATATTGTTTTACAATTTCTTTGTTTACAAAACAATGATTAATGTGATATCATTCATCTAATATAGAAATTTTACCACATATTTTTACAATTTGCTACTATATTTTATAATAACTTATTTTTATGTTATGTTAAAATATTATTTGAAAAAGGTGATATTTATAGCATTAATTTTAGAATAGATGAAACAGCAAAAAATGCTTATAATTTGTATAAAATAGAATGGAGTATTAATTAAATGAAAAAAAAGATAATAATTATTTTTATATTGACTGTAATAATTATAGGTACTATTATTTTATTTATAACAGTTACTAATTCAGACAAAAAATTAGATAATCAATCTTATTATTTAGTAACTTATTCAGCAAGTTACAATACATTTTTCTGATGGTTATGAAATAGTAAATAAAAGAAGCGAACTGGATAATATATTAAGTAAAATTGAGTCAGATAACTTTACTCGATTTAATGATGATTTCTTTCGTAATAGTAAATTATTAGTTGTACAAGCAGGAATAGATCCTGAGATGCATACATTAAATATTAATAACACGAATGTTGATGTTACAATATATTCTGCATCACCAATGACAACAGCGGATGAAAAACACAAATTTAATTTATATATCATTCCTATAAGTAGATGTAAACAGCTATAATGTAAAAGAAGAACCATATCCAGATAGAGTATATTAATATTTGCCAAAAAAGTGCTATACAATAATGTATAACACTTTTATTTTACTTCCATTTATATGGCTTATCATTTTTCATATTTATTTTATCATTTTAATAATTCTCAACCTTGTAAAAAACAAGAATATTATTTATAATAAAGATAATATTTTAGATTTTATTAATAATTAAAATTAAGAAAGGAGGAATTTTTATATGAAGAAAAATTTATTATTAGTTATAATAGGACTTATAGTCATTGGTCTTGTAGTAGCTATTTTTATTTTAGTTCCTAAAAATGAAAATGAAAATACCGAAATTAATGAAAATGTAGTTTCAACAAATTCAACTACAATCCAATTAGAAACAATACAATCTGATACTGGCTTTAAAACTTTTACTGCTAATAGTATTAATATAACTAATCCAAATGCTAACTTTATTTTCCTAAATGATCTTAACGGAACATCTCAAGATGAACTAACTGTTACTGAAGGATATATATACTCATTTAAAAAATTTGGAGAACATAAAATTGAAATATTAGAATTAACAGATGATTATATGACAATATCTATAAAAGGACTTGCTCCAACTAAAGAAACTGGTGGATTTAGTTTAATTGGTGATTATGATAAAGTAACAATAGAAAAAAATACTGGTATATGTTTAAATGTTCAAGCAACAGACATTCCAAACGGATCTGTGTACTTATTCTATGTTAATAAATAATTTTTTTCAGATTATGACACTATTAATTATAAAAATAAGAAGCTATTTTTAATTATGAAAATAGCTTCTTGTTTTTGTGTTATTTTTATTAATCAATTTGTAAAGCAAAATTACAACATATATTTGCAATATTATGATTGACATAATGTTTGATATTTGTTATAATTTATGTATACTTTATGTTCTACATTTTATATTTACTAAATTGCTAAAAGGAGATTTTTAATTTGAAAGATTTTATAGAAAAAATAAATGGAAAATATTATACTATTGAACAAGCAAAACAATTATTTATTGATTATACAAACAGACATAATGGTACTATTCCAGAAAGATTTCAACATGCAAGTGTACAAATGTATTCTGGTGGATTGCCAAATGGTAGTAGAGCTCATGCAAATACAAACATTGAGCAAAATTTAATTAGAATGGTTAGAGGCAAAAATTCTATAGTCACTTTTTTTCATGAATGTAAGCATTTATCTGATGGTTGGAAAGATTCAGAAGGGAATTGGCATTCAAATTGGAACAACGAAAATGATTATTATGCACAAATGGAATATTCAAACCAAAAAAATGATGAAGTTTCTATAAATAGAGGAGTAAAAGGTATGGCGATGGGAGAAGCCATAGCAGAATTATATGCATCTAAAATATTTTGGGAGCTTTGCGGAAATTCACCTCAATCAATGGCATATACATCAAACAATAGAACCGTATATGATGAAGAAATAATATTTTTAAAAAAGGTATGTTCTGTATTAGGATTAAATGAAGATTCAGTAATGTCTTGGAAGAGTGAAAATAACGAAGGAAGGAAAAAACTAATTTCTTTATTTACTAAGCTTACTAATTCACCCGATTTTTGGACTAATTTAGAGGCTAGAATGGATTATGTATCTATTCTTAAGTTTATACATATTGTACATCCTAATTTAAAAGTAAATCAGGCATCTTTAGATAAAGTAGAAATGCATAGAAGAAATTTAAATAAGCTTTTAGAAAATTGCTTAAGTTATGATATTCAAAAAAGATATTATTTATCTATGGGATACAGTGAAAGTCAATTTGAGCAAATATATAGAAAACAAGTTGAAAGTTTTCATTATTTAAACCATTATAGGTATCCTGGTTGTCCAGATACTGATTATAGATAATGCAACTTTATGAAATTTTTCCTTAAGAAATCAGAAAGAGAAAACCTTATTCATTAATAAATGCTAAATTTATGAATATTGTTTTTTCTCTTTTTTTTGATTATAAATTTATTTTTTCTAACTCTAGTTGAGATAATTCTTTAATAGTCTAATAATCACTTTGACTAATACAAACTATAATTTGTTTTTAAAATTCAGTATTTTTTCTTTATTTACCATATTTTTACAATTTTTTGTTTTTTATTTTTTATGTAGATAGAATATATTTCTTTTTTGTTGGTAACACTAATTGTTAGATATTTTTAAAAACTTATCACAGTATATTTATCTTGATAATCCGAGTATTTTAAATATTTTTACTGTCATTGTTTTTCACTGTTGTCATATTTTTAATGTGTTCAATATTTAAAACTTGCTTGTTATACTTATATTAATACTTTTTTATGGAGGTACAAAATGAGTTCAGTACAAAAAACTAATATAGATAAAGTATTTGGTAGAGTTTTAAGAGAATTTCGCAAAAAGCATAAATTAACGCAAGAAGAACTATCTGAAAAATTAGGAATATCATTAAAATATATTTCAAGAATTGAAAATGGAAACAATGGTGTAAAAACAGAAACTTTAGTAAGATATATGAATATTTTAGGTATTCCACCAAATACGATTTTTATAGATTTATTAACAAATCCAGAAGTTGTTAAAGATGCAAAAATTTCTGAAAAAATTATTAATTTGTCTGATGAAAAAAAGGATTTTCTAATTTCTATTATTGATTCACTAGAAGATTTAGATTGTCAAAAATAAAAGCCAACTTTAAATAAAATGTTGGCTTTTTTTTTATTCCTTCCAAAAGGCTTTATAAGTTTCATATGCTGAATAAATGTCATATTTACTTGTTACTTCATATGGTGCATGCATTGATAATACAGGAACTCCACAATCAATTACATCTGTACCTTTGTTAGCTAAAATATATGCAATTGTGCCTCCTCCTCCAATATCAACTTTTCCTAATTCTGTTAGTTGGAATTTTATTTTATTTTTTTCTAATACATTTCTTACCCATGCAACATATTCTGCATTTGCATCAGAAGCTCCTGATTTTCCTCTCGCTCCTGTATATTTTACTAATGCAATTCCTTTACCTAGAAATCCTGCATTTGTTTTGTCTGATACAGAACTATAAATTGGGTCAAATGCTGCATCTACATCGGATGATAACATTTTAGAAAAGCAAAATACTTTATCTAATAAATTTGGTTTATTTACTTGTAATTTATTTAATATTTCTGAAATGAAGAAATCAAACATGTGTGATTCCATTCCTGTATTTCCCATGCTCCCTATTTCTTCTTTATCAGATAGAATACAAACTGCTGTATTTTTAACTTGAGTTAATTCCATCATTGCTACTAATGAAGTATATGCACATACTTTATCGTCTTGACCATAAGCTGCTACCATACTTTCATCAAATCCTAAACTTCTTGCTTTAAAAGCTGGTACTAATTCTAGTTCTGAGCTCATAAAATCCGCTTCTGTAATTCCATATTTTTCATTTAATATATTTAAAATGTTTAATTTAACTTTTTCTGATATTTTTTCATCTTCATAAGGAATACTTCCAATCAATAAATTTAATGCTTCTCCACCAATTCCATCTTTTAATTTTTTCTCCATTTGTTCTTGTGCTAAATGTGGTAATAAATCTGTTATTGTAAAAATTGGATCATTCTCATCTTCTCCAATATTAATCTCTATTTTTTCTCCATTTGTTTTTACAATTACACCATGAATACTAAGTGGAATTGTTGTCCATTGGTATTTCTTAATACCACCATAATAATGTGTCTTAAAATAAGCTAATTCCGTATCTTCATATAAAGGATTTGGTTTTAAATCTAGTCTAGGTGAATCAATATGTGAACCAATTATATGCATTCCATTTTCTATTGGTTGTTCTCCTATAATTGCCAAATACATACTTTTTTCTCTATTTATAAAATAAATTTTATCTCCTGGTTTTAATGTTTCAAATTCTATAATATCTTTATATCCATTCGCATTTGCAAGTTTTCTTGCTTCTTTTATAAATTCTCTTTCTGTTTTTGATTGATTCATAAAATCCATATAATTTTTAGATAATTTAAAAATTTCTTGTTTTTTATTTTCATCTAAGTTATTCCAACCACTCTCTTTTTTGTTGAAAAGCTTTTCTTTTAGTTCTTCTCCCATTTTTATCCTTCCTTTCTCTTTTTATTTGCAAAATAATTTTATCATATCATTTTTTATTTTTCCAGTTTTTTAATAATTTATTCTGAAAAAGTGGTTATAATAATTTTAATGTTATTTTAAGGAGTGTATAGTGATGGATTCTTTGTGGCTTGATTCAATTGAAAAAGTAAAATCATTTCCATGTATTTCTACGGATATTAAAACAGATGTATGTATTATTGGTGCAGGTATTTTTGGACTTACATGTGGTTATTATTTAAGTAACCTAGGGTTTAAAGTTGCTATTTTAGAAAAGGATTCTGTTGGTGAAAAAGCAACTCGGGCATACTACAGCTAAAATTACAAGTTCTCATGGTTTATTTTATAATTATTTGATTAAATCCTATTCTAAAAAGTTTGCTTCTGATTACTTGAAAGTAAATGAATTAGCAATTGAAAATATTAAAGAAATTATTGACTCTGAAAGAATCAAATGTGATTTTGAATATCAAAATAATTATGTTTATACAACTAATAAATCAGAAATATCATCCATAAAAAAAGAAGTAGATGCTGTTCAGTCTTTAGGATTTCCTTGTGAGTTTGTTACTAAAACAGGTTTACCTTTTGAAATAGAAGGTGCTATTTGTTTCAAAAATCAAGCACAATTTCATCCTTTAAAATATTTATATGGATTATGCAATAGCATCATTTCGCATACTGGAGAAATTTTTTCAAATACGCTTGTAACAAATGTTGAACAACTTTTAGATAATACTTATATGGTTTATGCTAATAATCATAAAATTAAATCTACCTATGTAATTGTTGCCACTCATTATCCTTTTATTAATTTCCCAGGATTTTATTTTACAAAAATGTATCAATCTACTTCTTATATAATAGCTATTGATCCTAAAAAAACTTTATTTAATGGTATGTATATTAGTAGTTCAGAACCAATCTTTTCTTATCGTACAGCAAAATTTGGTAGTAGAAAGCTTTTGTTAATTGGTGGTGCAGACCATAAAACAGGGCATCCTTCTTGTTATCAAGATACTTATGGTATATTAGAAAATGAAGCTAAAAAATATTATCCCGATTGCGAAATCTTATATAGATGGAATACAAGGGATTGTATTTCTTTAGATAAAATTCCTTATGTTGGTGAATATTCTAATACTATGCCAAATGTTTTTGTTGGTTCTGGCTTTAAAAAATGGGGAATGACATCCTCTAATGTTGCTGCTAATATTATTGTTGATAAAATATGTAATAGAAAAAATAAATATGAATATTTATTCCGTTCTTCTCGTTTAAAACCAATTAAAAATAGAGATGAAGTAAAAAATATGATTGTACAATCTGCAAATTCTTTATTGTTTGATAAATTAAAAAATGCTAATCTTTCTTTTGACGAAATAAAAAATAATTCTGGTAGTATTATAGAAATTAATAATGAAAAAATAGGCATTTATAAAAATTCAAATGGTAGAATTTACGCTGTTAGACCAATTTGTACTCATTTAGGTTGTTTATTAAGTTGGAATGATATTGATAAGACTTGGGATTGTCCTTGTCACGGTTCTCGTTTTGATTATCGTGGTAAAAATATCTATGATCCTGCTTTTCGTGATTTGGATTTTTATGATTTAAATGATTAATGTTCCTTTTTGGCTCTTAATTATTTATATATTTTGATATTTTTATTGACTTATTTCATTTTTTTTGCTACAATTTCATTAATAAATCATATATTTATATACTTATTTTTTGTTTATTGAACTAGATTTCTCCTAATAAAGCAAATCTAGTTTTATTTTTTTCATAAAGTCGTCACATAAATTTTACCTCGAGTTTTCATAAAATGTTGACCTCTTTGCTTTATTTATGATAATATATAAAAAAACAGAAAAGGAGGTATGAACATGTTTAATACTAGAAGTTATACTACTTCAACACTTAATAGTGCTGTTGGCAACTCTATATGGATAGTAGTATCTTTCATTTTAGCTATTATAGGAGGATTCCTAGTATATTTTTTATTTTTAAATAGAAAAAATGAAATAAAATTTACAGGTTTTTTCGGATGGTTGTATGATTTTTTATCTTTTAAAAAAATGTTTTTAGAATCACTATTAAAAATTACTTATTTAGTATTTGCTATCTACATTACTTTAATGTCTTTTCCTATAATTGGAAGCAATTTCTTTGAATTTTTAACTTTTTTATTGTTAGGAAATATTATTGTGAGAATTGTCTATGAATTCTTTTTAATTTTATTAGTAATTTGTAGAAATACTACAGAAATTGCTAAAAACACCAAACAATCTTAAAATAAATAATAAAAAGCTTCCATAAAAGGAAGTTTTTTATTTTAATTTTTTATGATATAATTATATCATTCTGGAGGTAAATATGAGAAAACAAAAATTTAATTGTATTGAATTATTTGCTGGTGCACGGAGGATTAGGAACAGGTTTTGAAAAAGCTGGTTTCAATATAATTAGTGCTAATGATATTTGGGAACCTGCAAAAAAAACATATATGGCTAACCATAAAAATGTTCATTATATTTTAAAAGATATAACGGATTTATCCAGTGATGAATTATTAGAAAATACAAATTACAAAAAAGAAGATGTTGATGTAATTATAGGTGGACCTCCTTGTCAAGGTTTTTCTACATTAGGGAAAAGGTTTATTGATGATCCTAGAAATAAATTGTTTAAAGAATATGTTAGAATTGTTAATGATATTAGACCTAAATGTTTCGTAATGGAGAATGTTTCTGGAATTTTAAATATGGAAAAAGGTAATGTATTAAATAATATATTAGATTCTTTTCGAGAAATAGGATATAATGTTAAATGTAAACTTTTGAATGCTGCTGAATATGGAGTTCCGCAAGTTAGGGAAAGAGCTATTTTTATTGGAACACGATTAGATGTAGATATTGGATATCCTAAAAAAACTCATTCCTTAGAGGATGATTCAGAATTAAAAAAAGCTTTAACTTTGTGGGATGCAATAGGTGATTTGCCACAAAGTGATAATCAAGATTTTGACACTTATATTACTGAACCAAATAATGAATATCAGAGATTAATAAGAAATAATTGTACTAAATTAACAAATCATAAACCATCTATCTATAATGATAAAGCAATAAATATGATGAGATATATACCTATGGGAAAAAGTGCTTGGGATGTACAGGATAAGATTCCAAAAAAATATATGCCAACTTCTGGATATGGGAATACATATGCAAGATTAAATGCAAATGAACCTGGAATGACAATTACTCGAAATTTTTCATGTATTTCTTCATCAAGATGTATTCACCCATATTTAAATAGAGGATTAACAGCTCGAGAAGCTGCCAGAATACAAAGTTATTCTGATAACTATCAATTTTTAGGTTCAAAAACAGATATTCAAATTCAAATTGGAAATTCTGTTCCACCTATTCTTGCAGAAAAAATTGCTTATAAAATAAAAGAAATGCTTACTAAATAGGCATTTTTTTTTATTACAAGTATCTACGAGTTATTGTACAAGTCAATAGTTTATGGTAAAATACAAATAGTTATATTATAGATTTTTTAATTTAGAAAGGAAAAATTAAATGCAACAAAAAATAGAAATCTTAGATTTTAATAATGAAGAATTGCTAAATACATTTTGGGACTGGACATCAGATATACCTGATGAATTACTTAACTTACATGTACATATTTGGAGTAAATGGGGTGGTGCTTATAAACCTAAAAAAAATGGACAACCTAATATAATAATTGGTAGATTCGAATATGGGAATAGATATATAATACTAGTAACTATCTCTTCTTCTCCAAAAATAATAGCAAAAACTCCAAATATAACAGACGAACAAATGAAAAATTTAGAAGAAGGAATAAATTATGTATCAAGAAATTATGATTTATTCTTAAAGCATTATAATAGTCAGTTTGATGATGTAGAATTATTTGAAGCATTAAAGAAAAGACAATTATAATATTTATAATGTGAAAGGAAATAAAATATGAAATCTGAAAATAAAAATATAAATTTAAAAGATTTAAGAAAAAGATATGCAAGTTCAAACAATAAGTTTTGTATGAAAATTCGTGAAAATAAAAATGATATAATATATTATAATGGAATTAAAGCTTTTGAAATACAACATACAGATGAAAAAAATTATAATATAGTAATGCCAGAAAATATTTATAATTTTAATAGGTCAAATATTAAGAAAATAGATAATATTTTAGAAAGTGTTATAAAGCTTAGACAAGATATGAGTACATATTTTGTAAATAGTATAACTTCTGTAAAAATAGCTGTTTCTTATGCACAATATGAAAAGTTAGGGCAAAATGTAAATAATGAATTAGAAAAAATTTTAAATACAATTAAGGAAGAAATTAATGGAAAATATGATAATTATATTAAATTAAATAATATAGGAAACATTAAAAATTATTTTATTAATGGATATAGCAAATATAAAAAAAGCAAAATAGAAATACAAAAGCAATTTCAAGAAGGTACAGATGAATTTAAAGACAGAATGAAAAATTTAAAAAAGCATGATATAACATATAAAATAGAAATAAATTCACCAAAAGAAAATATGAATGATATTGATAAATACATAGAAGACATCACAAATATTGAATATATTTTTATAAAAAATTTTCTTTTTGGTAAAAATATGCAATATCTACACTTATTTAAAATACCAGAATTCACATACAAACGCGAACGGTTCAATAAATAAAGCTAATAATGAAATTGAAATAGAAAAATTTGAAGACCTTGTAACAGAAGCAATAAAAAATTATGAACTTTCAACAGGTGAAGAAAATGAAAAGAAATATCAACATTATTTTATGATATCAAACTTATTAAATGATAAATTAGAAGATTTTAAAAATATTTATCGTTTTGAAGAAGAATATTATACTAGTGAGAAAAATGAAACTAATGACGATAAAGGAAGAATTGATTGTGTTTTTGCAAAAATAGATGAGAATTCAAAAGATAGTTTCAATACAGAAATATATTTAATAGAGCTTAAGGTTGATGAAAATGTTATTGATGGGACTAATGGTATAAATAAACACTTAATTGATATTGAAAAACTTAAATTTGATACATTTATAAAAAATTTAGAATCTAGAATAAACTATCGTATAAATGTATTAGAAGAATATGCGTCTATATCTTCTATTAAAATAAATCCAAAAAAATTTAATTTTTGGACAATTGTTGCAATATCTGATAAAAATCATGCAGAACAAGTTGCAGAAAAATTAATTAAGCTTACTGATAAAGAAAAAATAGACAAGGAAATAGATAGTGGGAATTTACCAAAAGAAAGTAAGGTTATAGATGAGCAAATCTACCAAGTTGAAAAAGCAAAAAAATCAGAAGGTATTGAAGTATCTATAAAATTTTTCTTTGATAAAAATTCTATTGATAATCCATATAATTTAAGTAAAACTCATTTACTTGAGCAATCATTACCATTTAAGGATATAGATAAAGAAAAATTTATTAAACTGTTGGAAGAAAATAAAATAATATAAAGAAGGCATAATAAATGCCTTTTTTTGTTCTCTGTAATCTTACAGTCTCAGTGATTTTTTCACTTTTGCTCTGTCTGATAACATTTTAAAATTTTATATGCTATAATGTTTTTAGGAGGAAAATTTTATGGCAAGTAAGATTTATAATGAAATTAAAAATGAAATAGAAAAACTTTATTTAAGTGAAGAAAACAAAAAAATATTTAATAATATAAACCAAATGTTATATAGGTACAAAAATAAGCAAAATCTTAAGCTTCCCGTAATGATACTTATAAAAGACATTGATAATATAGATCTTCAGAACATTGAAAATTTAA
Source organism: uncultured Clostridia bacterium (assembly GCA_947625895.1). GTDB lineage: Bacteria > Bacillota > Clostridia > TANB77 > CAG-508 > UMGS1994. The sequence goes on along the minus strand of CANQPZ010000003.1, from coordinate 31,053 downwards.
TATCAAAGATGTTAAAAGAGTATAAATTATTTGGTGGTGAATTAAAAGATACTTTTAGAAGTTATGGACTTACTCCTTGTAAAATAGTAACTAGTGTTTCTTCTGGTGAAGCATATAAATTTACTTTAGATAAAATGGCTTTAGAAACAAGTTCTGTTGATAAGTACTTACAGGCAATTGAAAAAATCATAGATATGGAATATGCTTTTATATTGCTAGAGTGTAAAATAGATATTGAAGATATATTATATATACACCCTCTTTATAAAAAAATTGATTTTATATTCTCAAATAGTAATACCGCTGAAAGTATTTCAAATATGTTACTTAATAGATACGAATACAATAAGATTTCTACTGATATTGATAAAAAAGAGTTAGAATTTATTGTGAAAAATAATCTAGAATCAAATGTTTATGAAAAAGAAGAAACATGTTTGCAGTATATGTTTACTCAATCAATTAAATCATTTATGACTTCAAATAGAAGAAAACTTAAAATAGAAGATATTCCAGTAATAGAAAAAATTGACGATGTCATTGAAAATCTTGATAAACAGTCTTCAATAGAAAATGTACTATCAGATCTAATAGGAATTGATTATATAAAATTAGAAATAGATAAAATAATAAAATTTGCTATTTTTAATAAAAATGCTAGAAAAGAGAATTCAAAATTACCAAAAGAAAACTTAAATATGTGTTTTTTGGGAAATCCTGGTACTGGTAAGACAACAATTGCTAAAGCAATTTGTAATGAATTTTATAAAAATGGCATTATTGAAAAGAATGAGTTAATAGAAATTTTACCTAATGATTTAATGGGAGAATATGTTGGACATACAAAAAAAGCTACAAGAAATATTCTAAATAAAGCAAAAGGTGGAATTTTATTTATCGATGAAGCTTATCAAATATTAAGTCAAGGATATAAAAATGGAAATCCTTTTATGAATGAGGCATTAACAGAATTGTTAAAGTACATGGAAAATACCGAAAACATTGTCATATTTGCTGGTTATAAAAGTGAAATAGAAAATATGTTAAATATGAACCCTGGTATAAAATCAAGAATTGCTATAAAAATTGAATTTAAAGATTATAGTACTGAGCAGTTAAAAATAATGTTAGATAATGAACTAAAATTATATAATCTTGAGTTAAGTGATAAAGCAAATGAACTTGCAGTAAGGAATATAGAACAAGCTAAAAAGAATTTTGATTTTGGGAATTGCAGATATATTAAAAATTTTGCCATTGAAATAATAAAAAATCACTCATATCAAAATGGACAAAGTAAAATAATATTATTTGATGCAATACCCAAATATGTTGAAAAACAAAAAAATAAGATTGGATTTAACATGGAGGTAGTGAATGGATAATATTAAAGAAATCAAAAAATTAGAAAAGGAATTGAATAAAATAAAAGAAAAAATAAATTTATTTTTTGACCTAATGCAAAATGGAATAAAATCAGCTAAAGAGGCACAAAAGGATGAAATACCATTAGTTTTTGCTAATGAAGATATGAAAGAAATAATTTTATATGATGTAAACAAAGATAGAGTTTATAATGTTCCAATAGAAAATTTAGTAAGTTTAAAATCAGAATGTAGTAATAAAGGGTATATATTGGATATAACAAATTTATTATCTGAATATGTAAAAATAACTATAAAATTATTGTATAAAATTGATATGATGAAAGGATTAAATTAGAAATGAAAAGAGATTATAAAAAACATCCAGAAATTGTTTTTTCTACAAGAGCAATAATGAAAAAATTTGTAGATTGCTTAAATCAAGCAGAAATTTTTAATGAAAAGATTCCTTATTTAGTTATACATCAAGGAGAAAAATATTATAGTAGTATATTAAAATTAAATTTGACTTTTAAAGAAAATATAAAAAGTATGTTAACCGGTGAAAATTCTAGCAAAGTAAATGAACAATTTGAAAAGTATATTATAGATAAATTAAATAATATTCCAAATATAAATTTTAGAAAATCGAATTTATTTCTAGAATTTATAGATGAAACCAATACAGAACATTACAAAAAATATATGATATCATACACATTTGAAATTTTTAACAATATTCATAAAAGAAATTCAAGTAATTGTACTCTAACAATAAGGATATATAATAAAGATATACCATTGTTTGAAATATCATAAAAACTGAGAAAGGACTTTATTAAAAATGGAAATTAAAATCTATGGTGGAAACAAAATAGGTGGTTGTATAACCGAAATAAGCAGTAATGATACAAAGATAATATTTGATTATGGAAATAATTTAGATGATACAAAGCAAATAGATATAAATGGCTTAACCATGGGGAAGCCTAAATACCAAGCAGTTTTTATATCACATTACCATATAGATCACATTGGTGCTGTAAATAATATATTAAGCCAAATACCAATATATGTAGAAAACACTACTCAAAAATTATATGATATTATGTGTGATTTTTCTAGTAAGCCTAGAATAAACTCTACAACATTTACATTTAAAAAAGAGATTGATTGTGGAAATCTAACTGTAATTCCATATAGAGTAGATCATTCTGCTTATAATTCATCTATGTTTCTTATAAGAGATAGAAATACGGGTGAAACTGCTCTTTATACTGGTGATTATAGAGATAATGGATATTTAGGTTATACACTAATTCCTACTTTGAAAAAAATTGGAAAAATAGATTATTTGATTACGGAAGGAACAAATATAAAAAATAGTTCTCATATTTTAAAAAAGGAAGAATCTTTAGTTAATGAATTCACAGAAATATGTAATAAATATAATCAAGTATTTGTACTTATGTCAGCATCAAATATAGATAGAATAACCACTATTCTAAAAGCCTGTAATAAATCTAAACATATATTTATTCAAGATATTTATATGGCTCATCTGACACACTTAATAGAAAAAGAGGATAAAACAAATATACCAAATCCAACTACATTTGGTAATGTTATGGTATATAAACCGAAATATTTTAATAAAAAACCTAAAGAATTTAAAGATAAGTATTTAAATTGTTTTAGTGAAAAGAATAAAGCTTGTATGTTATACAAGCCATTTGTAATGAATATTAGGACAACCATGTTGCAAGATTTAGAAACTTTTAAATTTAAAGAAAATATTTTAACAAATTCTTGTTTAATTTATTCAATGTGGGGAAATTATAAAAATAAAGAAGAAATGAATACCTTTCTTAGGAAAGTGAATTGTTTAGGAATAACCACCATTGAAAAGGATATACATACATCAGGTCATGCAAGTGAAAAACTTATTACGGAAGTAATAAAAATCACAAAGCCTAAGAAGGTTTTTACTATACATACTGAAATGAATGTAAAAACATAATTATTTAAAATGTGTTACATTGACAAAATGCCATCAATATGGTATTATATAGTCATTTATATTAGGAGGATTTTTAATTGGATAAGGATTTTAGTTATTTAAAAGAAAATAAAAAAAGAAATGTATTAATTGGTGGTGCATGGCCTTATGCAAATAGTTCTTTACATTTAGGTCATTTGGCTGCTTTAATATCTGGAGACTTTCTAAAAAGATATCATGAATTATTAGGAGATAATGTTCTATATGTGTCTGGAACAGACTGCCATGGTACACCTATTACAGAAAGAGCAAAAAATGAAAAAGTAGATCCAAAAGATATAGCAGAGAAATATCACAGTGAATTTAAAGATGTTTTCGATAAAATGAATTTTTCTTATGATTTATATACCAAAACTTGTGATGATTATCATAAAAAACATGTTGAGGAAATGTTTTTAAAGATGTATGAAAATAACTACATTTATTCTAAAAAAAGTTTTCAACCATATTGTGAAAATTGTGGTAAGTTTAAATCTGATAGAGAATTAGAATTAGTTTGCCCAAATTGTGGTTTAGTAACAAAAGGTGATCAATGTGACTGTGGTTATATTCCTAAAGAAGAAGATTTTATTGGTGCAACTTGTAGAGAATGTGGAAATAAAACTTCACAAAAAGAAAATACTCATTTGTATATAGCTTTGTCAAAACTTCAAAAGCAAATAGAGCAATATGTTAAAGAAAATAAAAATAACTGGAGAATTTCGTCTATAAACGAAACTGAAAAATATTTAAAAGAAGGCTTAAAAGATAGGGCTGTTACAAGAGATTTATCTTGGGGTATTGATATTCCTATTGATGGTTTTGAAGATAAAAAAATGTATGTGTGGATAGATGCTGTATTAGGATATGTTACAGCAACACAAAGGATTTGTGAAGAAAAAGGATTAAATTGGGAAGATTATTGGAAAAATGATAGTAATATTAAGATGTATATGTGCCATGGAAAAGATAATATAACATTCCATACAATAATTCTACCAGCTCTACTAATGGCTATGGAAGACAATTATCATTTACCAGATGTAATGGTAGCAACACAATATCTAAATATTAACTCTGAAAAAATATCAAAAAGTAAAGGAAATGGAATAACAATTCTCCAAATGATTAAAGACTATGATGTGGATTCTTTAAGATATTATATGATATCTCATGGGCCAGAAAATAAGGACACAGATTTTACTATAGAAAATTATATCGATGTGCACAATTCTGACATAGTTAATAAATTTGGAAATTTTGTAAATAGAACTTTAAAATTTAAAGGATTGACTGAAATTCCAATAGGAACTATGAATACACAAATTATAGATAATATTAATGAAACTTATGAAAAAGTTTCAGAATATATTGAAAGTCTAGAATTTAAAAAAGCATGTAATAAAATAATTGAATTAATCGAAATAGGAAATAAGTATTATGATGAAAGAAAACCATGGATACAAAAGAAAGAAAACATAGATGAATTTAATAATACTATTTACACATGTGCTAATATAATTGCTAATTTATCTAATTTACTTGAACCAATAATGCCACAAACAACTAATAAATTAAGACAATATTTAAGAATTAAAGAACCTTCATGGGAGCAATTACAGATAAAAGAAACAATACCTCTTGAAAATATAGAGATACTTTTTAATAAAATAGGTGTTAATAAAAATTAATAAAATTATATTTGACAAATATAAAAAAAAGAATAGATGATATAATTCATTTATTCTTTTTCTTGGTCGGGGTGACAGGGATCGAACCTGCGACCTCATGGTCCCAAACCACGCGCGCTACCAACTGCGCTACACCCCGATATATCTTTATTTATAACCGCTTATATATAATAGCACATTTTTTCTACTTTTGCAAGATATTTTTTAGGAAATTTTAATATTTTCATATTTTCTCTTGAAAAATTATCATTTACAGTTTATAATAATAAATGTATGTGCCTGTAGTTTAGCTGGATAGAATGGCAGGCTACGAACTTGCAGATCGGGGGTTCGAATCCCTCCAGGCACACCATTTGTTTAAATGATTTTATTATTATAAAAGGCAAGATTTAACTTGCCTTTTTATTGATATACATAGTTTGATTTATCATCTTTCCAAGAATTTGGTTCATAAACTGTTCCAACAAACCATATTTCATTTGTTTCTTTATCTTTTATTAAATACATAAATGGTTTATCTATTTTTACTTCAATAGGCTTATTTTCATTAGCTAACATTGATTTGTCTGTCATATGGATAACCGTTGTAGCAGCTGCTTTAACTCCTTCTTCTGTAAAATCAATATTAGCTTTATGCAAAGCTCTTCCTACCCAGAGTTTTTGGCTTGACATATTTGAAAAATCAGCTGAATCAGCATTAAATGCATCTGTTATCCCTAGTGTATTTAAATCATCTCCTAAATTTAAATTATAATCAAATGAAAATCTTGGTATAGAAATATTTAAACCATTTTTCGTTTTAGAAGCTAATGTTAGATTATTTGTTATATTTTTTAAAGTATCCGCTTCAAAATTTTCTACATACTGTGACAAATCATTATTTGGCATAATTGCAATAAATTGCATTTGATTATCTTCATATTGTTCTAAATCCATTGAAATTGCAATAGAATTACTATCTTTATAATATGAAATGTTATCACTCTTAGTTTCTTTTTTCATCATTGTTGCAGTCATTTCTTCGCCATTTTCCAAATAAAATGTATTTCCATGTGTATCCTTACTTTCGAATTTGTCTTTCCATTCCATATCAATAGCTAATGCATTTATTAAAAACATTTCACTATTTTGATTAGCTACTATCTCATCTGTCAACATATTTTTTATTTGGCCAAAGGTTTTATTTTCAATCCAATTATTAATATTATAAGCGCTTTTAAAATCATCATATTTTATTTCAGCGTTATATTTGTCAAGTAATATGTTTTTATATTCATCTTTTACATATTGAGAATATTTATCTTTAATATACAATGCATTTGCTAGTGATAATATGTTATTTATATTTTTATATTTTACTAAGTCTGTATTTTTGATTACATTCTCAATTTGAGTTCTTGTATTTCCATTCGCACCATGCTTTAGCATTTGTAAAGCATATTTTATAGATAATGGACTATAAACTGTATTTTCTTTATTATTTTCCATTTTCAAAAATTTAAAAGAAAATTCAACATTTGAAAGACTTTCCTTTGTATCCACTTTTTGATCTTCTATTTGTGATGTCTCTCCATCGTCCTGCTTATTATTTTTACTATCATTATTTTTGTTTAATACTATGAAAACTGTTCCAAAAATAATTATTGCTACTATTAATATTAAAACTATTATAGTAGTTAATTTAATTTTTATTGGATTATTTTTTTCTTCCATCTAAAACCCTCCACTAATATATTTTTTCATTTGTTAATAAACAATTTAAGCTTAAAAAATATAAATATTTTAATAACTTAATATTTAGTTGTATCTTATCATATTTAAAATAAGATATCAATACTTTCTTTTATCATCAATAATTCTTTATAAAATATAGTTAAACTCGATTTTATGCCTTCTTAATATTTTTTTATTTTATATATTCTATTTTTTGTTTTTTTTAATATATTCTATAAGGGGATTTCTATGTTGATTCATTCTTTTCATTTTCCAAAAAAAAATATTATTTTAATTTTGCTATTTATAATGTTTTGTATTATTGTTAGTTTTATAGTATTATTTCTAATTTATAATTCTTCCCATCTTGATTCTTCTAACAATACTATTATTCAAGAAGAATCTCCTATTAATGTTGAAACAGAAAAAAGTTATGACCAGCAGGCAAAAAACTATGATAATAATAAAAATGTTGAAACAAAAAAATTTATTAAATGGGTAGATTTTAATGTAACAGCTGATGTATTAAATAAAACAGCAAATTTAGATATTACTTCTCATAGAAATCAAGAAGAAATTCAATATAATTGGATTGAGCTTTTAGCTTATCTTGCTTGTAAAAATGGCGGGAATTTTAAGAATTTTAAATCAAGTGACTTAGATAATTTAGTATTAAAATTAAAAAAAGGAAATACTATAGAAGATTTGACTTCTTCTATGAAATATTACAACTATTATTTTGAAAGTTATTCTGCTGTTTTAGGAGGAATGATTGGCAATTATTATATTGAAGTCGCAAATAATAACAATTCTAAAACTTATGAAAAAAGATATGGTTTAAAATCATTTCTTCCTATTGCTAAAAATTATAATTTTAGCCATTATGATGATTTTGGAAATTCTCGTTCTTATGGATTTAAAAGAACTCATCTAGGAAACGATTTGATGGGAAGTATTGGAACACCTGTTATTGCTGTTGAATCCGGAGTTATTGAGCATTTAGGTTGGAATCAATATGGTGGATGGAGAATTGGAATTCGAAGTTTTGATTCAAAAAGATACTATTACTATGCACATTTAAGAAAAAATCATCCTTATAATAATGGTATTAAAGAAGGAATGTCAGTAAAAGCTGGAGATGTAATTGGATATCTTGGTATGACAGGTTATAGTATAAAAGAAAATGTTAATAATATTAATGTTCCTCATTTACATTTTGGTATTCAGCTTATTTTTGATGAATCTCAAGTTGATAGTCCAAATGAAATTTGGATTGATGTTTATCAAATTGTTGAATTCTTAAAGAAAAATCGTAGTGAAGTTTATATGTCTAATAAAGAAACTAAGGATTATGATAGGAAAATTGATTTTATTGACTAGAATTGTCATTGTAACTGATATTTTACCAATCTTCTAAAGTTAAAATTTGAATTTTATGTAAATTTGTGTTATAATATATAATTCTAGCAAGGCACTCTAAGATTAACACCCAGTCATGAATTTGACTGGGTGTTTCTCCTTTATTTTTTACCTAAAGTAATTTTGATATTTCTATTAATTTTTCCTCTATTAATATTTAAAGTAACTTCTTTGTTTGGCTTTTGAGTATATATATATTGTCTTAAGTCATTCATTGTGTTTAATTTTATTCCATCAATACTTGTTATAATATCGCCTTCTCTTAACTCGGTATTATCTGCTGGTCCGTTTTTGGTAATTTGTGCAACATAAATCCCCTCTTTAAAGTTAAGATCAGTCGTTTTATTTAAATATGGCATAACTTCTTTATCATAAGCATAAATACCAATAGTTGCTTCTTCAAATGTATCTGTATTTTTAAAACTTTCAATCACTGGCTTTACAATATTAATTGGAACAGCAAATCCAATTCCTTCTGCTGATGAAATTTTAACTGTATTAATTCCTATTACCTCACCATTTGGATAAATTAAAGGTCCTCCACTATTTCCTGGATTAATTGTTGCATCTGTTTGAATTAAATCTGTCATATAAGAAGATGTTTCTTCTTCATCTATTTTTATTGTTCTATTTTTTGCACTAATAATACCTGATGTTACGGTTCTTCTAAATTCAAAACCAATTGGATTTCCGATTGCATAGACCGTTTCTCCTACTCTAGTTTTATTTGAGTCTGCAAGTTTTACATATTCTAAATTTTTTGCTTCTATTTTAGTAATTGAGATATCTAAATTCGGATCACTCCATACCACTGTTCCATCGTAATTTATCCCACTTTCTAAAGTAATATAACACTTACTATATTTGCTACCAGTAACATGTTCATTACTCAAAATATAGCCATTTTCTGTTATGATTATACCTGTTCCTAAACCTAATTCCGTTTCTGTACTTTTTAATAAGATACTATTTCCTGCATTTTTTAGCTTAGAAATCCCCACTACCTTTCTTGTTGTTTCTTCAATTACATCTGCTATGTTTTTGCTGTTTTCTTCTGTTTCTTCCACAGTATGTGAGTTCTGTGTGGATAAGGTTTTAGTTACTTCATAATTTGATGGATATATTTCTATTTTCTGATAAACTGTGTATAAATAAAATCCAAAAATCCATAAACTAATTAATAGAATAAAAGTCAAAATTACTTTTTTTCTATTGCTCATTCTTTTTCTTCTTTTTCCCAATATATACACCTCTAAAATAGTGTTTCCAAAATTTATTTTTTTTACACTACTTTTTTGTACTTTTTATTTTTGAGATGCTTTTGGTTTTTCATTTTCGTTTTTTAATTCTTCATATCTTTTTACTTTTTGTGTTGTCGTTTTTATTAATGGAACATCAGTAATAATTATTTTCTTTATATGCTTATATATTGGTAAGTTTTTATTTATATTTTTTATTTCATTCCAAATAATGTTTTCATATTCTTCTACTGATTTTTCTCCTAAATATTGTTTTATTAAATCATTGTCATATACAATTTTTGCACATAGCATTGTGTCTGTTTTGCTCTCTTCTCTTTGATATACAATACTTTCTGTTACATATGGAATTTTATTAATTATGAATTCTATTTCTTGAGGATAGACATTCTTTCCATTTTTCAATACAATTATATCTTTTTTTCTACCTGTTATATATAAAAATTTATCTTTATCTAAGTAGCCATAGTCTCCTGTATTAAACCATCCATCTTTTAATACTTTATTGGTTTCTTTTTCATTATGATAATATCCTATCATGACACTAGGACCTTTTACCATAATCTCCCCAATTCCTTCTTCATTTGGATTTCCTATTTTAACTTCCAAGTTATCTAGAACAAGTCCTACTGAACCAGGTCTCTTCTTTTTATCTGTTTCTGCTGAAATAACAGGAGATGTTTCTGTTAATCCATAACCTTGTATTAAGTCTATTCCTAAGTTATTATATCCAATGATTGTTTCTTTATCCATAGGTGCTGCACCATATAGTACTACTCTTAAATTTCCGCCAAAGTTATTTAATACTTCTTTAAATAAGCTTCTTCTTAAATCTATTTTGCATTTCAATAATATGTTAGATATTTTTGATATTACATTTATTAATTTTGTTTTCCCTTTATCTTCTATTCCTTTTTGAATTTTTTTATACATCGTTTCTAAAACAAGTGGTACTGCAACAAATACAGATACTTTATATTCTTGTAAATTTTTTTGTATATATTTTAATCCATCACAAAACGCAACTGTTGAACCCCAATAAAGTCCAAATAAAAAGGTAATAGTACATTCAAATGTATGATGTATTGGTAAAAATGATAATAGGGTGTCTTGCGGATATAATTTTACATATCTGCCTATTGCCGTAATATTTGAACATATATTATACTGTGATAGCATAACTGCTTTGGGTTCACTTGTTGTTCCTGATGTAAATAACATTATTGACATTTTTTTATTATTAATAGTCATCTCATCATATTGCTTATTTCCCATTTCTATTAATTCTTTTCCTACTTTCAATAGTTCATTGAATTCTTTTGAATCCATGTTAATTGCGGTTTTTATTGTACTATTTTTTTCATTTAATATCTTTTCCATAAATTCTTTATGTTTATTTTCAAAAATTATTGCAGTTGCATCACTTCTTTTTATTAATCTTTCTAATTCAGCGTCTGGTAAAGCCCTATCTAATGGTACAACACACATATTACCTGTTGTGATTGCTAAATAACTTACACACCATTCATATCTATTACTACCTATTAAAATGATTTTTTGGTTTTCTAATTTTAAATTTAGTAAAGCCGTAGACATTGCTTTAATATCTTCTTTAAAATCTTTATATTTAATCTCTACATTTTTTTTGAATTTATATACAATATGATCTGGATTTCCTCTTTCTGCAATATTCATTAATTGTCTAAAATCTTGTACTAGCTCATTTTTTAACATTTAACATCCTTCCTCTCGGAATAAGTTTGCATAAAAATTTAATATGCTTTTATTTTAACTTATTTTATCTTAAGATTCTTTTTTTTTCAACATATTCCTTGATTTTTTATTAATATATTTATATAATTGTTACAAGTTAAACTTAAAAATATTTTAAATTATAGATTTTATGACAATTTGTAAGAAAAAGGTGATTTTAATGAAACACAAGCTTTTTAATTTAACTTGTCCGCAAAAGGCAATAATAAACATGGAACAATTTTATCCAAATACTAGTATGAATACTATTTCTGGTATAGTTACAATTCGTGATAAGGTTGATTTTTCATTATTAAAAAAAGCTATTCATCTTTTTGTACAAAATACTAATAATATTAGATATCAAATGCATCTAGATCAAGACTGCGTAAGACAATATGAACAAGAGTATGAAAATTTTTATATAAAACATTTCAAACTAAATTCTAAAAATAAAGAAGAAATATATAATTTTATTTCTAGAAAATGTTTTCCTCTATATGATTCTCCTCTTTACTATTTTTCAACATTTGAAAATGAAGAAGATTTAACAGGTGGTTTCTTTATCTGTGTTCATCATATAATTTCTGATGCTTGGTCAATGGGAATACTTGTTAGTTCTGTTATTTCAATTTATTCCAAACTTATTAAAAAACAGCCTTTATCATTTGATTATAGTAATCAATTTCCATATTCAAATTTCATTAACGATGATTTAAATTATTTAAATAGTCCTAAATTTAAACAAGATGAAATTTTTTGGAATAATGTATTTGAACAAAACATTTTTGAGGATTTAAAATCTCATAATTCTATTTCTTCTTTTGATTACGAAGCTAATCGAAGTGAATTTAAGCTTTCAAAAAAAATGACTTCAAAAATAGTATCTTTTTGCAAACAGTTAAAAATATCTCCTTTTACTTTTATATTGTTTGTTATGGCAATTTACGAAAGTAAAGTAAAAAAGTCTAATCATATTGTTATGTCCACTCCTATTTTAAATAGAGTTGGTAAAAATGATAAAAATACATTTGGTCTTTTTGTAAATAATATATTATATAAGTTAGATATTGAAGATTCTTTATCTTTTAATGATGCAGTTGTTTCTTTATCTAAATCACAATTTTCTTATTTGAGGCATCAAAAATATCCTTTTCAAGATTTGATTGCACAAGTTAAAAATAAATTTCAATTAAAAGAAAATATTTATGATACAGCTGTTTCTTATCAAAACGCCCGAACTAATCATGATGAAAATAATGTTAATTACGATTGTGAATGGTTTTTTAGTGGTTATTCCGCTATTCCATTGTTATTACATATATATGACTTGGATAATACTAACTGTTTTTCATTTATGTACGACTATCAAAGTAAAATTTATGAGCCTTCTCAAATTAAAGATATTCATAATCGATTATTGTATATTTGTGCACAAGTTATTCAAAATCCAAATATTTTAATTAAAGATATTGAACTTGCAACACAAGAAGAAAAAGATACGATTCTATATAAATTCAATCAAACTGAAGTTTATTATAATTCTAAGAATACCATATTAGACTTGTGGAAAAAGCAAATATCTTTACATCCTAATAAAGTTGCTCTTATTTGCAATAATACCAAATTTTCTTTTCAGGAATTAGATGAATTATCTACTCAATTAGCTGCTTATTTACAAAAAAAATATCATATAAAAAGTGGTCACAATATTTCTGTAATTCTTGAGCGCTCAGTTGATTTGATTGTTGCAATATTATCTATTATTAAATGTGGATGTACATATGTTTTAATAGATCCTTTACACCCAGAAGATAGACAAAAATATATGATTGAAAGTTCAAATTCAGAATATGTTATTTCTAATCTCAATTTGGATATAAAAAATAAAATTACTTGGGATTTAAATTCTAATTTTAAAACTAGGGCTAGTTATCAAAAGCCAAGAATATTGTCAAAAAATCCTATGTATTTACTTTATACATCAGGTTCTACAGGAATGCCAAAAGCAGTTACTATAACACATAGAAATTTTTATAACTATTTATTAGGAATTTCTCAGATAATTGATTATTCTTGTGATAAAGTAGTTCTTTCTATGGCTTCAATTTCATTCGATGTTTTTGGTTATGAATTATGGGTTACACTTTTAAATGGATTGACTTTAATATTATCTACACGGTGAAGAGCAAAATGATTTTTCAAAATTAAATGATTTGATTACAAATTATAATGTAAATATTTTATATGGTACTCCTAGTAAAATTCAATCTTTAATCTCTTCTGCAAATGATAAACATAATTTTTCTTCTCTTACTGATATTGGAATTGGCGGTGAATCATTTAGTTTATCTTTTGTGAAAAATTTACAACAAATTACTTCTGCTCGTCTTTATAATATGTATGGTCCAACTGAAACTACAATTGGTTGTTGTTGCAAACGATTAGATAAAAATACTAAATTTATTACTATTGGTAAGCCTTTGTCTAATGTTAGATTTTATGTTTTGGATAAAAATTTAAAACTTTGTCCTCCTGGCATAAAAGGAGAACTTTATATCTCTGGTGATGGTGTATCAAATGGATATTATAACAATCCTGATTTGACTGCAAAAAATTTTATTAAAGATATTTACCATCCAAAATTAACAATGTATAAATCTGGAGATATAGTTAGTTGGACCAATCAAGGAGAATTAGTCTTTTATGGAAGAAATGATTCTCAAGTAAAGATTAGAGGTTATAGAATTGAACTTAATGAAATTGAGCGTACTTTAAATACTCACCCATTTATTAAGGGCTGTACAATAATTAATTATAATTACAATGATAGAGATATTTTGTGTGCATATTATATTTCTGATTTTACTATACAAAGCTATGAACTAAAAATATTTTTGGCAAATAAGTTACCTAATTATATGATTCCTTCTCATTTTATTCCAATTTCTGATTTGCCTCTGACGATAAATGGAAAAATTGATAAGAAAAGCTTGCCTTCTCCTTTCAATTTTTATAAAAATAAAAAATATGTAAAACCAGAAAATGATTTACAAAAGAATATCTGCCATGCTTTAGAAAAATGTTTATATATAAAAAGAATTAGTATTGATGAGGATTTTAATAATCTTGGAATGGATTCTTTATCTATTATTAAAATACAATCTCAATTATCTAATTTAGGAATATCTGTCCCAACACGATATTTTTATGATTATTCTACTGTAAAAGATTTATGTTTTGCTTTAGAACAGATTTCTGCATCAGGTGACTCATCTTTTATTAATGATAATTATTCATTTTTAAAGCATAATTTAGATAATATAAAAATAAGAAAACGACATTCTAAAAATATCTTATTAACTGGATGTACTGGATTTTTAGGTGTTCATATTCTTGAAGCTTTATTTAACACTAATGCTAAAATATTTTGTTTAGTACGAGCTTCTAACATTGAAAATGCAAAAAATAGAATTTCGAGTATATTTAAATTTTATTTTCAAGATAAGTATACAGATGATTTTATATTTGATAAAATTGAAATAGTTATAGGTGATATTAAATATAAGAATTTAGATTTAGCCGAGGATGTTTTAGACAAATTAGGCCATACTATTGATTGTGTAATTCATTCGGCCGCTTTAGTAAAGCACATTGGAAAATATGATGAATTTAAAAAAACAAATTTAGATGGTTCTAAAAATATTGCTGATTTCTGCATGAAATATGATATTTGCTTAAATCATATATCTACTACTAGTATATCATGTGACTTTATGCCTTTAACCAATACTTCTGAATGTGTTAATTTTACAGAAGAAAATTTCTTTATTGGGCAAAATTATCAAGAAAATTACTACATAAAAAGTAAATTATTAGCAGAAGATTATTTACTTCAAAATATGAAACAAGGTTTGTTAAAAGCTAATATTTTTCGTGTAGGTAATTTAACTGGTAGATACAGAGATGGATTTTTTCAATATAATATTGACAGTAATGCATTTTATAATAAATTACAATTTATATTAAAAAATAAATATTTTTATGAAAGTAGTACTTTGCAAGAATTTGATTTATCACCTGTTGATGATATAGCAATGGCTATCACTAGTATAATTTATCATTATGGAAATCAGAATAAAATTTTTCACATGATGAATCCTAAGAAATTTACTATGCAAACTTTAATTGATAAATTAAATCTTTTAAATTACCAAATCAAGATATTGAAAGATTCGGATTTTTATAAAAAACTTATAAAAACAGATTTAGATTCAAATTCTTTGATAATAAATGACTATAATTTACATACAAATATTTCTTATCTAAATATAAAAAATCAATGTAATATTACTTTAAAATATTTAGATAATATTAATTTTCATTATCATAAAATAGATTTGAAATATTTACAGAAAATTATAGAATACTGTTCAAATATTCACTTTATATAAGGGAGGATTTAAATAATGGAAACTCAAAAGAAAAACAAAAAAGGATTACATTTATATGCATACCAAAAAGTTATTTTATCTTATGTTATAACTTTATCTGTCTGTGCTTGGGTATTATATCCATTCATGCATAGGATTTTAAACTATCCACCTGGAACAGTTGATACTCAATTTCAAATTGAATATGGAGGTCTTTCTTATACATCTCAATTTATATTGCTATATATTATAGTTGTCTCTTTGTTTGTGCTTTATCAACGATTTTTCTTATTTAAAAAAATTGCAAACTTTGAAAAAAATGGACCTAGTAATTCCAAATATTCTGTTGAGGAAATAAGAAAAACATTATTAACTGCTCCTACTAAGTTTTATTTATTACAAATTATTATACCTTTTATTGCCATTACAATTGGACTTGGTATGCCAATTGTAAAACATGAATTGGAGTCTTCTGGCATAACAGTAGCTATTTTATGGGTTTCCATTTTAACTTTTAATGCTACTATCTCATATGTATTTTCTAAGAACTTATTTAAGCCTATCCTTATTTCAACTTTTAAAGAAAATCGTTTGTCAGGAAAAAAATCTACTAAACTATCAAATGATATGATTTTATTGTTATTACCATTATTAATTGCAGGTCTATTTTTTACAGTTATTGTTGCTTATTCTCGATTAGTTAATGTAAGAGGAGACGATTTTTATTATTATTATAAAAATGAATTAAAGTATAATTTTGATAACAATATATATCATGATAGCAATGAGTTAATGGATACTTTAAGTCATTTAGATTATATAGATGGCACTCATACTTATTTTGTAATTGATTCTAATAAAAATATATCTACTTCTGATGGAATACCTTTAACTGACTTTTTTAGAAAATATATATTTGAATTATCAGATAAATATGATGGCAGGGTTTATGAGCATTATGCAGTAAATACTCAAGGATATATTAAACATATTTCTGTTAATGGTGAAGATTATATTGTGGGCGTTCGTTTCCCTATAGCTGGTGAAGATGCATTAGTTTATATTATAACTACTTTTGTTGTTTTATTTGGTATAATATCTTTCTTAGTTTGGTACTATTCATCTTCTCTTTCAAATCAAGTTAAGATTATAGTTAATGGTCTTAATGATATAAACACAAAAAATAATAGTGAATTTAATAAAATACCAATAGTTTCTAACGATGAATTAGGTGAACTAACTGTTGCTTTTAATAAAATTCAAGATTTAACTAAGAAAAATATTTCACAAATTCATGATAATCAACAGACTTTAATGGAAAGAGAGCGTTTAGCTTCTCTTGGTCAGTTAATTGGTGGTATTGCCCATAACCTAAAAACTCCTATTATGTCTATTTCTGGTGCTGCTGAAGGTTTATCTGATTTAATAAAAGAATATGATTCTTCTATTGATGATCCAGAAGTAAATAGTAAAGATCATCATGATATTGCACATGATATGTCAGATTGGATTGCTAAAATCAAAACACATACTGAATATATGTCTGATGTTATTACTGCCGTAAAAGGTCAGGCTGTTACTATGTCAAATCAAGAAGAAATTTCTTTTACAATCGGAGAAGTTTTAAAAAGAGTTGATATTTTAATGAAGCATGAATTAAAAAATGCTATTATCTATTTAAATATATCTTTAAAAACTGATGAAAATACTGTTATCCATGGTGACATTAATAGTTTAATACAAGTTATTAATAACATGATATCTAACTCTATTCAGGCTTATAATGGAAAAACGGATGAAACAATAGATTTAATTGTTGAAAAAGAGGGAAATAATTTAATTATTTCAGTTAGAGATTATGGACCTGGTTTACCAAATAAGGTAAAAGACAAGTTATTTAAAGAAATGATTACAACAAAAGGAAAAAATGGAACTGGTCTTGGATTATACATGTCATACTCAACTATTCGAGCTCATTTTAAAGGAAATATTACTGTAGATTCAGAAACAGATAAAGGTACTACTTTTAAAATAATATTGCCACTTCATTTTTTATAGAAACTCTTGATTTTTCCACTTTTTATTAATATAATGTGGAAAATAGTTAATTTATTAGTAATGAGGTTATAATATGAGAAAAGGATTACAAAATTCAGAAAATGTTGAAAATAAAAATTATAGAATTATAGCTGTAGATGACGAAGAGGGAATCATTGATTCATTATCTATTTTCTTAAAAAGATCTGGATATGAATTTATTGGAGTTACAAATCCATTAGAAGCAATCGAAAAGGTTAAAAATGATCATTTTGACTTAATGATTTTGGATTTTATTATGACTCCTATTCATGGTGATCAAGTCGTTGAGAAAATAAGAGAATTTAATAAGGAATTATATATTTTATTATTAACTGGTCATAAAGATTTGGCTCCACCTTTAGAGACTATTAGGAGACTTGATATTCAAGGTTATTGTGAAAAAAGTGATAAATTTGATCAGTTGTTACTTTTAATTGAGTCTGGAATAAAGTCTATTTCTCAAATGAATGAAATTAAAGCAATTAATAGAGAATTAGAAAATGCTTATTTAGAAAGTATTGAAACTTTAAGATATACTGTTGAAGCAAAAGATGCATATACTAGAGGTCATTCTGATAGAGTTTCCGAGTATTCTGTTTTAATTGGTAAACATCTTGGATTATCTAATGATGATTTGAAGACTTTAAAAATTGGTGGTTTATTCCATGACATTGGAAAAATAGGTGTTCCAGATAGCATTTTATTAAAGGATTCAAAATTAACTGATGATGAATATTCAGAAATTAAAAATCACCCTTCTATTGGAGCTCATATTTTGTCAACAGCAACTATTTTTAAAAATGTTATTCCTATTGTAAAACATCATCACGAGAGGTTTGATGGTCATGGCTATCCTAGTCAATTAAAAGGTAATGATATTCCTTATTTAGCAAGGATTACTGCCATCGCAGACAGTTTCGATGCTATGACTTCAAGAAGAACTTATCGTGACTCTATGTCTTTAGAGAATGTTATTGAAGAATTTGAAAGATGTAAAGGTACTCAATTTGATCCAGAATTGGTAGATTTGTTTTTGGATATTTTGCATAATCATTTAGATGAAATTCAGGAAATTCAAAATAAATACAAATAAAAAATTGTCAAAGGGGACGGTGTTGTCAAAAAATTCCGTCCCCTTTTATGATTTATTAAACTTTCATTGAAAGTCCTACTTTTTGCCTTTCTTTATCAATTTTGATTACTTTTACTTTTACAATATCTCCTACGGATACTACCTCAGAAGGATTTTTTATATATTTGTCGCTCATTTCTGAGATATGTACTAACCCATCATGCTTTACACCAATATCTACAAATGCTCCAAAATCTATTACATTTCTAACTGTACCTGTTAATACCATTCCTTCTTTTAAATCTTCTAATTTTAAGACATCACTACGAAGTATTGGCTTTGGCATATCTTCACGAGGATCTCTTCCTGGTTTTGATAGTTCTGTAATTATATCTGTTAATGTCATTTCTCCTATTTCTAACTGTTTTGCCATTGTTTCTACATTTACAGATTTTAATTTAGTTTTTAGTTCTTCTAATTTTTCTTTATTCTTTAAATCGTTTTTATCAAATCCTAGTTCTTTTAAAAGTTTTTCTGTTGCTTCATAGCTTTCTGGATGCACTGCTGTTACTTCTAATGGATTATCTCCATCAAATATTCTTAAGAATCCTGCACATTGTTCAAATGCTGCTTTCCCTAATTTTGGTACTTTTAGAAGTTGTTTTCTATTTTTTAATTTACCATTTTCATCTCTATATTTTACAATATTTTTAGCTATTGTATTATTTATTCCTGAAACATAAGAAAGAAGTGATGGTGTAGCCGTATTTACATCTACTCCTACTTTATTAACACTATCTTCTACAACTCCAGTTAAACTTTCTGCTAATTTTTTTTGATTTACATCATGTTGATATTGTCCTACTCCAATTGCTTTTGGATCAATTTTCACAAGTTCTGCAAGTGGATCTTGTAATCTTCTTGCAATTGATATTGCACCTCTTATAGATACATTTATATCTGGATATTCTTCTGTTGCAAGTTTTGATGCAGAATACACAGAAGCTCCCGCTTCACTTACAATTACATAATGGACATCCCTTGTAGTATCTTTTATCATATCTGCTACAAACATTTCAGATTCACGAGAAGCTGTTCCATTTCCAATTGCTATCATATCAACTTCATCTTTTTCAATTAATTTTAAAAGTTCTCTTTTAGCACCTACTATATCATTTTGTGGTTCTGTTGGATAAACTGTTGTATAATCTAAAACTTTTCCTGTTTCATCTATAACTGCTATTTTGCATCCTGTACGGTATGCTGGGTCAAATCCCATAACTGTTTTTCCTTTAATCGGTGCACCAAGAAGTAATTGTTTTGAATTTTTTCCAAATACTTTAATTGCTTTTTCTTCTGCTTTTTCCGTTAGATCTGCTCTTATTTCTCTTTCAATAGAAGGTTCTATTAATCTTTTAAAACTATCCAAAATAGTGTCTTTTAACATTTGTGTGAATTGTGTTTCACCTTTTATTGTATCTTTTTCTATATAAGCTAATATTTTTTCTTCAGGCTTTTCTATTTTAACTTTTAAAAATTCCTCTTTTTCTCCTCTATTGATAGCTAAAATTCTATGGCTTGGTATATATTTTATAGCTTCACTATAATCATAATACATTTCATAATTTGATTTTTCTTCGTCTTTAGCCGCTTTTGTCTGTATTAATGCTTCTCTATAACACTGCCTTTTAATTTCTTTTCTATATTTACTATTGTCTGAAATATCTTCTGCAATAATATCCAAAGCACCTTGAATTGCTTCTTCTTCATTACTTACTACTTTATCTTTATTCTTTTTATCTTCTTCTGATAGTTTATCTATATTAATATATTCTTTTGCAATTTCTACAATTGGTTTTGTTTCTTTTTGTTCTATAATTATCTTTGCCAATGGTTCTAATCCTTTTGCCTTCGCTACGGTTGCTCTTGTTTTCTTTTTTTGTTTATATGGTCTATAAATATCTTCTACTTCGGCTAAAGTTTTTGCAATAGCAATAGCTTGCAATATTTCATCTGTTAGTTTTCCTTGTTCATCAATAGAATGAATTACTTCTTCTTTTCTTTGTTCTAGATTTCTTAAGTAATTTAATCTTTCTCCTAAGTCTCTTAATGTCTCATCTGAAAGTCCTCCTGTTACTTCTTTTCTATATCTAGCAATAAAAGGTATTGTATTTCCTTCATCAATTAATTTTATTGTTGCTTCTACTTGTTTCTCTTTAATGTTTAATTCTTCCGCAATTATTTTAATAATTTTATCCATTTTTCTTCCTTTCGAGTATTTTTTGTAAGTAAAAATACTATTAATATTCTAAAGAATCATCATTTTCAATCCAATTTTTTACCTGCTCAATGCGATATTCTGTTTTAGTGTCTCTCATAATTACATCTTTGATTCCAGCATTTATTATCATTCTTTTGCAAAATGTGCAAGGCCAATTATCTTTTACATATTCATTATCTCTTTTATTAATTCCTACTAAATATAATGTTGCTCCAATCATATCTTTTCTTGCTGCACTAAGCATTGCATTTTGTTCACTATGAACAGATCTACATTTGTCATATCCTTTTCCACTTGGCATGTCTTTTTTCATGCAATATCCTAAGTCTAAACAATTTTTCCTTCCTCTAGGTGCTCCCGTATACCCAGTTGATATTATTTCATCATTTTTTACTATAATACTTCCATAATTATTTCTTAAACATGTTCCTCTTTCTGCTACACTTTCTGCAATATTTAAATAATAATTTATTTTATCAACTCTACTCATAATCTTATTCCACCCCTAAATATTCATTATAGGTTATTTCTCTATCGATTACTGTTCCGTCATTTTTAATATCTATTATTCGGTTCGCTACTGTTTGTGTTAGTTCATGATCATGTGATGTAAATAATATATTTCCATTAAATTTTTTCATTCCCTCATTTAATGCTGTTATACTTTCCATATCTAAATGATTTGTTGGTTCGTCAAAAATTAAAAAATTAGCACCTGATAACATCATTTTAGATAATACACATCTTACTTTTTCTCCACCTGAAAGAACATTTACTTTTTTTAATGCTTCATCTCCTGAAAATAACATTCTTCCTAAAAATCCTCTTACATAAGTTTCATCTGGATCTTTTGAATATTTTCTAAGCCATTCTGTTAAGTTCTCATCTGTGTTAAATAAATAATTATTATCTTTTGGAAAATAATTTTTCGTTATGGTTGTTCCCCATATTAGTTCACCTTCATCTGGCTCTAATTCCCCTGAAATAATTTGGAATAATACTGTTTTTGCAATTTCGTTATCTGCTAAAAATGCAATTTTATTTCCTTGTTTGATTGCAAATGATACTTTGTCTAAAACTTTTACTCCTTCTATCGTTTTTGATACATTTTTTACTTCCAAAATTTCTTTTCCAGGCTCACGATCTGGTTTAAAATCAATGTATGGATATTTTCGATTAGATGGTTTTATTTCTTCTAATTCAATTTTTTCTAATGTCTTTTTCCTTGATGTTGCTTGTTTTGATTTAGAAGCATTTGCACTAAATCTTGCAATAAAGTCTTGTAATTCTTTAATTTTTTCTTCTTTTTTCTTATTCTGTTCTCTTGCTTGTTTTAATGCAAGTTGGCTTGATTCATACCAAAAGTCATAGTTTCCTGGATATACTTTAATTTTTCCAAAGTCTACATCTGCTATATGCGTACAAACTTTATTTAAAAAATATCTGTCATGTGATACTACAATTACAGTATTTTCAAAATCCATTAGAAAGTCTTGTAGCCAGTTAATACTTTTTAAGTCTAAGTCGTTTGTTGGCTCATCTAATAATAAAACATCTGGATTCCCAAATAAACTTTGTGCTAATAATACTTTTACCTTATCTTTTGCTTCTATTTCTTTCATTAATTTGTAATGATTATCTGGAATAATTCCTAAATTATTTAATAGAATAGCGGCATCTGATTCTGCATTCCATCCATCTAATTCTGCGAATCTTTCTTCTAATTTAGCTGCTTTCATTCCATCTTCTTCGGAAAAATCTGGCTTACTATATATAGCATCTTTTTCTTTCATAATATCATATAATTCTTTGTTTCCCATTATAACTGTATCAATTACAGTGTATTCTTCATAAGCAAAGTGATCTTGTTTTAAAACAGATAATCTTTCTCCTTTGTCTAAGCTGACATCTCCTTTGCTTGGTTCAATTTCTTTTGATAATATTTTAAGAAAAGTTGATTTTCCAGCACCGTTTGCTCCAATAATTCCATAGCAATTTCCTTTTCCAAAATTTATATTAACATCTTCAAATAATACTCTTTTTCCAAACCTTACGGTTACTCCATTTGCACTTAACATTTTTCTTTTCTCCTATATTATATTTTTGCTAATTTTTCGTTACTTATTATACTTTATTTCTCTTAAAATTTCAAGGTTATTCTATAAAACTCACATAAAAAAGCAAGCTAAATTCTTAGCCTGCTTCCTCTCCGTGAATTCTCATTAAATGTAATAAAATTATCTGCGATATAAATATTCTTGTCAGTTATTATGGTCATCCTTCCAGGGTAAAATGAATGATATCTATCTTTGGTTATAATGCTTCTTACAATTTCTTGTGTATTACATCTTTCCCCGTCTGATAAATATGTCAGTTCATATCCTATTTGGGGGATTCCTTCTAACCGTCCAATTATGTGATATTCACACTCTGTCAATAAAGCCCCTATAACAACCTTTGCTAGAGTTCTTTTTTCCTCTGCTGCCATAGTTTTCCCCTCTCTTTTTTAATTAAAATTTGAAATTATTTCTACAAGGTTAACATATTATATTATACTACTTTATATTAATCTTTGTCAAATAATAATTTAATTCCCCATAAGCCAGATAAACCAACTAATCCATAAACGATTCGAGAAAGAACTGTCATATCTCCAAAAATTGCTGCAACTAAGTCAAAATTGAACAATGCAATTAATCCCCAGTTTAAAGCTCCTATGACAATTAATACTAACGCAATTTTATCTATTATTTTCATTTTTTTCCTCCTTTATTTTCTTTTTTATAGTATATGCTTTTTGTTTAAAATTATACATTTGATTAATTTTATATTAAAAAAGCAAGATTTTTTATAAATCTTGCTTTGATAAATTTATTTCTAATTTAACATATCTTTTCGTTTTAACCAGTATGTTACTAATAATGTTAATATAACTGATATTAATATCATTACAGCAAATCCAAACGGGCTATTTTGGAATGGTAATCCAACATTCATTCCCCAAAAACTTGATATCATTGTGGGTACTGCTAAAACAATTGTAATAGATGTCAAAAATTTCATTACTCCATTTAAATTATTAGAAATAATAGAAGCATATGCATCCATTGTTCCATTTAAAATATTACTATAAATTTGTGCCATTTCTATTGCTTGCTTATTTTCCGTAATGGCATCTTCTAGTATTTCTTCATCATCTTCATATAACTTAATAATTTTTCCTCTCATGATTTTTTCCATTACCGCTTCATTAGATTTCAAAGAAGTTGTAAAATATACTAAACCTTTTTCTAAACTTAATAATTTTAAGAGTTCTTTATTTTTCATCGAATTTTTTAATATGTATTCTGCTATTTCCGTTTCTTTATTAATTTGTTTTAAGTAATTTAAAAAATATGAAGAATTTAAGTACAAAATTTGAAAAATGAATCTCGTTTTTTTATAGGTTTGAAAATTTTTTACTTTCTTTTTTTCAAAATTTTCGATAATTTTGTTTTTTTGTAATGATACTGTTATGAAAAAATCATCTCTCACTACAATCATTCCTAAAGGAATAGTAGAATAAACATCATTTTCTTCTGATTTTTCTAAAGTTGGTGTATCAATTACAATAAATGTTACATTGTCATCTTCATCTTGGTCAATTCTAGCTTTTTCTTCATAGTCTAAAGCATCTTTAATATAGTCTTCTTCAATATTGACTCCCTCGCATACTTTTTTTATTTCTGCATCCGACGGATTTACTAAATTAATCCATGAACCTTTTTTAAATTCTTTGATTTCTTCCGTTTTATCATTTTCTAAATTTGTATTATATATTTTTAGCAAATCCATCCCTCCTTTGTATGTTTATAACATTTTTATTTTAGCTTTTTTAAGCCTTTTTGTCAACTGCTTTTAAAAATTTACATAAATATGATTAAAAAATTTTTTCGATTTTCTATTGACAATTGAATATGTATTCAACTATAATTATATTAATTGAATGTTTATTCAATTAATATTTTATAAGGAGATTTTAATATGTCAAAAAATGAATTTATTTGTGATTGTAATATTATTCACCAAGATATTGTAGATGATACATTAAAAAAAATGGCAAATGAAATTTTATTTTATAATTTAGCAAATTTTTTTAAAATTCTTCGGTGATACTACTAGGACTAAAATTCTTTTTGCTTTAGATCAAAATGAAATGTGTGTTTGTGATATTGCTAATGTTTTAGGAATGAGCAAATCTTCTATTTCTCATCAATTAGGAACTTTAAGAAAAAGTGGAATTGTAAAATGTAGAAAAAGTGGAAAAGAAGTTTACTATATGTTAGATGACGATCATATAAAACAGTTATTTGAGGTTGGAGTAGAACATATAGAACATAAAAATAATCAAAAGGAGAATTCTAATGAAAAATAAGGTTATTCAAATATTTTTATCTGTTTGTCTATTTCTAATAGCTCTTTTAGTTCCTTTCACAAATGAACATATTAATGCCATTGTATATTTTTTTAGTTATTTATTGATAGGTCATGAAGTAATTAAAGAAGCTTTTGAAAATTTCTTCAAAGGAAAATTTTTTGATGAAAATTGTCTTATGCTAATTGCTACTATAGGTGCTTTTGTTATTGGAGAATTTCCTGAAGCGGTATGTGTTATGCTATTTTATCAAATAGGTGAAATGCTTCAAGATTATGCTGTTGATAAATCTAAAAAATCAATAACGAAATTAATGGATATTAGACCCGACTTTGCTTGTGTTAATCGTAATAATAAGTTTATTAAAGTAAATCCAAATGAAGTAAATTTAGGCGAAACAATTATTGTAAAACCTGGTGAAAAAATACCTTTAGATGGAACTGTGATTGAGGGAACTTCTTTGCTAGATACCTCTAGTTTAACTGGTGAATCTGTTCCAAGAGAAGTAAATATAGGTGATGTCGTTTTAAGTGGTTGTATTAATCAAACTAGTTTATTGACTTTGCAAGTAAATAAAACATTTGAGCAATCAACTGTAAGTAAAATATTAGACTTAGTAGAAAATGCAAGCAGTAAAAAAGCCAAATCTGAAAATTTTATTACTAAATTTGCAAAATACTATACGCCTATTGTTGTTCTTATTGCTTTTATTTTAGCCTTGGTTCCACCTTTTGTTCTTCATATATCTACATTCCAAGTATGGTTTTATAGAGCCCTAACATTTTTAGTTGTATCTTGTCCATGTGCATTAGTTTTATCTATTCCTTTAGGTTTCTTTGCTGGAATTGGTAAAGCATCAAAAATTGGAGTTTTAGTAAAAGGTGGAAACTATTTAGAACTTTTAGCAGATAGTGAAATTGTAGTATTTGATAAAACTGGAACCTTAACAAAAGGAACTTTTGAAGTTCAAAAAATAAAAGCAATTGGAATGTCAGAAGAAGAATTGTTAAAACTTGCTACTTATAGTGAAAATTATTCTAATCATCCAATTTCTTTATCCTTGAAACAAGCTTATGGAAAAGATATTGATACATCTTTAATTTCAGATTTTAAAGAATTTTCTGGTTTTGGAATTTCTAGTAAAATAGATAACAAAGAAGTGTTGGTTGGAAATGAAAAATGGATGAAGAAGGAAAATATTGATTATATAAAATGCAATGAAATTGGAACAATTTTATATATTGCACTTGAAAAAAAATTTGCGGGTTATATTATAATCGCAGATCAAATAAAAGATGATTCTGAACAATTAATTTTAAATTTAAAAAATCAATCCATTAAAAGAACCATTATGCTTACAGGTGATAAAAAAGAGGTTGGTGAGTATGTTGCTAAAAAGTTAGGGATTGACGAAGTTTATGCTGAATTGCTTCCTACTGATAAGGCAACAAAATTAGAAGAAATTATGAAACTAAAATCTTCAAAGGGAAATGTTATATTTGTTGGAGATGGAATGAATGATAGTCCAGTTCTAGCTTTATCCGATATAGGAATTGCTATGGGAGCTTTAGGTTCGGATAGTGCAATTGAAGCTGCCGATATTGTTATTATGACAGATGAACCTTCTAAATTAAATAGTGCAATTATATTATCTAAAAAAACTATGACAATTGTAAAACAAAATATTTTATTTGCTATTTTTGTTAAATTATTAGTTTTGACTTTAAGTGCTTTCGGTTTATCAACTATGTGGGCTGCTGTATTTGCTGATGTTGGTGTTTCAATTATATGTGTTTTAAATTCATTACGAATCTTAAATATAAAATTATAAACTTTATAACCAAAAAGGAACTTTTTTATTTGTTAAAAAGTTCCTTTTTATTTTGTATTTTAATTTTCTGTATTAAATATTTCTGGACCAAGAATTTTTACTGTCCTTTCTAATTCTGTTTTTGCTAAATTGTACATAGTTGTATTCCAATTTCCAGATCCTGCTTCATATTCTTTTATAATTGTTTCTATGTCTAATAATTCATATCTATCTTGTCCATTTGCATTTGGATTTTGTCCTAAATTATTATCATACACATATACTGGAGTATATGTTGCATTGTCTATTGTTATTTCACCTGTTTGTCCATTTTTTCTTATTTGAACATTTAGAATAAGTGTATTTCTAGTATTTTCATATGTTTGTGCAGAAAAGAAATTTCCCATAGAATAAATTACAAATCCTGTCTTTGTTGTTCCATCTTCCATGGTAATTGTTTTCATTTCCATAGGTTCTAATACATGTGGATGACATCCTAAAATAACTTTTACATCATTTTCAATTAGAAATTTTGCTAATTCCTCTTGCTCTGCATTTTGCTTTATTTTATATTCATCTCCCCAATGCATACTAACACAAATAAGCTCTGCTCCTTCTTCTTTTGCTTGATCTATTTTTTGTTTTATAAAATCTTTATCAATTAAATTAACACAATATTCTTTACCTGTAGGAAGTGGTATTCCATTTGTTCCATAAGTAAAAGATAAAAATGCTGTTTTGATTCCATTCAAATCTTTTAACAAAATTTTATTTTGTTCTTCTTGACTTCTTGCTCTTCCTGTATGTTCTAATCCTGCTGCATCTAAATAGTCTAATGTAGAAACTAAACCTGTATATCCAATATCAAGTGCATGATTATTGGCTGTTGTCATTATATCTAATCCAAGTTCTTTTAAATCTGTAGCTAGTGCTTCTGGTGTATTAAAAGTTGGATATCCTGTATATGGTCTGGATGGTCCTGCTAATGTTGCTTCCAAATTTCCAACTGCAACAGTTGCATCTTCAAAATATTTTGTTATATATTTAAACATTGGAGAAAAATCATAAGTTCCTGTTTGGCTATTATAAGCATCTTTAAAGTTTTGACTATGGCATAAAGTATCTCCTATAGCTACAATATTTGCTATACTATCCTCTGGTATTTTTTCTTCTACTTTAGCTATATTTTCATTATTATCACCGTTATCCACATTTAGATGTGTAATTGTGTATACTAGTTCTGAAATTCCAAATACTATTACAATTGCTAAGAAAATCGCAATGACCACTCTTTTATAATTTAGTTTTTGCTTTTTCTTTTTCTTTTTTTTGTGTATTTGTTTTTCCATAATGAGTTTTCTTCCTTTCTTAATTTTATTTTGTTTCTATTATACCACAAAAATATCAAAATAGTTTAGTATTGAAAAATATAATTTTGTATGTTATGCTTAATATGTAAAATATAGAAAACTAGGAAGGAATAGTTTTTGATATGATAAAAGAAATACTAAAATATGGAGAAGCTGAACTAACATATAAAAATAAAATGGAATTGTCTAAACATCCTGTACTTTATAATTTATTTTGGGAAACAACATTAAGATGTAATGCTAAATGTAAACATTGTGGAAGTAGAGCGGGAGAAAATATAGATATACAAAATGAACTTACAACAGAACAAATAAAAAAAACATTTAAAAGTATCGCAGATAAATATGATGCAAGTAAAATTTTAATAAATGTAACAGGAGGAGAACCATTAGTACGACAAGATTTATTTGAAGTAATGAAATTTGCATCTGATTTAGGATATCATTGGGGAATTACAACAAATGGAATGTTAATTGATGATGAAATAATTAAAAAAATGAAAGAAACTAAACTTGCAACAATGTCCATAAGTATAGATGGATTAGAAGAAAGTCATGACAATTTTAGAGGAGTTAAAGGTTCTTATACAAAAGTAATTGAAAATATAAGAAAACTTCAACAAGATAAATTTTTACAGTGCTTTCAAATAACTACTGTTGTAAATAAATTAAACATAAATGAATTAGAACAAATGTATAAAGTTATGGATGATTTAGAAATTGACTCTTGGAGAATAACGAATATGGATCCAATTGGAAGAGCAAATGATAATAGTAATTTAGCTTTGGAAAAAGATGATTATGAATATTTATTAAATTTTATAAAAGAAAAAAGAAATAAATCTAAATTTAAAATAACATATGGATGTGCTCATTTCGTGGGAATGAAATTTGAAAAAGAAATACGAAATAATATGTTTTTTTGTATGGCAGGTTTTACAACTGCAAGTATTTTATATAATGGGGATATTTATGTCTGCCCTAATGTTGAAAGAAGAAAAGAATTAATACAAGGTAATGTAAATCAAGATGATTTTATACAAGTTTGGGAAAATCAGTTTAAATGGTTCAGAAATTTAGACAAATTAAAATGTGAAGATTGTGAAAAGTGTGAAAATTGGAAATATTGTAGAGGAGATTCTTTACATACATGGGATTTTGAAAAAAACAAACCAAAATTATGCTTAAAACAAATATTAGAAGGAGGTAAAGTAGAGTGAAAAAAGCAAATATAGAAAAGTTGTCAAATGTTATAGAACAACCAACATTATATGGACCACCACCAGATAGGAAAAATACAGAGTTAGAAAATATTAACATAGGTATTTTAATTGTATTATTCGTATTAGGTGTTTTTGCTTTGCTAAATAAAAAAATATCTAAAAAATCAAAATGGATAATAATAATAAGCTTAATTATAATAGGAATAATTACAACATTAGCTATAAATTATTTTTCAACATTATAAAATTTGAAGATATAAGCATAAGATGAAGAATTAGAATATGAAAGCTCTTTTAATTGCAAAAAAATTCCTTATCAGTTACAAGTACTGATAAGGAATTTACACTTTTAGCACACTTTTCAATTAACACTATAAAAGGATTAGCTACGCTTCTTGGTGAACTGAACCTTTCTAAAACCGAAATCTATTTGTTTACAGTAAAATTTAATATCTCTGCTAATTCATTTGATTCTAAAACTTTTTTATCTACTAATGCTGATGTTTTCACTTGCTTACCGTTAGAATCAAATACACTTACACCACTTACTTTAATAACCAATGATCCATCTGGTATTACATAAGATAATGTGGCACTTGTAGCATTTCCATCAGAATCATCTAAATAATAATTAAATTTTTTATCATTTATTGTTACTTCTTCTGGCCTAGCAATATCATAGTTTATTTCACCATCAGAAGTATTTTCTGAATCTAATTTTAAATCAATAAAATCAACATTATATGTGTTTGTATACTGATTATTATCTATAATATTAAATGAAGTATTAAAGTATGATTCACTTGATGGATGTCCTACTTCTTTTGAATTAATATTAACAGTATAACCTTTAATTGTTATACTTATTTTGTTAAATGTCTCTGTTTCATTTGAAGCCAACTTATGATTTAAAATAAAAACGCCAACTCCAACTATAATGATTATTATAAATAAAACTACTATAATTTTAATTGATTTTTTATTCATATATTCTCTCTCCTATAAAAAATTGCTATCCGGGTTCGGATAGCAATATCTTGGTGAGCCATAGAGGGATCGAACCTCCGACCGTCAGATTAAGAGTGTATTTGCTATCCATAATTTTATTATTTCGTTAAGTCTTGATACAAGTAAT
>CANQPZ010000002.1 GCA_947625895.1 uncultured Clostridia bacterium | reverse complement strand
TCAATAACAGATATTTCATATTCTAGTCTATCCATTATTTCTTTAGATGGATTTTCTCCGTATCTTTTCTTAATTCCTTCATAGCATAAGTGTTTAAAATAATCAGCATGTGTTTCATATTCTTCTGGCACATCATAATTTGGTAATTTAGTAACACCAAATTCAAAATCATAATTACACTTTTCTGCTATTTTTACAGTATTTTCAATTGCATCTGGAAATTCTGAAAAATAATCAGCCATTTCTTCTGGTGATTTAATATAAAATTCATCAGTTTCAAATCTCATTCTATCTTCATCAGACATTCTTTTTCCCGTCTGAATACATAATAATACTTCATGGAAATAACTATCTTCTTTTTTTAGATAGTGTGAATCATTTGTTGCAACTAGTGGAATATCAAGTTTTCTTGCAAGTTCTATTAGTTTTTGATTTATAGCAATTTGTTGTCTTAATCCATTATGTTGAATTTCTATATAATAATCGTCTTTGAATACTCGTTTATGCCAAAGAGCAATTTCTTCTGCTTTTTCTTGATTACCTTGAATTAATGCTTGACTTAAACTTCCAGCTAAACATGCACTTAAGCATACTAGTCCTTCACTATATTTTTCAAGTATTTCAAGATCTATACGTGGTTTATAATAAAATCCATCAATAAATGATAAAGATACTAACTTTGTTAAATTTTGATAACCAGTTTTATTTTTTGCAAGCAAAATTAAATGATTGTAACCACTATCTAGATTAGGTTCTTTATCAAATCTTGTTCTTGGTGCAACGTAAACTTCACATCCGATAATTGGTTTAATATCATTTTTCTTACATTCTTTATAGAAATCTACAGCGCCATACATGACACCATGATCAGTAAGAGCTATTGCTTTCATTCCTAGCTCTTTTGCTCTAACTGGTAAATCTTTTATTCTACTCATTCCATCTAGCAAACTATATTCGCTATGGACATGTAAGTGTACAAAGTCAGGCATATTTTTCTCCTTTTTTATGAGATATTTATATCATATTTTGTTCATTTTATCAACAATATGATTCTTTTTAAGTAAGCTTTTAAGCTTGAAAAAAGACAATCTAAAAGATTGCCTTTTTATAATAATTTAATTATTTCTGATATGTTTTTTCCTTCTACTTTTGGTATTGATAAAATTTCAAATTTTGATATTTTATCTCCAAATTGTATTTCCATTATGTCTCCTACTTTTACTTCATAACTTGCTTTTACAATTTTGCCGTTTGCGCTTACTCTTCCATTGTCTGCAACTTCATTTGCAACACTTCTTCTTTTTATAATTCTACTCATTTTTAAAAATTTATCTAGTCTCATATGTTACTCCTTAAAAATCATATTATTTTTATAACATATTTTGAGAACTTTTTAAAGACTTTATTTGCTAAATATAAATAAAAGGACGTTATTTTAACGTCCTTTAAAATCTTCTTCTACAATTACAACTGTTATTAGTATTATTTATATTATTTGACTGATTGATTGTGTTTTGAGAACTTGTTGTGTTTTGCATATTTAGCAAATTTTCCGCATTTGTCGCGCGTATTAATTGATTTAAACAATTATCCTCATCTTGATTATTCATCCATAGTGAAGTTATCCATGCAGTAGCATATGAAAGAATAGTATATAAAATAGTGTATATCAGAAATGATTCGTCTGCTACCGAAAAAGTAATTATTAGCAGTATAGAAAATGTGATACCTGCTATTTTTATTGGACTATTGATTAAAGTTTGACCAATTATTGAAAGAATAGCTATTGCAACAGGTAATGCAAAGAATAAAAGTAAAATATCATTCATATGTATCTCCTTTAGAAAGTTTTTATATATCATATTCCTGTTGCTTAAAAATGTGATTTTAGTACTCTACTTTAACTAAGAAAAGTCCATGAGCAGGTAATGTTTTGCCTGCATTTTTTCTATCTTTTGATTCAATAATATTTGTAATTTCTTCTGGAGCTATTTTTCCAAGTCCTACATCTACTAGTGTTCCTGAAATTATTCTTACCATATTATATAAAAATCCAGTTCCAGTAAGTTCTATTATAATTCTTTCTCCTTCTTTTTTTACAACGCCTTTTAATATTTTTCTAACACTACTTTTACTGCTTGTTCCACTTGCCTTAAATGCTTTAAAGTCATGTTCTCCTTCAAAATATTTTATTGCTTCATTCATTTTTTTATAATCTAATTTATTTGAAATGTTATATTCTAATCCTCTATATATTGCACTTCCATTTTCAGAATTGTTTATTACATATCTATATGTTTTAGATTTTACTGAGTATCTGCTGTGAAATCTTTCATCTACTTCTTCTGCTGATTTTATTACTATACTTTTCTTTAATTTTGAATTTATTGCTTTTGCAAACTTTTCAATTTCTATTTTGGAATTTGTTTTAAAGTTTGCTGTTTGTCCTAAACTATGTACACCAGCATCAGTTCTTCCAGATGCAATTAAGTCAATTTTTTCTCCTGTTATTTCTTCAATTGCTCTTTCAATTTCACCTTGAATATTTAATTTATTAGGCTGTTTCTGCCATCCATTAAAGCCTTTCCCATCATACTCAATTATCAATTTTATGTTTCTCATTATATATTACTCCGTATTTTATTTTTGTTTCCAAACCATTTTATTATCTTTGAATTCATATGTTAATTTATCTTCTTCATTTAAATAAGATAGATAAGATTTAACTGTGCTACCAATTAATACATATTGGTTTGCATTCATTATTAGATTATATACTTCAAATATTTCTTTTAAGATTTCTTCAAATGTTTTTTCTTCTTTGCATATTTCTAATATTTTATTTGAGATTTCATTTATTTTATTTCTATTTACTTTTATCAAATTAGTTATATCATCTGTTGCTTCGCAATGTGATGGAATATATAATTTTCCATCTAACGTTTCTAAGTAATCTAGTGTATTTAAATATTCTCTAACATCATATATAAAGAATAGATGATATTTGGTAATTGTTTCTTCACTAAAAAGTGAATCTGCTAAAAAATATACATCATCACTTGTTTTGATTCCGATCATATCGAAGAAATGTCCTTTAATATTTATATATTCTAATCCCTCTGGTAAATTGCTTTCAATTTCGATTGCTTTTGATTCTTTTGCAAGTAGAAATTTATTTCTTATATCTTTGAAAGGATATCCGCCATACAAAAGGGCTGGTTCCAAAATAGGATTTTCTGTGATAGATTTTTCTATCTTGTTAGCTAATATACTGCAACCTGTTCTATCTTGTATAACTTTATTTCCTCCAATATGATCAGCATTTGCATGTGTAGTAATTATTCCTTTTACTTTCCATCCTTGCTCATCAATTATTTTTAATATCTTCTTTCCTGCATCTTTATCATTTCCAGAATCTATTAAATATACATTTTCTTCATCTACTTTGTAAATTCCAATATTAGTAGGATTTTTAATGTAATATGTTTTTTCTCCAACTTTAATTAATTCCATTTTTCCCTCTTTCTATTTTGTGAAAGTTATTTTTACACTTCCATTATCAAAATTTGGCAATTCATCTATATGTCCTATTTTTGTATAAGAATAATTTGTTTTAAAACTTTCATAAAAAACAACAAGACAATTATCTCCGTATAACATTATATCTCCACTGTTTATATATTCTGGTACTACTGGTTTTGATGTTAAATTTTCATCTAAGTAAAAATATTTTTCATTGCCATTTAGTTCTTTCATTTCTATATCAAGTGGTAGTATTTTTAATAAATCGTTAACTGTTTCATTATTTTCTAATTTTACTTCATATTCATTATTATTTATTATTACTTTCATGTTTTTATCCACCTCTGTATTAGCTGTGTTTTCCGAATTTACTACATTTTCAGAATAATCTTGATTTGATACTTGTACACTTTCTTTATTCTTAGAATTCCATATTAAAAATCCTAGTACTAGAAGAATAATTAATACAACTATTATAATTAAAGCTTTTTTCATTTATATTTTCTCCTTAGCTTTATGTTTAAATATACATTCTATAATGCAAAAATAATAAGAAGATTCCCAATGATGTTAGTACAGCTCCAGTAGTAAGTCCTACAACCTTATCACTTACTTTATTTGCAAATTTTGCTGATAATGCAGATGCAATTGTAGTTGTTATAATGCAAGTTAATAATACATTCCATTTTTCTAAAATTATTGATGGATTTATAATCATATGGCTGACTGCTGCAATAAGTGCTGTAAATGTCATAATAAATGTACTAGTTCCAACAGCTTTTTTTCTTTCCATTTTTAGAAGGATTGTAAATACTAGAAGCATTGTCATTCCACCACCAGAGCCAATAAATCCAATTCCAAATCCTATTGATATTCCAAAGAACAATGAGCCTATAATATCAAATTTAGAAAACTTTGCTCCAACCTTATAGATATCTCTTTCTGTTGAGTCTGGCTTTACTAAAAATCTTATTCCTACTAGTAGTGTAAGAAACAATGTTGTTGTTCCTAAAACAATATTTCCAGCTAAGGCTGCTATTATGCTTCCTATTATGCTCATAATTATTACACACACCAGCACAATAGAGCCTCTTTTTAAATCTATATTTTTATTCTTAGCATATATATAGGCAGTAAATGCTGAACCTAAAACATCTGCTGCTAAAGCAATTGCAGTTGCTTGGTATACCCCACCTTCTATTCCAAAAGAAGGACATAGAACAATTAAAATTGGAACTATAACTGTTGCTGTTGAAAGTCCTGCAAGACCAGTTCCAACTCCTGCACCTATTGATGCAATTATGTACCAAAAATACTCCATTTGTAATCTCCGTTTTATCAGTTGTAGATTATTTTTTAATACATAAATAATATACTAAAACTCATCATATTTCAACTTTTTGTTGATCTCGTTTATTCATTTATTTTCTCTTTATATAACAGGAAAAAAAGAAGAAACTAAATAGTTTCTTCTTTTGGTTTTTATACTACTTCTATCTTTTTTATATAATTCATTCCATTTTCATCCTTTTTAACTTTTAAAACAAAGTTAAATTTATTAATTTCAGTGCATAAGTAAAAATCTCTTTCTGGGAAAATATCTTGAAGTTTATCATCAAAAAATCTCGTTGCTGCAGTAGTTTTTAGCTTTTCTAATTCTTTTCCTATTGCTACTTCTTTGCCTTCTAACAAGTCTTTTATATATTTAGCGCACAATGTATCCTCATCTGATTCTGTTAATCCTCCATTTCCCATGCATACAAGTGATACATCTTCATAACCTTTCTGTTTTATGTATTTAACAATCGCTTTTGCATTTACAAAGCTTCCTGTTATTATGTCCTCAGCATTTATTGCATTAGCAATTCCTTGTGTTCCAGAGCTAGTTGTGTGTATAACAGTTTTTCCAGAGAAATCAACATTCTCTATTTGTGATGGTGAATTTCCATAATCAAATCCAGGTAATTTTATTCCTCTTCTTTCACCAATTAATACGCAATCATCATTCTGTTCCTTATAGTCATATGCTATTTGCATATCTCCTACTGGAATTAATTTCTTTGCTCTATTATTTATAATATAAGGTTCAACAGTAAAAGCTCTAAAAACGTCGATTATAACAGCTAATCCTGTAGCTTCTTTTGCTCCATCAAATAATTGTAAAATTTTAATATTCATATTTTATACCTCTCTATAATTTATGAGAATATTTTAACATATAATTATAGATTTTTATACTACTTTATACTTCAATTTTTTTATAAATTTTTATGGATAGCATGTATGAACAAATATATAAGATTGCAATAATTACAAGAGCTATATAAACTATATAATTTTCTAACATCTCTAAAAATGTGACTAAAGAAATGTTTAATATTTTAATTAAAAAAGTAGCAATTCCAGAAATTGTTAGCATTATTAAAATGATTCCAATGCTTTGAATAATTCTTCCCTTTTCTGCTCCAAATTTATACATAATTGGAATTTCAAAAGATTGTAGTAACATCATTCCTATAGAAGCTCCTGCTGATGTAAATAAATTTTGCATAACATTGAAAGTAGAATCTTGTTTTACAATTTGAATTAGACTTGTTAATGTAAATCCTAGTATAAATCCTAAAAGTGTCATAATAAAAATATATAAATATCTTGCTCTAATTATTTCTTTTTTGTTTACTGGTAATGTCAAAATGAATCTATTTGCTTTTGTTAACTCATCATAATTAAAGCTACTAATTGCAACCATTCCAAGGCAAAGTGGAAAAAATATTGTTAGCATTTGAGTATTGAAAAATATAAAAATCATTAAAGTTAACATGAAAATTTTCAGATAACTTTTTACATTTAAAAAATCTTTTATCATCAATCCTTCAATTATTTTCATCTATTTTCCTCCTTTTATATACATTACCATTATCTCTTCTATATTTGCATTATCTATCACATCAATATCATACTTTTTCTTAAATTCTGACTTATTTTCAACTAAAAGATCGTATTCATATTTTCTTTTTTTCATCATCAAATAATCATCTTTATCTATTTTCTTAAACTCATCTTCTGTGCATTTTACTATTCCATAATTATCTATAAGTTCATTTTTATCTTTGCTAAATATTATTTCTCCTTTATTTATAAAAGTAATATAGTCTGCAATATGTTCCAAATCGGAAGTTATGTGACTTGAAACTAATATTCCGTGTTCCTCATCTTCGATAAAATCTTGAAAAATATCTAATAAATCATTTCTTGCAACTGGATCAAGTCCTGCTGTTGGTTCATCTAATATCAAAAATTTTGGATGATGAGAAAGTGCAACTGCAATTTTTAGCTTCATTTTCATACCATTTGAAAATCCCTTAGAGATTTTATTTTCTGGTAAATCAAATTCTTTAATATAATTAAAATAGATTTTTTCATCCCAATTTTTATACATTTTTTTCATTATCTTATTTATATCTTTAGGAGTTAAATATTCTGAAAGAAAACTATCATCAAGAACAATTCCTATATCTTCTTTT
Source organism: uncultured Clostridia bacterium (assembly GCA_947625895.1). Classification (GTDB taxonomy): domain Bacteria; phylum Bacillota; class Clostridia; order TANB77; family CAG-508; genus UMGS1994. The sequence continues at coordinate 54,568 of CANQPZ010000002.1, read as the reverse complement.
ACTTCTTTTTCATGTTTTTTTGTATCAAGACCAAAAATTTTAATTTCTCCACTATCAACATTTATCATATTTAAAATACTTCTTATTGTTGTAGTTTTTCCAGCTCCATTTTCACCAACTAGTCCCATTATCATTCCTTTAGGAAGTTCTAAATTTATATTTTCTAGTTTAAAATCATCATATTTTTTAGATAAGTTTTTAATTTCTAAAATGTTTTCCATCTTATTCCTCCTCATATAAATAATTGAACAAATCAATAATTTCTTCTTTACTAATATCAGTTATTTTGGCAATCTTTATAATTTTATCTATATGTTCTTCAATAGTTTTAATTTGTTCCTCTTTTACTAGTTCTTTATTTCTTGGAATAACAAAACTTCCTTTTCCCTGAACAGTTTTTATATAACCTTCTTGTTCAAGTTCATCATATGCTTTTTTTACAGTCAATACACTTATTCTAAGGTCTTTGGCAAGATTTCTAACAGAAGGAAGAGCCTCTGTTTCTTTTAATTCATTAGTATTTATTGCATTTTTCATTTTATTTTTTATCTGCATATATATTGGTGTTTCGCTATTATTACTTATTATTAAATTCATTTTTCTCTCCTTATGTATAACAGTATATAACAGTTTATAACACTTGTCAATATTAATACAATAGAAAAAGTCGAATAGAATTTATTTTTCTACTCGACTCTTAGTGTATAAAGTATTTTTTCTTATTTGCTGATTTTTTTATTCTTTTTATGTACTAATATTTTATCTAACATTAGTGTAAGTGCTGGTAAAACGAATATTACCATTATTACTGCACATACAGTTCCATATGCTATTATTGTACAAGTTTGAGAAATTACTTTTTGTGTCATAAGTATTCCTACTGTTGCACAACAGTTAAATAAAATTAATGATGATGTTAATATTGTTTTTATTGAGTTTTTCATTGCTATTCGCAATGCTTCAAATCTATCTTTGTCTTTTCTTTGTTCTTTATAATTACAGTCAAACAAGATTCCGTAATCTATTGTAGCTCCCATCAAAATACATTGTACAAGTATTAGTGCTACATAATTTACTGATTTTCCTTGAAGTACACATATTGCTGTTGTAATATATACTGCGCTCTGAATAATTGTAACTAACAATACAGAACTTGGAATTGAACGTAGTGTAAATAATACGACAACTAATATAGCAATTACTGTAAGAATTGTAACAAAGTTAAGTTCACCAACAAATCCTTCATTCATTTCGTATGCCATTGTGGTATCACCTAATAAATAATTTTCATTTTCAAGTGTTCCATCAATTTTCTCATTAAGTAATTTTATGAATGCAAATGTATCATCACTTTCAGTTGGTAAATCTAAGGAAATTATCATTCTTTTATAATTATCTGACACCATTAATGATTTACTATCTTCTATCTTTTGCTTTCCATCATCTAATTTATCTTTAACATCTTCTGTTATAGACTGACTAAAAGTTTCATTTGTAAGAATATCGTCATATACATAGTCTAAAACATCTTCAACTCTAAGTGTATCTTGTTCAACATCTATTCCAAAAATTCTTACAAATTCTAATATATCATTAACTTTTGATACACTCATTTCCATTTCTTTTGATAATTCTTCTGCACTCATTGGAACTTCATATAATCTTTTATTTGCTTTTAATTCATTTTTTCCATCTTCTAGTTTTTGTTTTCCAGCTTCTAGTTCTTTTTTACCATTTTCTAACTGTTTCTTTCCTGATTCATATTCACTTAGTCCTGCACTATAATCTTTCTTTCCTTTTTCTAATTGTTGTTTTCCAACTTCTAGTTGTTTTTTTGCTGCTTTTATTTGTTCTTCTCCTGTTGTAATTTGCTGTTTTCCTGTTTCAATTTGATCCATTGCAGAAATTGCTTTTTCTAATAATTTTATGTATTCACTTTCATCAGTTAATCCCATACTTCTAAGTGTTTCTTCTAGTTGTATAAGATCATCTTTTGTAGCACCTGCTCTTCCATAACTTTCAAGCTGTGAATTTAATTCTTTTTCTGCTTTTTCAATTTCTTGTTTTGATGTTTCTAGTTTTTCTTCATTTTCTGCTATTTGTGTTTCACTTTCAGCAATTTTCTTTTCATTTGATTCTATTTCACTTTTTGCATTATCTAACTGTTTTTTAGCTGAAGCAAGCTGTTTTTCACTATCAGAAACCTTTTTTTCGTTTGCTTTTATTTCTTCTTCTCCATTAGATATTTCTTTTTCAGCATCTGCAATCTTTATTTTTCCATCTTCTAATTCTTTTCTTGCATCTAGTATTTTATCTTTATCTTCTTGACTTGCAAGTTCTGTATATACTGGATTTGAAACTATATTGTTATCCAAAAATACTATTAAGTCATATAAAGTGATTTTTTCGTGTGCTGCTGTATTGTCTTTATCTTTATATAATTGATAAATTAATTTTACCTTTTCTTTTTCTACATCAATTTCATCTGCAATTTCACTATAGTTGTATTGTTTCTCAATTGTATTCGTGTATGCTGTTACTGAATTAACATGTTCGTTATTCTCAAGCCAATCTATTAATGAATTTATATTTTCATCTTTTTCATTTGACTTGTATGTTAATATTATTTGATTGTCTGTTCCAAAAATGCCATCAATATATTCTTGTTGCTTATTGTCAAAATTCTTTATATAAATTATGTCTAAATTATCTTTATACATAATAGATGAAGCTACAGCAATTAAAGCTATTGGAACTATAGTAAATCTTGCTTTTCCAACAAACTTCATAAGTAAATCTGTATTAAAGTTTAAAGATTTTTTTCTTGTTTTATTCATTAGGTTATCAAATTTAACTATTAATCCTGGAAGAATTGTAAATATACTTAATAAGCTAATAAATACTCCTTTAGCTAAAACAATTCCCATATCAGCACCTATTTTGAAACTCATAAATACTAAAGCTAAAAGTCCAACTATTGTTGTTACTGAGCTTCCTGAAATAGCTCCAAAGGCATTTGCTAATGCTGATTTCATTGCTTCTGTTGCATTTTTATTATTTTTCTTTTCCTGATTATATCTATTCATTAACATGATTGAATAATCCATAGAAAGTCCCATCTGTAATAGGGCTGCAATTGCAAATGTCATAAATGAAACTGAATCAAATAGTGCATTTGTTCCCATATTAACAAGTACTGCTACTCCAATGCATATCATAAACAAAAATGGTTCTGTCCATGTATCACAAAGAATAAATAAAATTATAAATATAAAGAAAACTGCTATAACAATTATTATTGGAATTTCTTCCATAAGTGTGTCTATCATTAAGTCATTATCAACAACTGGTCCACTTAAATATGCAGAGTCTCCATATTTTTCTCTGATTGCATTTAATGTATCTCTAGCCTCATCTGAATAAGTATCTGCTGAAATTATTAATGCATATTTAGAGTGATTTTCTTTCTGATATTTTTCATCATTTTGATCATATGTAACACTTTTTACATTTTTAATTTGCGCTAACTCATCTTTTTTACTTAATTGTTCTTCTGGACTTAAATTATCAAACATAACTGTTATCGTTGACATGTCTCCAAACTCATCTGCCATTAAATGCATTCCAGCTTTTACTTTTGAATCATCTGGCAAGTATGAACTCATATCATAATTTACAGTTACTTTACTCATTCCTAAAATACTTAATATTAAAATTATAAAAGTAATTGCAAAAATTATATTTCTTTTTTCTACAATAAAGCCTGCTATTTTCTTCAAGTGTAATCCTCCTCTTTACTTTTCCTGTTCAATCGCGTATAATATATTTTATCCACATTCTGTTGTTTTTGCAACACACAGTTTATATTAAAATGTTGTTTTTGTGACACTTTTATCAAAAAGTGTTGATATTAAAACAAATTATTTTAAAGTTGTTATTACTTGGGAGGCAATATTTATGGAAAATCAAAGAACTAAATTAACTAAAAAACTTTTTAAAGAGGCAATGATTGATCTATTAGAGAAAAAATCTTTGTATGATATTACTGTAACTGAATTATGCCAAAAGGCAGAATTAAATCGTTCTACTTTTTATAAATATTATGAAAATGTATATGATGTATTTGCTGATATTGAACATGAATTAATATTAGCTAATGAAGAATGTTTAAAAAATATAAATGACAATGATCAAGATGCTATTACTAAACCTTTATGCAGACTTTTATCTATTGTAAAAGAAAATACAAAAATATATAAATTATTATTCAATAATCATATTTCTGAAGAAATTTCAAAAAATATTATGAATGCTCCTATTATGTTTTTTAAAGAAAAACTTGAAACTCTAAACAAAGGGCCAGCATCTGATGCCGATTATGTATTTATGTATTTTTTCTCTGGTAGTCTTGAAATAATTAAAAAATGGATTAGTTCCGGTACAAAAGAAACTCCAGAACATATTGCTACTTTAATTTATAATTTAGCTGCAAAATCACTTGGTATTTATGAAGATAATAAATAAAAAAACGTAGATAAAAATCTACGTTTTTTCTATAATAGGAAAGTGCTCCGCATTTCCTATTATAGAAAGGCTTCGCCAAATTTGCACACAAATTTTTTATCAAAAATTTGGCGCTTAGAACAAATACGCTGACTTTGCAATAAATTTATATAGTATGACATGTATAAATGTCCGCTTTTGTTCTGTACAACTTCTAATTTTCTTTGTTCATTTTTTTAACTTTCTCTAGTTCTGCATCATAATGGTCTAAGAAATGTGTACTAGTTCCGCTTCTTTGACTTCTGTATGAAATGATTGTATCCAAATTTACATTTTCAACACTTCTGAAAATATTTATATCTACTCTATCATATACATGTTTTAATTCTTTAATTAATTGTTTTACTTCTTGCCTTTTAGACTCTCCATTTTCATTATGATTTTTAGTATAATCCTCTGTAAATTTACATGCACATTGTAAAAAATCTAATTCAAATCTTTCTTTCCAAGCTATTATGCTTTCTTCTTTTACAAAATATAATGGTCTTATTAATTCCATTCCTGGATGTGAAGTGCTTATTACTTTCGGCATCATTGTTTGAACTTGTGCACCATAAAACATTCCCATTAAAATTGTTTCTATAACATCATCAAAATGATGTCCTAAAGCAATTTTGTTACAACCCAATTCTTTTGCTTTTTCATATAAATATCCTCTTCTCATTCTTGCACAAATATAACATGGATGATCTTCTATATTTTGTACCGCTTCAAAAATTCTAGTTTCAAACATTTCTATTGGAATATTTAAGAGCTTTGCATTTGATATAATTTTTTGTTTATTTGCTTCACTATATCCTGGATTCATTGTTAAGAAAACAACATCAAAATTCTTTTTGCCATGACTTAATAATTCTTGAAAACATTTTGCCATTAGAAATGAATCTTTTCCTCCAGAAATGCAAACAGCAATTTTATCGCCATCATGAATCATATCATATTCTGTGATTGCCTTAACAAACTTTTGCCAAATGTTTTTTCTATAATATGTAATTATGCTTCTTTCAATTTCTTTATATTTTTCCAAGTCTTTTCCTACTTTCCAATTATATCTTTAATTACTTCTCCAGCTATAATCAAACCTGCAACAGATGGTACAAATGATATACTACCTGGAACTTGATTTCTTATAGTACATTTTCTTTTAGTTTCTGGTGGGCATATGCATCCATTCTTGCAACTACTTTCTGATGTCTCATCAATTTTTATTGGTTCTTCTTTAGAATATAAAACCTTTAATTTTTTTATTCCTCGTTCTCTTAATTCTTTTCTCATTACTTTAGCAAGTGGACATACACTAGTTTTATATATATCAGTAACTTCAAATTTCGTTGGATCTAATTTATTCCCTGTTCCCATACATGAAATTATTGGAATATTAAGTTTATTTGTTCTCACAACTAATTCGATTTTTGCTGTTACTGTATCCACACAATCCACTACATAATTAACTGTTTCATCTATAATTTCTTTGCTTTCTGGCATGAAAAATTCTTGATATGTTTCAACTGATGCTTTAGGATTTATATCTAATATTCTCTCTTTTGCTACATCAACTTTATTTTTTCCAATAGTTTTATGGGTTGCAAGTATTTGTCTATTTAAATTAGTTAAGCAAACTTTATCATCGTCTACTATAATGAATTTTCCAACGCCGGCTCTTGCTAGTCCTTCAACGACGAAAGAACCTACTCCTCCAATTCCAAATATAGCTACTTTTGCATTATTTAATTTTTCTATTGCTTCTTTTCCTATTAATAATTCTGTTCTAGAAAATTGATCTAACATAATTTTCTCCTTCTATAAGAAAATTTTAATTCTAATTTGTTTTTATGCTTTACAGTACTATATTATACAATACTTAAGCATTAAAAAACAAGTGAAATCGCTATATTCACTTGCTTTTTAGAGTTTATTTTATATTTTTTATACTTTTTAATCTTAATGCATTTAAAATAACTGTTATGCTACTCAATACCATTGCTAAACTTGCTATCATAGGATTAATTGATATGTTAAATGGTTTTAGTACACCTATAGCTATTGGTATCATTAAGCAATTATAGAAAAATGCCCAGAACAAATTTTGTTTTATATTTTTAATTGTTCTTTTACTAATATTTATAAGATTAATTATGCTTTTTAAATTATTATTTGTTAATATAACTTCTGATGAGTCCATTGCTATATCTGTTCCGCTATTGACGCTTACTCCTATATCTGAGCTAGCTAAGGCAGGACTATCATTTATTCCATCTCCACACATCATTACGAATTTATTATTGTTTTTTAAATCTTTTATTAATTTTGCTTTTTCAGATGGTAAAACATTTGATATTACTTTTGTTATTCCTATCTCTTTTGCTATTTTTTCTGCGGTTGACTCATTGTCTCCAGTTAGCATAACTGTATCAATATTTTTGCTATTTAAAATCTTAACAACATCTTTTGCTTCTTCTCTAACAATATCATTTACTCCAATTATGCCTTGAATTTTTTTATCTTTTATGACATATACTATGCTATTTCCATTTTCAGCTAATCTTTTTTCATCTTCTAAATGTTCGTTTTTTATTTGGTATTTATCTAATATTTTTGAATTTCCTAATATAATTTCTTCACCATTTATTTTTCCTATTATTCCAAAACCTGCAATATTTTCAAAATTTTCAACATCAAGAAATTCAATTTTGTTCTCTTCCAAATAGTCTTTAAAAGCTTTTGCTATTGGATGTGTTGATTTATTTTCTATACTTCCTGCTAATCGTAGTAATTCCTTTTCTTCTATGTCTCCATAATTAACCACTTCAGCTATTTTTAAAGTTCCATATGTTAATGTTCCTGTTTTGTCAAAAACTATTGTATTTACTTTTGTAGCATTTTCTAGTATTTCACTTTTCTTTATCAAAATTCCATTTGAAGCACATAGTCCTTCACTTACAACAATTGCAAGTGGAGTTGCTAATCCTAAGCTACATGGACATGCAACTACTAATACTGTAACAAAAGTTGTTATGGCTGTGCTAAATCCTTGACCTAATGCTAGATATGCAAAAAATGTAACTATTGCAATTAAAATGACTGCTGGTACAAATATTCCTGCTACTTTATCTGCAATTTTAGCAATTGGTGCTTTTGTATTACTTGCTTCTACAACTAGTCTTACAATTTCTGATACTGTTGACTCTCTTCCTATTCTTTCAGCTTTATATTCAATATAACCATCATAATTCAAGCTTCCTGCAATTACTTTGTTTCCTTTTTCTTTAGATGCAGGCTTACTTTCGCCTGTTATAAAAGATTCATCTAAATGTGCTTTTCCAGAAATTATCTCTCCATCTACAGCAATTTTTTCTCCTGCTTTAGAAATTACTATATCTCCTTTTTGAATTTCATCAAGTGTAACTTCTTTTTCTATTCCGTCTACTTTTATAACTGCTGTATTAGGAGTAATTTTAACTAATTTTTGAATAGCTTCTTTAGTTTTATCTTTACTTATTCCATCTATATATCTTCCTAATTTTATAAAGTAAATTACTATAGCTGCTGATTCGAGATATAAATTCATTACATTATGATTATATCCTTTGAATACAAGATATATGTTGTATAAGCTATATCCAAAGCTTGCAAGTACTCCTATTCCAACTAATGTATCCATATTAGGTGTTTTATGAATTAAATTTTTATAGCCATTTTTCAAAATATCAAACCCATAAAATATGAATAGTATTGTAATTACAAGTAATGAAATTATATAGTTATTTGTGTACATATGCGGATCTAAAAATGGAATTGTTGGTAGATTAATCATATGTCCCATTGAAATATACATTAAGACTATTGCTAAAATTGTAAAAATAATAAATTTTATTTTTTCTTTTTTACTTTTAGCTTCAGTTTTTATTTCCTTAAATTCACCTAAACTTTTAAATCCAGCTTCTTTAACAAATCTATCTAAATCTTCTAATTTTAATAGTTTTTCATTGTATTCTATTGTTGCATTAGCCATTACCAAATTAACAGACGCATTTTGTATTCCTTCTTGTTTATTCAAATATTTTTCAAGTCCATTTGAACATGCACTACATGTCATTCCATCAATTGATAAAATTATTTTTTTCATTTTAATCTTCCTTTACAACTTCAAATCCAATATCTTCTATTTTTTGTTCTAATGCATTTACTTCTACATTGTCTTCATATTTTACTGTTACTTTTCCAGTATTATGATCTGCTGTAACTTCTTTTACTCCTTCCATGCTTCCAAGTGCGTTTTTAATTCTGTTTTCGCACCCATTACACATCATTCCTTTTACATTAATAACTTTTTCACTCATCTTAAAATCTTCCTTTCTTTATTAATTTTTATTAAATCTTTTAAATAGACTTACAACTTCATCTAGCGTTTCTATTTTCCCATTTTCTAAATCTCTTGAAACGCAACTGTATAAGTGATTTTCTAAGACATGGTTTGATAGACTTTTTATTGAATTTTCAATAGCTGATAGCTGAATAAGTACATCATTACAATAAGCATCTTCATCTATCATTTTCTTTATTCCTCTAATTTGTCCTTCTATTCTATTTAATCTGTTATTGATAAGCTTTTTCTCGTCGTCACTTCTTTTTGTAGTTTTCTTCCCACAACATTCTTTATTCATTTTTATCATCACCATTGTTATTATATACCCTATAGGGTATATTGTAAATAAGGGGGTATATACTAAAATTGGTTCATTTTAATATATACCCCACTACTTTAAAAATCTATTTATATGTTTTTCTAATTTTGCATACGAATTTGTTGACCTTTTATTAGATCATAACTAACAAGTTTTTCTCCATCTAAATCTTCTTTATTCATATCAATTCCTGTAATTTGGCTGTTTTCATAAGTTGTATAATAATATATTCCTTTATCAACATTGCAGCATGAACTATATATTGTTATTTCATATTTATCCTCTCCCATATGAACACAGCCTCTTTGTTGTTCAACAGAACCAAGTATATGGAAAAATTGACTAATACTTTCAGATTCTGAATCTCCTGATAAAGAATTCATCTTTGTAAATGTAGCTTTTACAAATCTTGATGCAGAAGATAAATCTCCTGGAAGTCCTAATCCTCCCATTCCACGACTATATAAGTTTAAATCTAATTTCTTTGAGAAATTATTTTCAGGTTGTTCTATTGATAATCCAATATAATTATTTAAATTAAACATTTGAATATCAAAAGTTGGATTGTTTGTTAAAACTCCAACTGGATTATCATAAATTTTTAATCCATCTTTAACACTCTCTACTGTAATTGAACTATCTTTATCTGCAATAATCCAATGTAATGGCGATGCTGGAAGGCTGTCGCTAAAATTTATTTGAGCAATGTTTATTCTGCTAAGTAATTCTTTTGCTTCATCAATATTTTCACATTGTGTTAATATCCATGGTATAAACTCAAATGGAGCAACATTGTCTTTTTCAGGATTTATTTCTTTATAATCTGCATTATCTGGAAAATTTAATCCTGCCATTCCTAATCCTTTTTCATTAATGGCATCATAATAAAGTGGATAATCGTTTGCAACATATGCCATTCCAATTATTGCATAATGTTCATCTATTTCCTTTCCATTTCTAAATTTGAATTTATAATTTCTTGGTGTTATTGTTACTGTTTCTTTGTATGAATATTCTAAATCTAAATTTCTTCCAAAATAATGGTCTTTTGTTTTATATGTTATTGCTGTGCACATAAAAAATCCTCCTCTTTTTTAGTAATTATCTTAAAAAGACAGATAAATATTAGATATTTTATCTGTCTTGATTATTTCTATTTTACTTCATTGCTCCATAAACTATGTTTATTGCAATAAGCATATATTTTACTTCCAGGAATATATTTAAAATGAGTTTCTGGTGTTTCTCCAGGTTTGAAAAATTTCTTACAGATTCCTTTATCGCTTGCCATTGCAATCCATTCTATATAATGTTCTTCTTCCATAACATGATTAACTTTTACAATTATTTTATCTCCATCAACTTCATAATTTGGAACATGTTTTTCAACTGCTGCATCTACTGAATTTGCTTCTATTTTTTTCATTTGTTCTCCACAACAAATAATTCCGCATCCTTCACAATTACAATCTTCTAGGACTTCTACTAATGCTCCACAGTTATTGCATTTTTTTAAAACTAATTCTCTACTCATAAAAAACTCCTTTCTTTTATGTGTTTAATTTATATTATCATTTAAAAATTTATTTTACAAATTAAGTTTTTCCATTTTTATAATTATTACATATTTTCACTCATAGCATTATGAACTTGTTCTTTTAGTTTTTCTACGCGTTCTTTTTGAGTTAATTTTTGATCTGTATTTTTAACTGGTTTTAATATTTTTACAGTAACATCTTTACTTTTCTTAAATATTTTTCTTATTCCTTCTGGCTCTCTAAAGTCTATAACTATTGGAACTATAGGAACGTCATTTCTTACTGCAAAGCTAAAAGCGCCTTTTTTGAATTCCCTTAATTTTTCATAGCGTGGCCATAGTGCTTTTTCAGGATATAAATGTATTACTTTTCCATTTTGTAAGGCTTTATCTATTTCTTTTATAAAATATTTTTTGTATTCCAAATCATCAGGAATAGGTATTGCTCTTAATAATTTTATTAGTTTTCTTACAAAAGGAATTTTAAAGCTTCCTTCTCTTGTTGTATAATATACTTTTTTAAATTTCCAAGATAGTCCTATCATTGTGCAATCTAAAACTAAAACATGGTTTGACACACTAACAGCACCTGTTTTCAAGTTCTTTATATTTTCTTTTCCTTCTATTTTCAAGTCATATACTATCTTGTCTAAAATATATAAAATAGGAAATGCTATTCCATAGTATAATACGTTAGAAAAAAAAGAAAACAATTTTCCTTCTTTGATGTATTCATAATCTTTGTCTATTTTAAACTCTAATGGTTCATATAAATGAATTACATCTTCGTCTTCATTTGGTGCTAATTCTATTTCTTCTTCAAAATATTTTTCCATTATACAATTCCTTTATCTAATTCGTTTAGAACAATTTCTGCTATTTTCTCACACGTATCTTCTGATATATATTTTTTCTGATTTTCAGTTATTTCATTTTGTAGATTTGGATTATTTAGTAGTTTTTTTGTATTATCTATTACTTCATCTATATTATCACACTTTAATGACATTTGTCTTTGAGCAAAAAAGTTTGCATTATAATTTTCGCAACCTGGAATTGGCATTATATGGATTAATGGCTTTCTCATTGATACAATTTCTGTTGATGTTAATCCTCCAGGTTTGCTTAGTATGACATCAGATATAGCCATATACTTGCCTAATTCATTTGTAAATGGAAGTGCTATAATTCTTTTATCGTTTTTATATTTTGTATTTAATGAATCAAGTAATTTTTTATTATTACCACAAGAAATAATAAAAGTGACATCTTTAATATTTTTTAATAATTTTTTAGTAAGCTTTTCTACACTACCAAATCCCATACTTCCATTTAAAATTAGTATATATTTTCTATTAATATCTAATTTTAATTGTTTTTTCATTTCTTTTTTATCATATTGTTTTCTGAATTGTTTTTTTACAGGGATTCCAAGTGCTAATAATTTTTGTTTGCTTATGCCTTTTTTTACAAAATCTGATTCTAATTCTTTACTTGGAATAACAAAATAGTCAGGATTAGTTTCTTCCCAAAATGGTATACTTACATAGTCTGTCGCAACTTGCATAAAACGAATATCATGTTCTTTTTTTATTGCTGTCAATGCTTGTGCTGCAAATAAATGTGTAGTAATTACATAGTTATAATCATTATCTTGTATGTAGTCATATAATTTATTTTTGTTTAGACTATTAAAATAGTATACTGGTGATTTTAATTTTGTTTTTTCATATATTTCTCCAAGCCTATATACTCTTTTGAATAATTTTCCATTTCCTTTAGTAGTTTTTATATATAAGTTATTTATATTTTCTTTTAACTTAGGATTAATTATTTCTAAGTATTCTTTAAAGTCTGTTTTAACGTTTCTTTCAAGAAGTTCTTCTTGAATAGCTTTTGCTGCTGTATTATGTCCTCCACCAGTCCCACATGAAAGAACTAATATTTTTTTATAATTATTTTCATTTTCTTCGTCTTCTACTGCATTTGTTATATTATACATTTTTCCCTCTTACTATAAAAAAATTATTAGATAATAATATTATAAACTTATATTAATAAAATTTCCATTGTTCTAATTATATCACAAATAAAATTACCATATATGCAATATACATTGCTAGGTAGACTGTTCCGTTTAATCTACTCATCTCATTTTTTGGTGGAATAACTGGGAATAATGATAATACTATAGTTGCTAATATTAATATTCCCATTTGTATATTATAAGTAAAATTATATGCTAATGGCGAAATCAAAGCTGATACACCAATTATAAGTAATATATTAAATATGTTAGAACCAATAATATTTCCAATAGCTATGTCACTATTTCCTTTTATTGCAGCTGTAACACTAGTTACTAATTCTGGCAAACTTGTACCAATTGCAAGAATTGTTAGGCTTATTATTTTCTCACTTATATTGAACATTCTAGCTATTATGGTAGCATTATCTACTGTTAAATCTCCTCCAATTTTAAGTCCAATAATTCCTAAAATGATAAATAATATGCTTTTGAAAATAGATATTTGTTTTTCATCTGTTTTTACTTCAGGCTCATTATCTTCTTTATCGAATTGTTCACCCTTCTTTCCCATAATTATTGTGTACAATAAGAACAATATAAATAATGCTATTAATGCAATTGCTTCCGGTCTTGTTATTGTTCCAGAAGTATTACAGAATATTGTAAAAATAATTGTTATAGCAAGACACATTGGTATTTCAATTAATCTTGTCTCTCTTTGAAATTTTACAGATCTAATGATAGTAGACAATCCTAGAATCAGTAATAAGTTGCATATATTGCTTCCTATTATATTTCCTAGTGCCATGTCTGATGAGCCATTTAATGATGATGTTGAACTTACAAACAATTCTGGCATTGAAGTTCCTATTGAAACTATTGTCAATCCAATTATAATTTCTGGAATATGAAATTTCTTTGCTATTCCGCTACTTCCATCTACTAGGAAGTCTGCTCCTTTTATTAGTAGTGCAAATCCAACAATTATTAATAATATTGATAATAACATTTTTTCCTCTTTCCTCTGCTTTACATATATGCAAAAAAAGACTTCGCGTGCACTTTTTATTGCACACGAGTCTTATTACTCAAAATAAATTCTGCTACTTATTTTGTTATATACTTTCTGATTTTAAATTATTTGATTAATTGCTTAATCCATTTTTTCTCTTTATGTGAAATTTTTCCATCTACTGAACAAATTAATAAACATACTATAATTGCATCATCTTTTAATTCATCTGATAGCATTCCAAAAATATCAACCATTGTATCTACAGTATCTTTTAGTTCTTTATTTTCTTTTAATGACTTACTAATTGTTTTTTTGCATTCCTCATAGTTAGTATCATTTCCAAAGAAAGTACGTAAAAAAGGTAGCATTAAAATATATTCTTCTTCTGATAATTTTCCATCAGCTACAACAGAGCTAATCATAAATGAGCAGAATGCTACGTCTCCTTCAATTCCATTATCAGTAATTAATTTTAGGTTTGCCATTAATTTTAAAGATTTTTCCCTTAAAAAACTTGAATATTCTTCATCACTTAAATCTTCTACTTCTTTACATAGTAAATCAAATTCTTTCATATTAACCTCCAACTTTTATACTAAAATGTATTTTATACAAAATTATATAAATTGTAAATAAATTATATTTCATTTGATTTTTATACTTTGACTTCGTTATTTGTAATAGCTTGTTCTGAAATACTTTTTTGTTTGTTTTTAAATTCTCTCACTAATTTTTGAATGTAGAAAATTGTATAAAATGGTAATGTCATTTGCAAAGCAATCATAATTGTCGTAAATAAAAATCCACCATTAGTAGCATTATATATCATTTCTATTGGATTTCCTGGAAAATTCTCTGATATAAACATTAAATTGCTACCAAAGATGTTATTTATAATTACAGCTAGAATGCTCATTCCACCAATTAAGCCTGCAAAATATTTTAAGTCTTCCTTTTTAAGTTCTATATATCTTGTTTTATTAATTAATATTCCTAAGTACACCATAATTCCATGAAATAGAAAACTATGAAGACTTAAAAAGTGAAAAACTGGATAATTTGGTAATGATGTTGATGGATATAATAAAAATACTATTCCACCTATTATTGCACCAGTTGCCAAAGATACATCTCCTATTCTTTTTATCACACCTTTTGCAAAAGAACTTAATAATCCAGCATATATTAATATACTGCAATAATAAAGTGGCACATATGTATTAATTGCTCTAATTGAATTTTGCTTTACATTAAATATAATTTTTATAACTTCTAATATACATGCAGTAATTGTTAAGTTTTTAATTATTTTATGTACCTGCTCTCTATTTTTATTTTCTGTGAATTTCAACGCAATTATAATTCCAATGCATGTTATTGTTAATAATATAAAATGTCCTGTTGTAAACATTCCACAAGGTTTATATTTTCCTATATTTGCAAACATTTTAGTTCATCTCTTTCTTCATAAACTGTGATATCTTAATATTCTGCTTTAGTTAGTTTTTATTGCTTTGATTGCATTTCTTTAGCTCTTTGTTTCCAATAATTTTTTAACATATTTAATATTTCTTTTGCATCCTCTATTTCAGTGGCGCTATTGTATTCTTTCATTTCACTAAAAGTACCTGATTCACTAACTATTCCTAATAGCCATTTCCCAAACATTGATTTTTTATATTTAAAAATCATGCAGTTAATTCCATCTTCATCTTTAAATGAATTAGTATATTCTATACTTGATGGTCTTTTACCTAATTCATTTGGATGTGCTAACCAACTTTCTAAATTTTTCTTTGCATTTTCAATTTCAATACTATCCATAATTTACCTCCTAAAAATATTTAAACATTTCTTCTGGATAAATTTTAAATTCTTTATTTAAAAATCTATCTATTTCTACCCATTCTGCATCCGATTCAGAATTATCATCAACTATATGATATTTTTCCTTATAGTCCCCATCTTGTATTTCCACATTGTAGAATAGTATTAATTCGTGTGCATTTTTTCCATTGTAAGTAAATATATTTTCAGAAATTCCTAAAAAATCTCCTACTTTAATTTCTATATCAAGTTCTTCTTTGAATTCTCTTTTCAATGCTTCTTTACTATTTTCTAGGAACTCTATTCCACCACCTATACATCTGTAAAATGTTTCATTTTTAACTTTATCATATCCTTTACTAACTAATATTTTATTGCCATCTCTTACTATTCCAAGCACAATTGGTCTTATTTCTTTGAACTTATCCATTTTTACCTCCTATATGAATTGCTACTTAATAATGTTTTTTATTCCTTTTGCAATTCTAAAAAAGCTATCTTTAAAATGTCCACCATCATTTAGTTCATAAAAAACATCAATATTTTTTGATTTATAATAATTGTAAATATTTTCTGTACAATCTTGAACTTTACTCAAAATTTCGTTTTTCGAATTTTTTTCCTTGTTTCCTAGTGATAAATATATTTTTTCTGGAATTTTTAAAAACTTATTTTCTTTTACAAATTTTTCAAAATTGCTGTACCAAAAGGATCCGGAACCCGAAATTGCTATTGAAAAAATATCAGTCTTATATAATGCGTATATTGCAAATAGTCCACCTAATGAATACCCTGCTATCCCATAATATAAAGGTTTGTAGTTTAGATTTTCTTCAATCTCTGGAATAATTTTGCAAGTCAACTCTTTAATATAGTCATCTGCCTTTCCTTCGTATTCAAAACCATCTTTATATAATGATTTCATTTTCCATGGAGTCATTTCAGTATTCCAATTTATGTTAGATATATTTACCAAGATGAAATCTTTGCAATTAATTTTTATGCATTCTTCCCACAATTCTTTTCCGTTACCGCTAAAAGTATTATGAATGATTATAGGAACTTTTTTCGAAGTCATTTTTATTATTTTTTCATTATAAATATTTATAGTTTTATTAGCTATTTTAAACTCTGTCATTTACTTCTCCATTTTTATTACATAATCTGTGAGAATACTTTTCCTAAACTTTCATTTATTACTAGATCTGCTCTACTATCATAAGGTGTACTATCTTTATTTATTAAAACTAAATTTCTACCTGTAAAATAATTTATTAGCCCACTTGCAGGATATACTGTTAAAGATGTTCCTGCTACAATTAACATATCTGCATTTTGTATCGCATTAATTGAGTTTTCTAAAATATTTTCATCTAATCCTTCTTCATAAAGTACAACATCTGGTTTTATAATTCCTCCACAACTACATC
Source organism: uncultured Clostridia bacterium (assembly GCA_947625895.1). Taxonomy (GTDB): domain Bacteria; phylum Bacillota; class Clostridia; order TANB77; family CAG-508; genus UMGS1994. Next base: position 37,482 of record CANQPZ010000002.1, on the reverse strand, counting down.
TTGGAATATGTTCTTTGTTTTCAAAAACATACTCTGCATCATAGAATTTGTTACATTTCATACAATAGTTTCTTAGAACACTTCCATGTAGTTCATATACTTTTTCTGAACCAGCCTTTTGATGTAAACCATCTATATTTTGAGTTATAACTGCTTTTAGTTTTCCTATTTTTTCAAGTTCTGCAAGCTTGATATGAGTAATGTTAGGCTCATATTTTAGACTGTTTAATTTTTCTTTATAAAATCTAAAAAATTCTTCAGTATTATTTTTAAAAAATGAGTGACTTAAAATTTCTTCAGGAGGATATTTATAATGTTGATTATATAGTCCATCTTTACTTCTAAAGTCTGGTATTCCACTTTCTGTTGATACACCAGCTCCTCCAAAGAAAACTATATTATCACTTTCATCTATTAATTTTTTAAGTTCATCTATTTGATTGTTCATATAATCTCCCAAGAAAAAATAATTTATTTTTTGCCCATGTTATTTATAATAAAATATAGCAGAAAAACAAGTAAATTTCAATTATTACTTGCTTTTAATTTTTTACATCTTATACATTTTTTAGTTAATATCACACACTAATTCATTCATTAAATCATGTACAGTTGTAATTTTATTTATTTTATCAACATTACTTCCACAAAATATTAATCCATTATCTAGATCTCCATTTACTGCATTTACTAGTGCTTTTGTTATGCAATATGGTGTTGTCTTAATATCACAAGTCTTTATACAATTGTAGCATTTTTCAATATTTCTTTTTAAACTTTCGGTATTTTTTATAAAGTTATTATATATTGCTCTTCCTGGCATTCCAACTGGACTCTTAATAATTTTTATATCTTCTGTTTTCGCATTTATATATGCTTCTTTAAATTTCACATCAGCATCACATTCTTCAGTTGCTACAAATCTAGTTGCAATTTGAACTCCAGATGCTCCTAAATCTAAAAATCTTTTTATATCTTTGCTGTTCCAAATTCCTCCTGCACTTATTACTGGTATTTCTTTTCCTGTACCTTTTTCTACTTCTTTTATATAATTTACTACTTCTGTTGTAATATCTTCTAATTTAGGTTTATTTTCTTCTTTTAATTCTTCTTCTTTAAATCCCAAATGGCCTCCAGCTTCAGGTCCTTCAATTACTACCATATCTGGGACGTAACTATATTTTGTCATCCAGTGTTTCACAATTAATTTGCAACATCTTAGAGATGATACTATTGGCGCAATCTTAGTATTTGATCCTTTAACATACTCTGGTAAATCTTTTGGAATTCCTGCTCCTGAAATTATTAGATCAATTTTTTGTTTAACACATTCCTTTACTATTTCAGCATAATTTTTTAATGCAACCATTATGTTTACACCTAGTATTTTATCTTCTCCTGCTATTTCTCTGGCTTTTTCTATTTCTTTTCCAATTGCTCTTAAATTTGCTTGCATTGGATCATTTTTAAAATCTTTCTCTTTATATCCTATGTCTGCTGTAGATATAATTCCTATTCCACCTTCTTTACTAACATTTCCAGCAAGTTTATGTAATGATACTCCTACTCCCATTCCTCCTTGAATGATTGGATATTTTGAAACTTTATTTCCAATTTTTATACCTTTCATAAGTCCCCCCTTATCTAGTTTTCTATACTAGATTACATTATGTATTTTATCATGTCAACTAGTCTGACTGTTCGTTCTAATAAGCAAAAAAAAGAACGGCAAAGCTAACTTTACCGTCCTTTTTTTGCTTATTTGCCTTGAGTATCGGCAAATCTTATCCACCAAGTTATTCTTCCTCTGGAGCTTAGCTGATGACTTGGTGCCATACTAAATCCAGCTTTTTCAGCTAATAGACACATACGGATGAAAATCCTGTTAGCGTCTACCTCCTTTGGTACATCGTAAGACTTTAACTCTTCAGAACTCTTCTTGTGGTATGTGACAATAACTCTGCTTGCAGAATAAAGATCAATACTTGCAACATGATAGTTTACAAGTTTTCCATCATGTGCTAAATAGAGTAATTCTTTTTCTATTTCATGCCATATCCTTTTAGCATGTTTGTCACATATCTCTTCTCCATCTACCTTCCTCTCTTTAGTTTGCAGTGTTTTGTAAATTGCTTGGTTCATTTGCAGGATGTCGAGTCTGTTTTTCTGTTCAGGTACCATGTTGTTGCTCCTCTCAAGGTGGATTATTATTGGTGCTAATTATATATTATACCATGATTTAGTGTTTTTTTCAATTTTTATAAATTTTCTCTTTAATATAATTAGTTTAAATATTTAACTAAAAAATATTTATTAAGTTTTGGATTGTCCTCGTTTTTTCTAACAAATTCAACTTCAAATCCACATTTCTTATAAAATTCTGGAGCTTGAAATTCATAAGTAGTTAAATTAATATTTTCAAATCCTTTATCTTTATAATATTCTTCTACAGCTTTAACAAGTTTGCTTCCAATATGTTTTTTACGGTATTCTTCTAAAACAATAAGATCGCTAATATGTATTTCTTTGTAATATGAATTTCCAGTTATAATCCCAACAAATTTGTCGTCTTCCTTTGCAATAAATGCAAATGGAATGTAGTTGCAAATTATTTGATTTTTGTCAGCATATTTATTGAATTCTGAATCAATAATTTTGTAATACTTTTCTTCTATGTTTTCTTGATATTCAATATTTAACATTTTTTCACCTCATTTATTATTTATTTTAGTTCTTTTATATACCTTACATCACATGCAAAATGCTCTGTTTTAACCAAAGGTTTATAAATTCTTTCGAATCCATATTTTTCATAGAATTTTTGTGCTGCTATCATATTTTCTAATGTTTCTAAATAACATCTTTTATAATATTTCTTAGCATAGTCTAGAGCCTTACCGATTAATTCATGCGCTATTCCAGTTCCTCTTGCTTCAGGTAAGCAATACATTTTTTGAAGTTCACATACATCTTCTATTCCTTCTAATTTTCCAATTCCTACTCCACCAACAATCTTCTCTTTTCCATCTATTGCTACCCAGTATTTATTTCCATCTGTATTATAGATTTCTGAAAATCTTCCTAAATTAGGATCTGCCCAGGCTGTACCTTCATGGTTTGCTCCAAATTCTATTAGACATGTTCTGATAACATTTTCTATTTCTTTATTATCCTTTTCTTCGATTTCTCTAATTTTGTATTTCATAATATAATTCCTATTTTTATTGGATTTTAATTGTATAGAAATTCTATCACATTTTTAAAACGAAATAAAATAAATTATTCTTTTTTAGTGATCCAATCTGTTATTATTCTTTTTATTTTTAAATATTCATCTGGTTCAAACTGCATATTAGCAATACAATATCTTCTGTTAGAAATATGTGAACAAAACATGCATTCATATAGGCTATTACAATCTTGTATAAAAAATGAATTTGTTATTTTTGCTGAACATATTACATTATAGCTGTTTGAACAATTTCCCGAGTCATCAACTCTAATGCAATTATTTGAATTTGCTGTTCTTTGTGATGCTATCATATTTTCACTTTCTGCTAATCCATCTGAAAATAATATATTTTTGCTTCCTCTACAATCTGTAGAATGATATATATTTGAACAATTATAAATGGTATCACTTTTATGTATATTTTCTGAATCATATATTCTTTCGGTTGTTATATAATTTATTTTTTTCCAAATTTTTATTATATCTTCTAATGTTGAGATTTTTCTTTTATTTATCATCCAACCTCTTGTTTCATCATACTTATCCATGTTACTTTGTTTTATATATAACTCCGCATTTTCCATTTCTGTCCAGGTTTCTTCACCTGTTAAACTATCTTTTACTTTCCTTGGTAATTTCACATCAAATGCAAATTTTTCTCTTATTTCATCTAGACTGTAATTATTTTCTTTTTGAAATATATTAAAAAATACTTCTGATGCAATTTTTAAAGATTCTATATCATTCATATTTTATTTTTCTCCTACTTGTTGATTGAGAATTCATAAGTGCTCTTAGATCTATTGTTTTTCCCAAGCTGAATTCTTCATCTTTTATTAATTCAATATCTTTTTCTTTTGTATTTTTATCTTCTTTTGAACTTATAATTTGATTTTTTCTAATTGGTATTGGAGTAAAATCTAACGTTCTTCCTCTAAAAGATGGTATTACTCTTCCTTCTTTACTTATTCTTACTATGCAATCTCTATTAGGCAATTCTGTAATTAATTTAACTCTATTATGATATGAATTTTTTACTGCCATTTCCATTTGTAAGTGATTACTTAGTATAACTGCATCTTCTCTTGAAACTCTAAATGTATAATAATTCATTACATTAGAAAAAATTGCTTCTCTTAGTTCCTTGCTCACTTGTCCAAAATATTGTTGGGCAAGTATAATTGACAAATTATATTTTCTTGCTTCTGATAATAAATTTCTTAATATTGGATTTTCTACAACAGCAACTTCATCAACAATAAGAATTATGTGCTCATAAAATTTTTTATTTTGCACTAAATTAAAAATTATTCCCAATATTAATCCAGAAATTGTTTTAGTAACTTTTTCTCCTAATTCTGCTTGATCCAGTGAAAATAATGTTAAGAAGTTGTTCTTTATTAGTTCTTCTACTGATCTTTTTCCTTCATTTTGGAAAGCTGGTAACATTTGCATTTCTTCAATTAATGAAATAATTGGAGATATTGCTTCTTGATATGATTTAGTCTTTATTTCATTAAAATCTGTTAAAAAGAATTCTTTTATATGATCTTCAATATCGTCAGATTCTCTTATTAGTTTTGTTCTATATTCTGTGTATGTTAATAATTTTCTCAATGTTTCAAAATTTAATTGTTTCTTCTTAAGTAAAAGATATACGCTATGCCTTAAAACTCTTTCTAATTTTGAATTATATTGTTCCCCAAAAATACTTTTTAATATTGTTAATATAATTTCTGTACTACTACTTACATTTTCATCGGAATTAATCCACAAATCAGTAGTATTTTCCTTTTCCTTCATATTAATTACTTCTGTATTTTCTAATCCACCAATATCATTTTCTAAAGAGCCATGAGGATCTATTACTATCACTTTATTTGTTTGTCTAAGAATCTCATTATCATAAATATTTTTTATAAAGCTTGATATTAATTTAGATTTGCCTGTACCGCTTGCTCCAACAATTAAAGAATGTTTATCAAAATCATAATTTAAAATATTTAAATAGTATTTTTCATCTGTATATGGGAATGTATTTATTTCTAATAAGTTTTCTTCTCCCTCTTTTTTTGAAAATAGACTCATTGACTTTTCTAATTTTAGATATCTACTTCCTTCTTTTCTGTATAGAAATCTAGTATGTTTACTAAAATCCACACTTATTCCCATATTGGGTATAAAAAACAATGCCCATGCTTTGCACTTTCTACCATTCTTATTTTCAAAATACAATTTTGTATGTGAAAAATAATTATCTTTTTTAAATGATCTTATTCTTACTTCTACTTGTTTTAAGTTTAAGTTATATTTTGATTCATTTTTGTCATAAATATCTACAATATTTTTTTCTTTATTGGTAACTAAATATAAAAATGATAAATTAGTTTTTATCTTATCGAAATGTGATATTGTTTTTATTAAAAAGTTTCCTGAACAACTTAATATAGTTGGAATTTTCTTTCTTGTGACTAGATAATATCTAATAATATTTCTTTCAACTTGTATATAAATTTTCCAACTTCTAAATAATCCATTTAGTTTTGATATTTCTAGTATGAGTTTTTGCCATTCATTTTCATCGGCATTATCTGTTGTAAAAAAAATTTCTGAAATATACTTTTTCATATTACTCGTCTCCTAGCATAATAATACGACATTTAGACAAAAAAAGACTGACTTTTTCTTATAGAAAAAAGTCAGTTTCCTTAATCTTCTATTGGAACCATAAGGTCTGTAACATCATCGTGATAATATTCTAGTTCTGGTAATTCTCTGAACTTATATTTTGCACTAATAATAAATTCTTTATAAAATCTGTCAGTAATTCTTTGAATATCTTCAGTCTCTTGTGAGTCTATTCTAAAAACTATCCATTTACTTTTTGGTATAATAATCTTCTGAAATTCTTTATCATTAATTTCTTTATCATAAAGAACCCAATATTTGTTCGAATATTTTCTTGATCCATCTGTGTATGAAGTCATTCCATAGTTAAATTCTCCATACTTATCCAAATATTTTTCCTGTTCTTCTCTCCAAAATCTAGGTGCATCTTTTCCTATTTTTGAGTTATCAGTCTTTATTCCTTTTCCATATAATATTATTTCTTCTTTTTCAATAACACTATATTCAATGCTTGTTCTTTCCTCTTCTTTTTCATCAAAATTTATTCTTGAGTAAACTTTTAATCCTTTAGGTGATTTTTTCACTTCACTCGGTTTTATTCCATGAAATTTTTCAAATGCTCTAGAAAATGATGTTGCACTTGTATATTGATATTTTATTGCTATATCTATGACACTTTCATTAGTAGAATATAAATCGTATCCTGCATTAGAAAGTCTACGTTTTCTGATATAATCTGCTATCGATATGTCACATAATACTAAAAACGCTGTCTGTACAGTATATTCATTCATTTGCATTAACTGAGCTATTTTTTTATATTCTATTTTTTCTTCAAGATTATTTTCTATATATTCTATTGCTTTATTTATTTTTGGATATATATTCATCTTTTCCTCTTTTAATACAATTTCAAAGTTAATTTTATCATAATTCTTTTGTTCAATCAAATATCATAAAATGTTTGCTTTTCTAATGTTTTTATTATATAATGTGAAAAATTTATAGGAGATTTCGCATATGGCTATAAAATTAGTTGCTAGTGATTTAGATGGAACAATCATTAGCGAGAATAATTATATTCCTGATGCAAATTATGATGCTATTAAAATGATGAACAATAATAATATAAATTTTGCTATTTGTACAGGAAAATCTTATTCTGTAAGTAAGAATTTATGTGATAAATTTAATGCTTCATATGGAATCTTTAATAATGGTTCACAAATTTATAATTTAAAAACAGGTGATCAAATTTATAGTAGCTTTCTTCAGTTAGAAGATGTAAAAAAATGTTTTGCAATAGCTAAAAAACATCATCTTCATGTTCATGCTTATAGTGATGAACTTTTAATTACTGAAAAGCTACAATATCTCGATTTGCGCAATTTCAAGTTACAAAATAGTTCTGAGTATAGATTTGTAATTGTCAAAAACGTAATAGATTATATTGAAAAAAATAATCTTCCTATTCACCAATTTGTTATTTCTAGTAATACTTCTTTAAATTCAGTCAAAGAAGAAATTTCAAAAAATGTAAACGTATCTGTAATAAAAATTTCCAAACTTGGCAAATATAAAGATAATATTTTGAATAAAGAATATGAATATCTATCAATTGCTCCTTCTAATACTAATAAAGGAAGTGCAATCAAATTTTTAACAAAATATTTATCTTTAGATGAAAATGATGTTATGAGTATTGGAGATAATTTGAATGATGTTGATATGTTAAAAAATTCTGGAATTGGCATTGCAGTTGCAAATGCATATACTGAACTTAAAGATGTAGCAAAGTATACTACAAAAAATTCAGCTTCAGAAGGTGGTTTTGCTGAAGCCGTTTACAAATTTATTCCTAAAGAGAAATTATAAAAGGTGGTCTTTTTGATGACCACCTTTTTCTATTCTTCTTTTTCTTTTTCCTTATATATTTTTTTAAGTCTTTTTACTTTTACTTTCTTTTCTTGTTCAATATCTTTAATTGTAATTAAATATTTTATTAATATTTTCTTTAATGTTTCTTCCTTAACATCTGCAATTAAAGTTCCTTCTTTGGCTATTGAAATTTTTCCTGTCTCTTCTGAAACAACAACAGCAATACAATCTGTTTCTTTAGAAATTCCAATTGCAGCTCTATGTCTTGTTCCAAGTTCTCTAGCAATATCTTTATCGTCTGCCAAAGGCAACATACATGATGCAGCAGCTATTTTATTATCACTAATAATTACTGCACCATCATGAAGTGGTGTTCTTGGTACAAATATATTTACAAGTAATTGTGGAGATATTTCTGAATCCATTAAAATTCCTGTTTCAATAATATCGTTAAGTTTTATATCTCTTTCGATTACTATTAATGCACCTGTTCGTGTTTTTGCAAGTTCCGTTGCTGCAATAACTATACGATAAATGTTTTCTTTAGTTTTAATTTCAATACTTTTATCTATTCCAAAAAATTTACTAACTTTACTAGTACCTAATTGTTCTAGTGCTCTACGAAGTTCTGGTTGGAAAATTATCATTATAGCAACAATTCCCCAATTCATAATAGCTGTCATTATTGTATTGAATATGTATAAATGCAATATTCCTGATAACCAGGTTATTATGACTAATATAACAATACCTTTTGCTAATTGACTAGCTCTAGTATGTCTTATAGATCTGAAAGTCGCTACTATTAAGAATAAAACTATTAGTATATCAACTATTTGCATAAATAGATCAAGTGGATGATTTTTTAAATTTTCAATATACCAAATTATATTTTCATTATAAAATTTTTCTAAATCAATTTTAAAAATATTCATTATTTTCCTTTCTATTTTGCTAGTAAAAAGTATAGTAATGTGCTAGCAGAAGCTAATAACATTAGTGCAATTATTATTCCTGCAATTATTTTTGTTATTAAAGATCTCTTATCCATTGTTATATTCCTTCTTTCAAAAATATCATAGTAGTATTTTATATTAAATGTACTTTTTTTTCAATAGTATTTTTTTCTATATTTTATGTTGTATGAAGATATTTTTTATGTTATACTAGTTAAGCTTATAAATTTTGTATTTTTATTTAGTTTATGCAAAAAATAATAATAGCAATTTTATTTGGGAGGTATAATTTATGAATTTTGAAGAATGGAAAAGTTTTAATAAGGGTTCTTGGAATAATGAAATAGATGTAAGGGACTTTATTCAAAAGAATTATACACCATATACTGGTGATGAATCTTTTTTAGCTGATGCTACAAAAAATACAAAAAAATTATGGGATGATGTTTTAGATTTATATAAAAAGGAAACTGAAAATGGCGGTGTTCTTGCAATTTCTAATGATATTGCATCTACCATTACAAGCCATGATGCAGGTTATATAGATAAAGATATAGAACAAATCGTTGGTTTACAAACTGATGCTCCTCTTAAAAGAGCTTTAATGCCTAATGGTGGAATTCGTATTGTTGAAAAATCTTGTGCAGCTTATGGAGATAAAGTTTCAGATAAGTTAGAAGATATTTATCATAATTATCGTAGAACACACAATGATGGTGTTTTTGCAGCATATACTCCTGAAATAAGAGCTGCTAGAAGCTCACATATAATCACAGGACTTCCTGATGGATATGGTCGTGGAAGAATTATTGGAGATTATAGAAGAGTTGCTCTTTACGGTGTTGACGCTTTAATACAAGACAAAGAAAGAGTTTTTGCAAATACAGTGTCTGATAATTTCACTGAAAATATTGTACGTGAAAGAGAAGAAATACATGATCAAATTCAAGCTCTTAAAGATTTAAAAGTCATGGCTGAAAAATATGGATTTGATATTTCAAAACCTGCTGCAAATGCTAAAGAAGCTGTTCAATGGACATATTTTGGATATTTGGCAGCAATAAAAGAGCAAAATGGTGCAGCAATGAGTCTTGGAAGAACTTCTACTTTCTTAGATATATATTTTGAAAGAGATTTAAAAAATGGTGTAATTACTGAAACAGAAGCTCAAGAAATAATGGATCACTTTGTTATGAAACTAAGAATGGTTCGTTTCTTAAGAACACCTGAATACAATGAATTATTTAGTGGTGATCCTGTTTGGGTTACTGAATCTATTGGTGGTATGGGTATTGATGGAAGAACATTAGTAACTAAAAACTCTTTTAGAGTTCTTCATACATTAACTACTTTAGGTCCTGCTCCAGAGCCAAACTTAACAGTTTTATGGTCTACAAGATTACCAGAAAATTTTAAAAATTATTGTGCATCAATGTCTATAAAGACAAGCTCTATTCAATATGAAAATGATGACCTAATGAGAGATTATTGGGGTGATGATTACGGAATTGCTTGTTGTGTTTCTGCAATGAGAATTGGTAAACAAATGCAATTTTTTGGTGCACGTGCTAATTTAGCAAAAACTTTACTTTATGCAATAAATGGTGGTAGAGATGAACTTTCAGGAAAACAAGTTGCTCCTAAGTTTGAATCTATTACTTCAGAATATTTAGATTATGATGAAGTTATGGAAAAATTCTCAACTATGATGGATTGGGTTGCTAAAGTTTATATTGAAGCATTAAATATCATTCATTATATGCATGATAAGTATTCATATGAAGCTATTGAAATGGCTTTACATGATAAAGATATTTTAAGAACAATGGCTTGCGGTATTGCTGGATTATCTGTTGTAGCAGATTCTTTATCAGCAATTAAATATGCAAAAGTAAAACCAATTAGAAATGATGATGGTTTAGTTATAGACTATGAAGTTGAAGGTGATTTTCCAAAATACGGCAATGATGATGATAAAGTTGATTCAATAGCTGTAGAAGTTCAAAAAATGTTTATGGAAAAATTAAAGAAACAAACAACTTATAGAAATTCAAAACCTACATTATCAATATTGACAATTACATCAAATGTTGTTTATGGTAAAAATACTGGAAGCACACCTGATGGTAGACGTTCTGGTGAACCTTTTGGTCCAGGTGCAAATCCTCTACATGGTAGAGATACTCATGGTGCTTTAGCTGTTTTAAATACAATAGCTAAATTAAAATATAAGTATTCAGAAGATGGTATATCTTATACTTTTGCTATTACTCCTAATGCTTTAGGAAAAGCAGAAAATCAAAAAATAAGAAACCTTGTATCTTTGCTTGATGGATATTTTGCTCAATTAAGTCATCATATTAATGTTAATGTATTTAATAGAGATTTATTAATTGATGCAATGAATCATCCAGAAAAATATCCACAACTTACAATTCGTGTTTCTGGATATGCAGTTAATTTTGTTAAACTAACTAAAGAGCAACAACTTGATGTTATAAATAGAACTATTCACGAAAGAATATAAATTAGGCTTTTTACGTGGTCCAAACTACTAAAGTTTTGGACCTTTTATCTTATTTTTATGGAGGAATTTATGGAAGAAATAACAGGTTATGTTCATTCAATTGAGACTTTCGGAACTGTTGATGGCCCTGGTATACGCTTTGTGGTTTTTGTTCAAGGTTGTCCTTTGAAGTGTATTTATTGCCATAATAGAGATACTTGGGATACTAAAACAGGAAATTTAACAAAAATTTCTGATCTTGTTGCTGAAATAAAAAGATATATTCCTTATATGAAATCGTCTGGCGGTGGTGTTACTGTTTCTGGTGGTGAACCACTATTGCAACCAAAATTTGTACTTAATTTATTTAAAGAATTAAAAAATTTAAATATTCATACAGCTCTTGATACAGCTGGAAGTTTGGCTATTAACGATGATATTGCAGAACTATTAAAATATACTGATTTAGTTTTACTTGATATAAAACATATAGACGATGAAAAAGCAAAAATATTGACAGGAGTTTCAAATAAAAATAATTTAGATTTTGCAAGATATTTGGACAAAAACAATATTCCTGTGTGGATTAGACAAGTTATAATTCCTGGATATACTAATGATGAGAAAGATCTGTTAAAATTAAAAGAATTTATTTCTACATTATCAAATGTTGAAAAAGTTGAATTGCTTCCATATCATGATTTAGGAAAATTTAAATGGGATGAATTAGGCTTAGAATATAAATTAGCTGACACGAGAACTGCTGATAATAATGATATTGAAAGAGCACAGAAAATATTAGATATTTCTTAAATTTTTAAGTAGAGTGAGCGGTAATATATTCGTTTATATTACCGCTCTTTCATAGGCCATCATTTAACAATAGGTTCGTAAAATTCCCAGCACTCATAAATTCCCATGTCCTTTAGCCTTTTGGCCTGCTTTAAATCTTCCGCGCTGACATCCTTGTAGAACTCTCTAGGTCTTAACCGTAAAATAAAAGGTTCTTTCCTTTCTAATAGAGTTAATGCTTTGGATTCGCTAATGGAACTGCAGGCGATTCCAACATCTTTAGGATTAATGGTAGTTAACTTCATATGCGTTCCCTCCTTCATTAAAAGATGTGGATGTTGTTTATAGTTACGTGGTAATATTATATTACTCTTTTAAAATTATGTCAACTAAATTTTGAGTTAGTTGATATTCTGCCTATTTTATGATATAATAATAGTTGTAACCAAAAATTTTTTACATTATGTTATGGAGGTGTCACTATGACAACAGGAAAGGTAACAATTAACGGATTCTCCTCCACGGAGTCTGACATCCGGCAAATGGCTATTCATCGGCTGATCTCGCAGCAGAAGTGTACGACAACAAAAGACGCTGATCACACAGTCGTTGTGTATGGTGAGTCACTCAACAGTGTCGATCCATCCAGGAAGTGGCTGTATGAGAAGGAATGCAAGAAGGCCGTCGAAGCATATTCAGCAAATCCGCTCAAGGCAGAAAAGCCTGATCTGGAAAAGCTGCAGATATATGCGAACAAGATGGTGCTGTATGTCTCGCAGAAAGAGCTTGATGCTCTCGTGAAAACTATGCGAAAAGCAGGATAAGGCTCCAGGGTCTCCCCCGCAATTGATCTTTCTATTGCGGGGGTTTCCCCTTTTACATACCTGTAACAGGTAATTTTTTTATGGTTTTTTCTGGTATTTTTTCATTCATTACTTCTAGCTCTAATTCTTCATTAAACTTAACCTCAAATTCTATTCTTTCTTTTAATTTTTTATATCCTTCTTTTGTTTCTACTTCTTCTAAATAATATTTACCAGGTAATATACCTTCTATGATTATTTCTCCATTTTTATCTGTCATCAAATCAGTATATATTTCTTCATTATTTTCATTTAGTATTCTAAATTTTATCCCTTCAAGTTCTCTTCCTGTTACATTATCTTTTTTTATTATCTTTACTTTACTTCTATTTTTATAATAATTTACTTTTGCATTTCCATTTCCAATTTCATATATATCACCTGCTAATACATAATTTTGTGATGTGCTATTTCCTGATTTTCCATATAAAATTGGCATTGTAGCCACCTCTCCATTTATATTTATTTCAAATGTTCCATCGTTTTCTAAAGATCTTAGTGGTATCATTATTTTAAATTGTTTTTCACTAGTTTTTGTGATTTCATTTCCATTTAAATCAGTAACTTTTAGTTCATTATTTGAAGCATTATTAATTGTAATCGTATAATCTTTAATATTTGCTTGTGCTCCTACTTGGAAAACTTTACTTACATAATTTTTATCTTTATCATCTACTTTCCAATTGCCAGTTTCTTTTATAGTTATTTGGCTGCTTGGCTTAGTACTTGTGTCTGTTTTGGCAATATTAACAATTCGTTTTATTGCTGCTAGTGTTCTTTCTCCTGCTTCTCCTATTGGAACATATCTTGCATAATTATTTGCATCAAATCCATATAATATGCAATATATCGCTTGTTTTGTTGCAGCAAAAGCTTCATCTTCATTTGCTACATTTAATTCTTGAGGAGTTTTATATGGATATCCATTAATTATAGCTCTCCTAATCATTTGATTTTCAACCGCTTCTTCAATAGTGACATCATAACTTCCTAATTTTTCTACTCCATCTAATTCTTTGTTTACGCAGTATGCTGGATATTCTTTTCCATTATAGCTATAAAATATTTTTGATATTGTCATTGGATTTCCATTTGTAGAAATTTTAAATAATGGACTGCATTCTCCTTTACTATATAGACTTGCTTTATCTATCTTGAATGTGGCATATACAAAGTTTGAACTTATAAGCATAATTATTCCTAGCATAATTATTAAAATTTTCTTTATTTTCATTTCATTCTTCCTTTCATATTTTTAAACTTCCTTGAATACATCTTCTTTTTTCTGGTTCATTTTCAACACATGTTATTAATGTTATCTTGTTTTCTTTACTTGGATTTATAACGTAAATATCTGTGTCATTAATTATCTTTGTACTATTTACAATGTATTTTAATCGTAGACTTTTAAATTGATATATAATTTCATCTCCAATTTCTAATAGTTTTATATCTTTAAAGTAATTTACATCATATCCTCTGTTATGTGCTGCCAAGCACACGTTTCCTTTAAAATAAGCGCTTTCTTCAAAGTGTGCAACATATTTATTTAAATTATCTTGACTTGTGCCATCAATTATATTTGCATCTAGTCCTATCTTTGGTATTTTTATATTCCATATCATTTCTTCTTTTTCATTTTTGTCTTTATCTACATCTTTGTATATGTATTTAATTTTAGGTGAAAAACTAAATGATAAAGGAATTAATATTTGTGTTGTGATTAGTACAAAAATAATAAAAATTATTATTATTTTTCGCTTCTTATATATCGTGTGCTCCTTTCTTTTTATTTTAAAATTATTGGGAAATTTTAGAATTTAAAAAATTTTGAATGGTTAGATTTAACCTCTTTGAAATAAATTGCAATTTAATGATTACATATTAAAACCTTTTTCTCTTGTTGTAAAGCTTTTTTCGTCGCCTTTTTTCGACTATTTTTTGACTTTCTCTATTTTTTTTATATAAATTATGTTATAATTACCATAAATTTTATGAAGGGAATGAATTACTTACTATGAAATTAGCTGAAGATAGTTCAAGCTTGGCAGAACATAAATTATTAGTTTTATATATTTTAAACAAAATCGGAAAGCCTATTAATCAAAAAGCTCTTTTAGAATTAATAACATCTATAACTGAATTAAATTATTTTTATTTTCAACAATTTTTATTAGATTTAATTGAAAATAAATATGTTATTTCATATAAGCAAGATGATGAACTTTTATACAATATCACTCCTGAAGGGAAAAGAGCTATTGAGCTTACTGCAGATATGATTCCCGGAATACTAAAATTACAAGTTGATAATAATCTTAAAGATAATTTAGATACAATTGAAGATAAATTTTCTATTTCTTCTGACTACACTCCAATTGATGAAAACAATTTTAATGTTAAGTGCAAGATAATAGAAAATAACAATACAGTATTTGAAGTTCAAACATATGCTGGTTCAAAAGAACAAGCAAAAGCTATAGTTGATAATTGGAATAATAGAGCAACTGAGATTTATCCAAAAATATTAGAATTACTTACAAGTGAAAATGATAAAAAAAATTAAAGCAGGTTTAAAACCTGCTTTTATTATCTACTTCTTTCTCTTCCTCTGCCTCTTCCTCTAGAGCTTCTTTCTAATTGTCTTATTTTTTCTTTTTCCATTATTCTTTCTGTTTTATATCTTTGTCTTATCGTTGTAACTCTAACTAAAATATTGTCATTCTTATAATATTCTTTACTAACCATACAATCTGGGTACTCTGCTCTTTTTTCTTTTGCATATTCCTCAGCTGCTGTTTGTAATTGTCTTACATCTTCATAGTCTTTTTTATAAAATATTTTTTCTTCTAATTCTTCTTCCATATTTCTTCCTTTATTTTAATTTTTCTCTCATTGCCTCATATAATACAACTGCTGTTGCAACTGATGCATTCAAGCTTTCTGTTTTTCCTGGCATTGGAATTTTTATTTTTTCATCAGCCAATTCAATTAACTCTTTTGATACTCCATTTGCTTCATTTCCAATTACTATTGCTGACTTTTTATATGAAATATCATACATGCTTTTTTCTGTTTGCAAACTAGTAGTGATTATTTTTATTTTATGTTTTTTCATTTCTTTTACTGTCTTTACTAAATCGTCACTTTCAATTACTTTTACTCTGAAAATTGCTCCCATTGTTGATCTTACAACCTTAGGATTATAAACATCACTACTTCCCTTTGACACAATTATTTGTTTTAGGTTTAAGCTATCTGCTGTTCTTAAGATAGTTCCCATATTTCCGGGATCTTGTATGTCATCTAAAATCAAAAATAAATCGTTTTCGAAATCGATTTGTTCATCTTTTTCTTCTTTTTCAATTACAGCTAAAATACCTTGTGGATTTACTACTGTTGTTAATGTAGAAAATATTTTTTCTGATACGTATATACATTCATATTTTGCAATTTCGTATTTTAATTCACTATCAAAATTTCCTTCTTGAGCACAGTCATCACAAACTATAATATATTTTATTTTTTGATTTTCTTGAATAGCTTCTTTGATAAGTTTTATACCTTCTATTATATAAGCTTTTTCTTGATCCCTGTATTTCTTGTCCTTAAGCTTTTTAAGATATTTTATAGTGTCATTATCTTTGCTTGTTATTAACATCTCTATTTCCTTTCAAAATTATAAATTTTTAAGAAAGTCTTTTACTTCTTTAAGTATATCATTAATTTCATTTAATTTAAATGTTATGTATGGATTTTTAGCTGGTGAGAATTTTATTCTACTTCCATATTGTTTTATCATTTTATCAACTACATCAAAATTAAACGTTTTCTCATCAAAATAGAATATTACTTTTTCTTCTTTTTGTGCTACTTTAATAATATTTTTCTCTCTACAAGTATTTCTTATTCTTGCAATATCAATTAATTTTTCAATTTCTGTTGGCATATCCCCATATCTATCAATTATTGAGTCTACAATATCTTTAATTTCATCTTCATTTTTGCAAAGTGCAATACTTTGATATATTTCAATTTTTTGATTTGAATCCTCAATGAATTCATCTGGTATGTAACTTGAAACATCTAAATCAATTTGAACATCTATCTCTTCTTCTATTTGAATTCCTTTCATTTCTTTTACAACTTGATCTAGTAGTTTGCAATACATATCATATCCGACTTGCTCCATGTGTCCATGTTGCATTTCTCCTAGAATGCTTCCTGCTCCCCTTATTTCAAGATCTCTCATTGCAATTTTGAATCCTGAACCAAATTCAGTAAATTCTTTAATTGCTTTAAGTCTTTTGTCTGCAACTTCTGATAATAGTTTATCTTTTTTATACATAATATATGCATAACCTTGTTTATCACTTCTTCCAACTCTTCCTCTAATTTGATAAAGTTGTGCTAATCCTAGTCTATCAGCATTTTCAACTATTATTGAATTTGCGTTAGGTATATCAATTCCAGACTCTAAAATTGTTGTGCAAACAAGTAAATTAATTTTCTTATCTATAAAGTCTTTCATTACTTCTTCAAGTTCTTTTCCAGACATTTTTCCATGAGCAATTCCAATCTTTGCTTCAGGAACTAATTCTTGAATTTCATTTGCTTTTCTTTCTATTGATTCAACTTTATTATATAAATAAAATACTTGACCATCATGTTCTAACTCTTTTGTTATTGCCTCTCTTATAACTTCATTATCATACTCTAAAACATACGTCTGTACTGGTTTTCTATTCTGTGGTGGTTCATAAATAACAGACATATCTCTTATTCCTAAAATTGACATATGTAATGTTCTAGGTATTGGTGTTGCTGTCATAGTTAAAACATCAACATTATTTTTTAATTGTTTTATTTTCTCTTTATCTTTAACACCAAATCTGTGTTCCTCATCTATTATAAGTAATCCTAAATTTTTAAATTTTACATCATTACTTAATATTCTATGTGTTCCAATTATGACATCTATTTCACCTTTTTCAAGTTTCTTAACAATTTCATTTTGTTCCTTTTTGCTTTTAAATCTATTTAGTAAAGCAACTCTAATTGGAAATTTTTCCATTCTTTCTTTGAAAGCTTGATATTGTTGATCAGCTAGAATTGTTGTTGGTACTAGATATGCTACTTGTTTTTGATCCATACATGCTTTAAATGCTCCACGTATTGCGACTTCTGTTTTTCCATATCCAACATCTCCACAAAGAAGTCTATCCATTGGTTTCTCTGATTCCATATCTTTTTTCATTTCTTCTATACATCTTAGTTGATCTTCTGTTTCTGTGTATGGAAAACTATCTTCAAATTCTTTTTGCCAAATAGTATCTTTAGAAAAACTATATCCTTTGGTATGTTGTCTTTTTGCATAAAGCTCTATTAACTCTCTTGCAACTTCTCTTAAGTTATTTTTTACTTTTGCTTTAGTATTTTCCCATTCTTTGCTTCCTAAACGATTTATTTTAGGAGTACCATCTCCTGATCCAATGTATTTTCTGACATTGTCTAATGAGCTTGTAGGAACGTATAAAATATCTCCATCTTTATATTTTATTTTAATATAGTCTTTTGTTACTCCATCAGCTTTAATTGTGTTAACCCCGATATATTCACCGATTCCATGTGTTCTATGTACTACATAGTCTCCAATTTTTAGGTCAGAGAAAATTATAGTTTCTCCTTCTTTAAAGCTTTGAGTCATTCTTGTTTTCTTTTTTTCTTTTCCAGAAAACATTTCTTCAACTGTAATTACTAAAAGATTTAAATCAAAGCTTTCAAAACCATTGGAAATAGTCCCAGTTGTAAGAGATACTACCCCTGGAACTATGTCTTTATTTAATTTTAAATCTACTATATGTTTTATACTTTTTTCTTCTAGTAATGCTGATAATTTTTTCACACTATCCTCATTACCACATAGGACTACTGTTTGTTTTGAGTTTTTATTTGCTTTTTGTAGTTCCTCAAACAGTAAATCCATTGAACTACGAAAAAAGTTGACCTCCCTATAGCTAAAGCTATATCCGTTTCTTTTTGCATGCATACTTTGGATATCTGTAAATCCAATTTCTTTATTTTCTAAGTATATTACTTGTTTTTTCTTCAGTTTTTCAATTATTTTTATATAGTCAATTTCTTCTTGTAAAATTTGTATAGGAATTTTTTTCTTTTCTATTAAGCTTTTTAAAACATTTTCATTATCTTTTATAATGTTTTCTGATCTAGCTTTAATTTTTGAAACTTCATCTAAAAAGACTATGTAGTCTTTTCCAATATAATCTAAAAAGCCTTCTATTGAATCATAAAAGCAATTAAAATATTTATCTATTTTGCTTAAATAATTTCCATCTTTTATTTGAGTTATGTCTTCTTCACTAATTTCATCAAGCACTCCAGCGTATTTGTTTTTTCTTATATTTTCACAAACAGTATCTATGTCATTTTCTAAAATATATTCAATAGCAGGATATATCTCAATTTCTTTAAGCATATCTGTTGAACGTTGTGTCAAAATATTAAACTTTCTTATTGAGTCAATTTCGTCTCCCCAGAATTCTATACGTACTCCGCTTTTTTCTTCTAGTGCTATATCAACTATTCCACCACGAATACTGAATTGACCTTTTCCTTCAATTAGATCATATCTTTCATAACCAAGTTTTGTTAATATTTCTTTCAATTTTTCCAAGTCAAATTCTTGTCCAACTTTAAGTTTTAAAGAGTTTTGATATAAAACTTTTTTACTTATCATTGGTTGCATTATGGCTTCTACTGTAGTTACTATAATCTTGCTTTTTTTATTTATAATATTATTTAATACTTGGATTCTATCAAATAATACATCTTTGCTTTCAGCTAAATAATCGTATGCAAATATCTCTTTTTTTGGAAAGAAATCTACTTTTTCTTCAAAATATTTTAAATCTTTTAATATCTTTTTAGCTTGTATCTCATTATATGTAATTATACAAATTGGTTTTTCAGTATAAAAATGTGTAGAATATGCCAAATGCATTTTTCCACTGTCAGTAAGTCCTGATACAAGCATTGGATTGACTTCTTTTTTTACATCATCAATATATGCTTTATATTTTTTTACATTTGGGATAACTTTTACAAGTGAATTCATCTTTTTCTCCTTTATATAGTTATATGTTTATGTAAAAACAGTATTCATTTTTTCTCCTGAAGTAGTATTATATCATAGTTTTCATTTAGTTTCAATCATTATATGTCTTTTGTTGTAATAATTAGCAAAATATGTTATAATTATTATGTTAAGTTTAAATAGGAGTGTTTGTATATGTATAAACCAACTTTTTTTGAAATTAATTTAAACCATGCTAAAGATAGGGTTACATCTAAGCCTACCGAGGCTTATTATGTTCATAAATATTTACGTTCAATTATTCATCGTTTATCTAAAATGAAAAAAGAAAATCCAGAAATAACTGAACAAGAAATGAAAGAAAAATTATTTCAGGAAATAGATGATTACTCTACAACTGTTTTTGAGATTTCATTTGTTTTTTCTGAATATATAGAATATATAGCAAATCAATATTTAAGGGCACACCCTGATAAATATAAAGAATTATCTGAAAAATTAAAAACTTCATATAATGATATTTCTAAACTTCATTATTCTGATTGTACTTCTTTTGATGAATATTTATCTTTATATTTATATAATACAAAAAGAGAACTTTTTAATTACTTTTTCGAAGGATATATGAAAGGTACACCGGAAAACTATGTTAATTTTGATGAGCTATTACAAGAGAATATTAAGCCACTTTCATCTTTCTACTTTGGTGATAGATTTTCTTTACCTCAAGTGGCTGATGTATTAGCAGATAAATCTCTAGATCCTTCAAAGAAAATTGCAAAAATGAAAGAGTTTTCTACATGGTATAAACTACCTTCAGAGAGAAAAGCTTTTTTAAATGATGCAAAAATCTTTATTTATGGATCTCAAGCAAATCTTTCTACAGATTCTGAAATATTAGAAAATTTATTAAGAAAAGACTTAGCAAGGTCAACTGCTAAAACAGTTCAAAATCTTGATGATTTAGGTGAATTAAAGGGATTCTTAGTTTCAGAAGTTTCTCAATTGATTTCCTTAGGTTTTCCTGAATATGCATTACCTTTATGCGAAGGTCCTAATGCTAATTTACAGTTTTTATCAAGTCTAAAAGGTCAAGAAAATTGGAGAATAAATAAATCTTTGGAAGATGTTGTTAGTGTTGATAAATTAAAAACATTACACTCAGAATATGCTCTTTCTTCTCCAAAAAGTATGCCAATTGAAAGTTTACTTGCACTTAATTCTTTTTGGTCTAATAGATATATAAAATCTTTAGATACATATTCTGAAGGCATGTTTGCTGTTGATCATTTCGATATCATACACAAAATAATTGCAGGTGAAAGAATTGATATATCTAAAGAAGAAGTAAATGATATGCTTATTAAGATGAATACTTTCTATAGACCTGCATGCATTTTCTTAGAAAAATGTCAGAGAGATGCAGATGCAGACGCTTTAAATAAAGAAGCTGTTGATGTTAATGATGCAAATGTTGAAGAAAAAATTGTTAGATTTTCATATGAGCCATTTATAGACTTAATGAACAATAGGGATGCTGCTGAATATAAAAGTACTTTTGATAAGATGTGTCCTAACTCAAAAAATGATATACGAGAAGATGCAGATTGGTATATTAGATTATTTAATCCAATATATTCATCTTATTCAATGAAGGATTATAATATTAATTCTATAATTGCTAGTATTGAAAATTCTACAAATAACTTTGCAAATGCTGGTATTATATTAGACAAACCTTATGATGGTTCTCCTGTTGAATTACCTAATATTATAGGAATCGGTGTTGATGCTGGTCTTACTTCTCCAGTAAGATTCCATATAAAGAAATCAGTTTTGATAGACTTTTTAAAATCTTTAAATGGAAATGCTATAGTTCCAATTTATGCTGGTGCTGAAGATTTTAAAAACCCTGACACAGGAAAATTATATCCTGTTCATATAGTTTCACCTTTATCAGATAAGCATAAATCTATTATAAAGAAAGCTTCTAGAAATCCTGAATTATATGATAATCCAAATTTGATTTCACACTTAGGTTTCTTATCACCTAAGGCTCCACCTCAACATTTGTGTGAAAATGATGATAATACTACTACAAGTAAATCTAAGAAAAGAAAAGGTAATTTTGTTGTAAAATATTTAGATCTAGAAACAGGTGTCGCATATACAAAATCTAACGATAGTTATGATAAATATGAACCAACACCTATAGGAGGTGACTCTGAGCATGACATTTAATAAAAAAATTTTTGAGTTAAATTTTAAAAGTCAAAATTATTCTTATTGTGCTGAAATGCTTCGCTCCGAAATAATAAATATTCTTACTGAAAAGATTAAGCTTAAAAATCCTCAATTTGCATATAAAACTGTAAGAGATTTAAAAAATAATGCTACAAAATATCTTTCCGAAAAAGATCAAGGTGTTTGTATAGAATTTTATAATTTAAATTTTGATGAATTATCTTCAGAATCTGAATTATATACTTTGCTAAACTTGTACAATGAATTAATTCTTTCTGAATAATAAATAAAGCTAGCCATAAATAATTTTATATTTATGGCTAGTTTTTTTATGTGTTCATATTTGATAGACAATAGCATATTATTTAACATGAAAAACTTTGGTAACATTTTTTTAACTTTTTGTATAATATTATTTGCAATTTTTTTATTGTTTTTTTCTTCTTCTAATATTTTAGCAGTACAATCTTCAATAAACCTATGTTTAAATTCAATATTTCCTAGTTTATTTCCATTTTTAGTTGTAAGTGAACTATTATCATATACTTCAATAATAAACCTTTTATCGGCTAAATTTGAAAGAATTATGAGATGTTTTTTTAAAATGCCTGGTATTTCTGCTTTTCCTTTTATAATTGGAATGATTAGTGGTTATCCCGTTGGTGCAAAAATTATTTCTAATTTAAGAGAAAAAGGAAAGATATCTGCTAAAGATGCTAATCTATTATTGATTTTTACAAATAATGCAGGCCCTCTTTTTATTATTGGAAGTATAGGCTGCAGCATTTACTTGAATTCTACAATTGGTTTTTTGCTTTTAGGAGTTAATATATTAGCTAGTATTATCACTGGTTTTGTATTCACTCATTTTTTTAAAGTTGATTATCGTATTGATCCGTCTATTATATCAGATGAATCTTCACTTAGATTTTCATCTCTTGGAGAAATATTGAGTGACTGCATTAAAAAAGCTTTTAATACTCTAAGCATTGTTTGTGGTTTTATAATTGTTTTTTCAATAATAATCTCAATGATTCAAACAAGTAAAATCTTATCAATATTTAATAATCAATGGGTCGAATATACTGTTTTAGGTATTTTAGAAATCACAACAGGAATAAAGCTTATTTCTTCAATTCCTGGAACTTCTCTTTTTCTTCACTTGATTATTACGTCTTTTTTGATTGGAACTGGTGGGCTTTCTGTTTTACTTCAAGTTTGGAGTATTATATCTAAAACAGATTTATCAATAAAGCCATATTTATATGGGAAAATCTTTAGTGGCATATGTGCCGCTTCTTTAATGTTTTTTATTTTAAAAGTTTTTCCTATTTTGCAGTTTTCTATATAGTTTTAAAAAATAAAAAATGAAAATAGACTCCATCTCTACTTTCATTTTTTATTTAGAACTTATAAGTTTTTATTTATTTCGTTTAACATTTCTATTTCTTTAATTTGATCTACTCTTGTATAATAATCATCTTCACTTACTTCAGTAATAAAGTGCTTATCAATCATTTTATACTTTTTAAGCCATTCTACTTCTTTTTTTGTTTCCTCAATATTTGGATGTACTCTTCCATGAGTTCTTTTATCAATATAACCATCATTATTCAATGCCGCTGCAAAATGTATTTGTCTAACATATTTTTCACAATCATTAGGGTTTAATATTGCTTCTATCATTTCATTAAAATCACGTTTTGAAATATTGGCTTTGCAATGCATATGAGTTGTATCTAAGCACATTCTTAAGTTATCATGATCAATAAATTTGCATATTTCTAATGCTGGACAATTATTTTTAGCATCAAGTATCATGTATAAATTTTCAATTAAAAGATATGCATTTTTTCCCTCAATTATTTTAAGTAACTTTTTTAATTTTGCAGCTAATCCGCTTGTTTCAAATTGTTCTTTTGTCCAATATGTATGATATATAAATGTTGTAGTTATGTTCAATTCTTCAGATAATTGAACTAGTTTCTTAAGTTGATTCTCAACTATTTTTTCATTTTTCATCATTATCAACTCTATGTTGTAGTTTGATAATGGTGGATGAATAACAATTTCTTTTAGATTGTTAAATCTTTCCTTATATGTTCTAACCATTTTTTCAAAGTTAAATTCTTCTGCTATTCCATTTTCGTTAAAAAACTGTATTTCTATACCTTCACTTTTTCTTAAAATTTCTTCTACTTCACTTGAAAAATCATCTATACTTACTTTTGGATATATTATCATTTTACTTTCCCTCTTTATCTATTTGTCTATTATCTCTGCAATATATGCTAGAAATTCAATAATTTGATAATATTTGTATACATATTCTTTTGTTTGTTTATTATTTGAAAGTGGTTTAGTTAATATTTCATTATCAAAAAATCTAAAGAATAACAAATTTTTATTCATCATAAGTTCAAATTTTAAGTTTATCTTTTGCCTAAACTTTTTTAATTCATCTAGTACTTCATCTGTTATTAGTTCTCTTGCTTTTCCAACATCTTCTGCATATAAATATAATTTTTGATCAGGAATTTCAAATTTTTCTTTTTTATTGTTTTTACTATTTACAGTCATAATATCAATTTCATCAACCTCTTTATTTAAAGTTACATATGCAAAAATTCCTTTAAATAATTCTGATTTTTGACCTTTGACTATTATATTTGAAACTGAAATTGAATGATTATTCCTTGTTCCAGAAATAACACCCTTAGATTTCAATTCTTTATATATTCTATTAAATCCTGATTTTATGTAATAATTTCCTGATACCTCTTCGTTTTCTTCATATGTAAATCCATCTTTTATATGCACAGCTAATTCTGCTAATACTACTTCGCTAAATTGGTTTTGCTTGTCAATTATTTTGCTTTCATTTTTAAATGAATATATTGTACAAAATATAAACATTAATACTGCAACAGTAATAAAAATATATTTTGCCATTTGTGCTTCTGCATATAAAGAAATAATTATACATACTAGAACTAATATTATTATTAGTCCTTCTATTTGCCTTGTATCTCTTTTTAATTCTTTTAATGAACTAACTTCTTTTTTTATTCTTTCATTAGTCCATTTATAAATATCTTCAAAATCATCTTCCATATAAATCTCCACTAATTGTACTAATTTTTAGATGATTGCCTTATTTATTTAATAATATAGGAATTAAAATTAATTCCTATATTATTAAATTGTTTGCATTTTAATATTTTACATTAAGTTTTCTGGATTTAAGCATTCCAATTCTGGTATTACAAATCTTCCATCTTTTCTTATTAATACGTCATCAAAATAGATTTCTCCACCACCATATTCTGGTGTTTGAATACATACTAAGTCCCAGTGTATTGCTGATACATTTCCATTATTCATATCTTCATAAGCTCTACCAGGTGTAAAGTGGAAACTTCCTGCAATTTTTTCATCAAAAAGAATATCATTCATTGGTTTAGTTACATAAGGATTTATTCCTAATGAAAACTCTCCAATATATCTAGCTCCTTCGTCTGTATCTAGGATTTCATTTATTTTTTGAGTATTATTTGCAGTTGCATTTACAATTTTTCCATCTTTAAACTCTAATACAATGTTTGTAAAAGTAAAGTTTCTATATGTTGATAATGCATTATATGAAACTTTTCCATTTACAGAATCTCTAATTGGAGCAGAATAAACTTCTCCATCTGGAATGTTCATATTTCCTGAACATTTAATTCCACCCATACCTTTGATTGAAAAAGATAAATCTGTTCCAGGTCCAACAATATGAACTCTATCTGTTCTTTCCATTAAAGCTTTTAAGTTATCCATTGCTTTGTCCATTTTTCCATAATCTAAGTTGCATACTTTAAAGTAAAAGTCTTCAAATTCTTCTGTATTCATTCCAGCAAGTTGTGCCATCGAATCATTTGGATATCTTAAAATTACCCATTTAGTATTATTTACTCTTTCATTTAAAACTTCTTCTCTATATTCAGTCTCATACATTGCCATTTGAGATGAAGATATATCTACTAAACTTGAAATGTTACCAGATGCTCTAACAGCAATATATGCATCCATTTTTTTCATTTGAGCTAATTCTTCTTCTCTCATTAAATTTAACATTTCTTTGTTTGCATTTTTGATAATATCATGTGTTAAATTTTCATCTTCAATCTTAACAAATGGATTTCCTCCAGCCTGATATACTTCTTTAACTAATTCTCTACCTAGTAAATAACTATCACTTCCAACTAAGTCTATTAAGACATTTTCATGTGGT
Organism: uncultured Clostridia bacterium; assembly: GCA_947625895.1. Taxonomy (GTDB): domain Bacteria; phylum Bacillota; class Clostridia; order TANB77; family CAG-508; genus UMGS1994. Next base: position 10,993 of record CANQPZ010000002.1, on the reverse strand, counting down.
TGTACTCTTGTACTGTAATTTACTAGACCATGTGCTAATTTTTTTATTCTTTCGTCAACCATATTAACCTCCTATTCTGTTTTTTATTATATGTTTATTTTGTAACAAGGTCAAGAATTTATTCATTGTTTGGATATACTAAAAAACGTATTTTAATATACTTTTTAATAGTTTTAATCATAAAAAAAAATACCTCTAAAAGAGGTATTTTTTATTTTCAAATTTTATTAAAATTGTTCTTCTATAAGTTCTTTTATAATTTCGATATTTTGTAATTTTGTTCCTAATTCACTAATCTTAGGTTCCATTTCTGTTAAATATGCATTGTATGCAGCTTCATCAGTTGCATCTACTTTTTCATTTTCTGAAATTGTAGGAATTACAACAGTATCTAAAGAAATTCTTGTTTTTGCATTTATTACAAAGTTTGCATCTATCATATCTTTAACTTTAGCATCTAAAGATATTGATAAGTTTCCATCATATTCTTTATCTGTATTTGTATTGATATCTTCTTTTACAGTTAATGCAAAATCATAATCTGAACCTAATTTATAGCTTACTTTTACTAATGAATCATCACCATTTACTTCTAATCTTACATCTATTATAAAGCTATCTCCCATGTTTTGTTTTTTAGCAATTTCTGATAAATCTAAACTGTAATCAACATAGTTAGTATCGTATGATACTTTAAGTACTGCCATTTCTTCATCTTCATATTTTATATTAGTAACTGTTTCATTTTTGTTAAATGTTGTTTCAAGAGCAACTTTTTCATCATCAATATCAATAATAATATCAGCTCTGTATGTTTCTGAAGATGTTCCATATACTATTAATGTAACTGTTCCATCAAATTTAACTGCGTCATCTAAAGTATCTTTTAATGAATCTAAACTCTTTAATGCATTGTCAAATTGTTTAGCATAGTTTGAACTGTAATAACTATTTGATGTTTTCTCAATAGTATCCATTTCTTCAAGTATACTTCTTATGATTCCTTGTAATTGTGTATCATCACCGAATGTATCAATATAATTTGATAATAAATCTTTTAAATCATCATCATCTAATTCTAAAGATAATTTTTGGCATTTTTTATTTTTGCCATTAACTTCTATTTTAGTATTTTTTGATTCTATTTCTTTTGATTTATCTTTTACATATTCAGTTAAAACATTTTTGTATCTTTCTTGAATTTCATTTTGTGTACTAGTATCAATATTTAAAGTATCTTTAACTGTTGATAATTGATCTTTATAATCTTCTAGATATTCTTTTATTTCATCAACATCTACATTTTGTCCTTCTAGACTTTCTTCAAGACCTTCTTTAAGTTGTTCTTTATCTGCAACTAACCATTTGTTGTTTAATTCTTTTGATCTAATTCCAAATTGATTGCCATCATATAAAGCTTCTCCAGACACTTCTACATCTTCAACTTTTCCATTTACTGTTGCATAAGCTTGTTTGTTTCCATCATATTTAAAGTCTAATGCTAATGAAGTATCATCTAATAAGTCACATAGTTGATCTACTTGTTTTTTCTGACTAGTTGTCAATCCAGAAATGCTATTAATGTTTGCAGTTCCTGTAATTTCTGTTGAAACTTCTACTGGTGCATTTAATGATAAGTTATTTAAAACTTTCATTTCTGCATTATTATTTTGTGCAGTTGAAGAAACAGTTTCTAATGGTGCAGTATAAGATTCAACTAATTGTGATACACCAGCTTCCATTTTGCTCTTTTTGTCTAAGTTTATATCTAATACTCCTGTAAGTATTAGTATTCCTACGACAACAGCAGCAACAATGACTAAAACTAATAGTACTATAAATACTTTTAAAGCTACTCCTTTTTTCTTTTTTGGTGGTTTTGTACTATTATTTACGTTTGTTTGTCCAGTTGTTGTATTTTGATTTACTGGATTTTCTACAGATGGATTTTCATTATCTTTTTTTCCATCTGATGGAGCATTATTTAAATTTTGTTCGTCCATAATTCCCTCCCGAATACTTATTAATTATAATATGCATAAGTTTTGATTGTAAAACTATTATAATTATATCTATAATAATTTTTTTTGGCAATATATTTTTATTTTTTATATCTAGAAATCTTTATTTTAAATTATAAAAAGAATAAGAGGTTGCATTACAACCTCCTATTCTTAAACAGTATTCAATTGTCCAAAATGCTTAATTGCATCTTCCTCCAAAAATCTAAAAAATGATTAAATCTCTTTAACTATGTTCAATTCTCCTTCCTTCACGAATTGCAGATTTCTAATCGCTGTACACTCTTTTGCTATTCTTTGCTTAAATCCGTCAATGTTTTGGTGTGTCGAAATGATTACTATTCGCTTTCTGTCAGAATTAGCAAATCTTACAATGTATTCCAGAATTTTTTCTGCGTCTGCTACATCGCTCAGTTCTGATTTGTCATCTAATCCAGAAGTGCATTCGTCTAAGACCATAACATCAATGTTGTCATCCAACCAATACAACATTTTTGCTATTATTAACCTCTGCTTCTGACCATTCGATAACGACTCATACTGTTTTTCTTTCATCCATTTCCAGACATCAATGCAGTTTGCCTTTATTTCATGCCATAAATGCATGTTTTCTAGGATATTTTGCATTTTTGCCAGGTCTGGATTTTCTTCGCAGCAGAATAATTCTTCGAATATGCATAGACTACCAAATCGTAACTTTTCATCATAGAATAAGAATCTAGATGTTGCTGGAATGTCTGTACTTTTCTCTAGTCTAATTCTTTCTGTCAGCATTTTCATGAATGTTGATTTACCGCTGCCCGATGGACCATATAAAATAGCAATTTCACCGGATCTAATTTTTATTATTTTGTTTGATATTAAAGAGAAAGGTCTATCATTTTCTGACTCTTCTAAATACCGAATCGAAAAAGGCTTTATTTCTATCTCATCAACTCTTTTAGCTGTTGAAGTCTTTTTAGATTCTGTATTATATACATTTAAAATTAATGACAAATCCTTTTCTTCTGATTCAATTGTAACTAATCTGTCATTATGACGTTCCAAAACAGTCACAATCGATCTAATTTGACTTAATGCGGTCTCAACGATAAGAAGTGTAGCTGTGATTTGAGTTATGGTTGCTAAATCAATACTGTTCCATTCAACTCCGAGTAGGTAAACTATTATTATGCCATACTGACTAAATGTTTCGATAATAGTAACCACTAACCGTGATATATTCAATTTTTTATGAAAGTTCACAACGTTTTTATTGCTTTCTATCACAGTCTTTTGGAACTTATTTATTCTCATTTCCAAATCAGCATTTACTATTGCAGGCACTCGAAGTAGATCATTAACAATTATTGATTGCTCATTATTAAATTTTTTGTGCATCTTGTAAAACACTTCTCTATTCATACTTATATACGCCGAACTGAAGAAAGAGATTGCTACAAATGCAAAAATCATAGGTATGAAAATAATTTGCTTTATGCTTGTGTTCGTTATGATGGCAGCTACTAACATAATGATGATACTAATCATTTCGCAAAGATCAAATATGTGTTGTACTTTCAGTTGCCAAAAATTCTTCAAGTAGTTTTTGATTGTATTTAGTACAGACTCATTTGACATTAACATGTATAATTGGTTTTGTTCATCATACTTTAAAACACGATTTGCAGTTTTCCCTATTATCTGGCTACCTCTAAAGACTATCTCGTCATCAAAGATCAAGCTAAACTTCTCGCCTTCAGATTGTTCAAAAAGAATGAACGATTGCCTGACAATTTCTTGTCCACGATAGAGCATAAAAAGTATAATTCCCAGTAAAATAAACCTATACTCTATAAGAGTATTTGTTGCCTTAAGCATAAAAGAGAATATTAGAGTAACAACAGTGATTCCCAGACTCATAAGACCTACTTTATATCCCATAAATTTTAAATTCTTAGGAATATTTATCATTTCATGTGAAAGTCCGTAAGATTTGAAGAATTTAACTAAAAGATTTATCACCTCCCGTATTAGATTATTTGATGTTTTTTTCTGTTTTTTCATTGAATTCCCTCCCTTATTAAAGTGACAGAAAATGGTTTTTATAAGATGCTCTTGTGCATATTTTTATTATAACATGTTTACATAATATTTTCTAGCCTTATATTAAATAATTAAATGCATAAAAAAAATACATGTCTTTGATAGACATGCATTTTTTCTATTTTAATAAATAATTATTGTAATTCAACAACAGCTCCAGCTTCAACAAATTTAGCTTTCATTTCTTCAGCTTCGTCTTTATTGGCTCCTTCTTTAACTGTTTTTGGTGCACCTTCAACTAGGTCTTTAGCTTCTTTTAATCCTAATCCTGTAATATCTCTAACGATTTTGATTACAGCAATTTTGTTAGCTCCAGCTTCTTTTAATACAACGTTGAAGCTTGATTTTTCTTCAGCTGCTCCAGCTCCTGCGTCAGCTCCTGCTGCTGGTGCTGCAACTGCTGCTGCAGATACTCCGTATTTTTCTTCAATTCCTTTTACTAATTCTGATAATTCGATAACTGTTAAGCTATCAATTTCTTCTAATAATTTTTCTATTTTTTCCATTATAAAATCCTCCTAATATTTTTTTAGTGAATTAAGTTCACAACTCTAATTTTATTATTCTGCTGATTCTTTTTGTTTTGCTACTTGGTCAAGTGCAACAGCAAGTTTTGAAATGTTTCCAAGTAAGCATCCAGCAAGTTTTGCAATAAGTACTTCTCTTGATGGAAGTTTTGCAAGTGTAATTAATTCTTCTTTAGAAACTGCTTTTCCATCTAACACACCTGCTTTGATTTGATAAAATTCATTATCTTTTGAAAAGTTATAAATTGCTTTTAATGCATCTAGGTATGATCCTTCAACTGTGATAACAGCTGTAGGTCCAGTAAGTATTTCTTCATCTAGTCCTTCTATTTTAGCTTCTGCTAAAGCTCTTCTTGTAATATTGTTTTTAATTACACTGTATTTACCATTAGCATTTCTTATGTTTTTTCTTAATGTTGTATCATCAGTTACATTAATTCCTCTGTACTCTGTGAAAAGGATTAAAGATGATTTTTGCATTTCTTCAGCTAATTTTTTTACTTGTTCTTCTTTTTGTTTTAAAATAACTTCGCTAGCCAAAATTACACCTCCTATTTATTAAAATTAAAAAATTAAAAAACTTCAATTCGCCAACCGAGGCAAATTGAAGTTTATCTATATAACACTTCACATTTTTTTACCTCGGTAGGACTTCTTTTTTTGCCTACTGTCTTAGGTTAATATTTTTCTATTTTTCATTTACATATAAGCCAGGTCCCATTGTTGTAGAAATTGATACGCTTTTAATGTATTGTCCTTTTGCAGCTGCTGGTTTAGCTTTTTCTATAGCTTCAATTATTGTTTTATAGTTTTCTAATAATTTTTCAGCTCCAAAAGAAACTTTTCCAAATCCTAAATGTATGATATTTGTTTTATCTAATCTGTATTCAACTTTACCAGATTTGATTTCTGAAATTGCTTTTTTAACGTCCATTGTAACTGTTCCTGATTTTGGGTTTGGCATTAATCCTTTAGGTCCTAAGACCTTTCCTAATCTACCAATAACACCCATCATATCTGGTGTTGCAACTATAACGTCATAATCAAACCAATTTTCTTTTTCAATTTTTGGTATTAATTCTTCTGCTCCAACATAATCAGCTCCAGCTTCTTCAGCTTCTTTAGCTTTATCACCTTTAGCAAATACTAAAACTTTTTGAGTTTTACCAGTTCCATTAGGTAATACAACTGTTCCTCTAACTTGTTGATCAGCATGTTTTGAATCAACACCTAATTTTACATGAAGTTCAATTGTTTCATCAAATTTTGGCTTTGGCATTTTTTCAATAATTTCTAAAGCCTCTTTTGCATCATACACTTTTGTGCTATCTACTAATTTAGCAGATTCTTGATATCTTTTTCCTCTTTTCATAAAATCCTCCTTTGGTACAATCGAGTATTTTAGTACTCTCCCAATATTTTTTTGCTTTATAAGCATTTATTTAATATAAGTTAAACTTATGTTAAATCATATAATTAGTCTACTACAACAATTCCCATAGATCTTGCTGTACCTTCAACCATACTCATAGCTGCTTCTAATGAAGCTGCATTTAAGTCTTCCATTTTTTGTTCTGCAATTGCTTTTACTTGTTCTTTTGTTATGTTTGCAACTTTAGTTGTATTTGGCTTTCCTGATCCTTTTTGGATTTTTAAAGCTTTCTTTATTAAAACAGCAACTGGTGGAACTTTTGTTATAAAATCAAAAGATTTATCTTTGTAAACAGAAATAACAACTGGGATTATCATTCCAGGTTGATTTGCTGTTCTATCATTGAATTCTTTAACGAATTGCATAATATTAACACCGCTAGATCCTAATGCTGGTCCAACTGGTGGAGCTGGTGTTGCTTTACCAGCTTCAATTTGTAATTTAATTACATTAACTACTTCTTTCTCTGCCACTGAAGGGCACCTCCTTATCAAATACTCTTATTAATCAATTTTTTGCACTTGTGAAAATTCTAGTTCTACTGGTGTTTCTCTTCCAAACATAGAAACTAAAACTTTTACTTTATGCTTTTCTGTATTTATTTCTTGTACTACACCAATAAAATTCTCTAATGGTCCATTCATTACTCTTACATTGTCATTAACTTCATAGTCTATATTAACTGGAACATCATCAAATCCCATATTTCTAATTTCTTCATCTGTAAGTGGAATTGGATCTGTTCCTGAGCCAACAAATCCTGTCACTCCTCTTGTATTTCTAACTATATACCAAGATTCTTCTGTTACAATCATCTTAACTAAAACATATCCTGGGAAAACTTTTTTCAAGTTTGTTTTTCTTTTACCTTCTTTAATTTCAACTTGTTCTTCCATTGGAACTACGATATTAAAGAAGAAATCTTCTAATTCTCTATTTTTTATTGTCTTTTCCAAGTCTGTTTTTACTTTGTTCTCATATCCAGAATATGTATGAACTACATACCATTTTGGTTCTAGGCTTGTATCAGCTTGTGACATTTCTTAGCCTCCTTTTAAATTATTCGACAGATTATTCTGCTGTTGTTCCCGCATCTACTGTTGTATCTTCAGTAGATTCACTAGGTGCTTCCTCTGTATTAATTTCAGATTCATCTACATTTATAACATTTTCTTGTTGGTTATTTTTTGTTGATTCTGTTACAATAAATTCATAACCTTTATCAAATACAGTATCAAGTACGAAAACAATAACTGATATTAAAATTACAATGGCAATAACTATTGATGTTTTAGTTGCAAGTTGCTTTGGAGTAGGCCATGTAACTTTTTTTAGTTCTGCCTTAAAATCTCTAAAGAAAGTACTTTTTTCTTTCTTTTCTTTCTTTGAATTATTTGCTTTATTTTTTGTTTCTTTAGCCATTTTGGTTCCTCCTTAAAGGATTATTTTGTTTCTTTGTGTGTTGTACGTTTTTTGCAGAATTTGCAATATTTAACAATTTCTAATCTATCAGTATTATTTCTCTTGTTTTTTTCTGTTATGTAATTTCTTCTTTTACATTCTGTACATTCTAATGTTATAGATTCTCTAGGTCCTTTTGCAGCCATCTACTACACCTCCGTTTAATTTTTGTGAAGTTTTTTATTTATAATTAACGATGTGAGCATGAAATAAATCATGCTGTTATACTTTATCACAAAACATGTATATTGTCAATATTTTCAGCATTTTTTTACTTCTTTTTTTTCACTGAATATCCAAATTTTCCAATTTTTTTACCTAAGCAATAATATCCGCCATTTGCATAGGCTATTAAATCGCATTTACTTATGTCAAAAGCACCCTTAGAATCAATATATTTTTCATCCGCATCAATTGATAAAACATTTGCCACAAACATATCATGTGAACCCATTTTTATTATTTTTTCTACTTTGCATTCAATTGAAACAGGTGATTCTTTGATTGCTGGTGCTTTAACAAAATTACATTTTTCTTTAGTTAAATGCATTACTTTAAACTTATCTACTTTTGCTCCTGTTTTTACTCCACACCAATCTGTTGCATAAGCTAATTGCCTTGTAGTTAAGTTTATAACGAACTCTTTTTTCTCAGAAATTATCTTATGTGAAAACCTTGTTGGTTTTACTGATATATATACTTTTGCTGGATTACTATTTAATATTCCTGTCCACGCAACAGTAATAATATTTGAGTTTTTCATATCTCCACAAGATACCATTACTGCTGGTATAGGATATACAAATGTTCCAGGTTTCCACATTGTTTTGGACATTTATCTATCTCCTCCTTCAAAATCAAACTCATCTTTTCTTCTTCTGTCTATTCTTACTAAAGAAGGTCTATTTTGTATTAAGTTCTTTCTTCTAGCTTCGCTTATTTCTCGTGCTAAACAAACTTTATCTCTGTCATGCTTAACTGTATATTCTCCGTCTCTTGTTAATGCAATGTTTCCTACATATCCTCCATTGTGTTTTATTGCTTCTTCCATATTATATGTAGATAATAGTGCATTTACATAGTATTTTACGTATTCAGGATCAACATCAGGACTATTTAATAAGTTATAATTTATATTTGTAGAAATTCTAAACATTTCCCTATCCCCTGTTTCATCCCACTGAGTTAATGCTCCTTCTTGCTGTGTTAATTTCTTACGTTCAGCTCTTAATTTAGGGTCAGCATAATATTTCATAACTAAATATTCATCTAAAAAATCAGAGTCTCTATATGTAACTTTTCCACTTCTTTGTCTGAATCTTCCAAATCCTAATTCGCCTGTTTTTACTACTTGTGTAGTATCCCCTTGGAAATTATCAAATGATAAAACTGTAATTTGTTCTTCTCCATTTTTATCCACTTTTGTCTTTAGTGCTGGTACATAACTTATATCTGCAAAGTTACCAGGAACAAATAATTTTTCTTGGTTTGGGTTGAATCCCATAAAATCTTTTTCATCAACTTTTAATTTATATAATGGGTCTGAAAGCATAGTATATGATTCACTTATTAATTCAAATAATGATTGTAAGTCTGAAATAGCCTCTTTATCATAATTTTGATCATTTATCATATTATCCAATTCTTCTTCTAATGTTTTTAACTGTTGAAAATAATTTGATTTTATTGTTTCCATTGGTGTTTGTCTTTGAACTTTTAAATCTTTATATGCACTATGGTCTACTCTTGATCTAATTATTTCTGCTTTTTCTTTTGCTTCATACTCTTCTTGTTTTGCTATGTCTTTTATTATAGATTTTTCAACCACTTTATCTGCATCAGCGTTTTCTCCAAGACTATCTAATAAAATTGATCTCATACTTAAGTATGCTAATTTAAGTCTTACCGTATTTTCCAATTTCTCTAATGGACTTGTTCCAGTAAGCTTTGTTCCTAGTGAATCAACTAGTACTTTATATCTTTCATCTAGTTTTCTAATTGATAATAAATGTTCTGTTTTTACATTACCTAACCCATTTTTAATTAAAGAATCAATATAATTAATTTTTAAATTCATTTTTTGTTCCTTTCTAAATTTAAATTCTTAAAAGTTTTTTGTATTCTTTGCATGCACAAAGTTTATCTTGATAATGATATACATCATATTTACCATTATTATTTTTAACAATTTCTCCAATATAACTTGCATTACATTTAGTAGCTATCTCAAGATTTAAGTCTGAAAATAATATATCAGCATGTAGTGCTGTAAAGTCCTGGTCACTTGTTAATTTTGAAATGTCTAGACATGTAAATATATTAAATTCTTTTTCTGCTGGCTCTTCATTTTCGTTTGCAAGACTCACATAAATCTTTTTAACTCTATAATTTTGAAGTGTAAAAGTATCTTTAAATGAAAATCCATATGCTAATGTACCAATTTTTTGAAACATTATTATGTCATTAAATTTATTTGTCATTTTATAAATATTTTCATCTAAATCTTCTATATAAGAAAGATCATTTATTCCTTCTTTTACATAAAGGTTTTCTTGATTTGGATTAAAATTAAGTAATATTTCTTCATCTATTTTTCTTTTTTGAATTGGATCCATTAGTATCTCAAAAGACATTTTTTGCAATAAAAATGTAGCATATGATTCAATTATCTGTTTGGGGTCTATGTCTTTTTTAGGTATTTCAAGCTCTAAAATTTTATTGATAACTTTTATTTGTCTTTCATATCCACGAATTATATCAACCTTTGTTGATGAGTTTCCCAACAATAAATTTTGATATGGATTTATATATTCACATTTACTTTTGTTTTTTTCTCTTAAAACTTCTTTATATGATTCTGCACTCTCAAAAATTTGTCTAGCTTTATCTCTTATATCTTTTTTATCGTATTCATAATCATCACTATAATCTTCTAGTATTTTTAGTAAGCATAAATATGAAAAAGTTAGTTTTATTTTATCTTCAAGTTTTTCATATTCTCTACGATTTTTACTAAAAATAAAAGGTGAATTTATTAATAATTTATATTTTTCTTTAATTGTTATTTTATTAATATAATCGGCTTCTTCTTTTGTTTCTTTAGTTGTTGTAAGTTGTTTTACAAAATCAAGCTCAATTGACATACTGATCTCCTTATAAAATTTCATACTTGTATAATATATTAAACAAATTTAATAATCAATATTTTCAATATTAAATATTGATTACAGCTTGCTAATTTAGAAGATTTTTAAGTTTTTATAATATAAGTTAAAAATGCTGTAAATATTGATTTAATCGTATTTTATAGATTTAAAGCAAAAAAAATCACAAAACAAATATTATTATTCGTTCTCTGATTTTTTTCTATATATAAAACGAAAAATAAACATAAAAAAACTGGCAACAACCTATTTTCCCAGCAAGGTAACTCGCAAGTATCTTCGGCACCTGAGGGCTTGACTTCT
>CANQPZ010000001.1 GCA_947625895.1 uncultured Clostridia bacterium | reverse complement strand
AAAGATTTATTTTTCTTTTCTTAAAAAGAAAAAACTTACGAAACCTTTACAGTTCGTAAGCTGTCTTAAATTGGAGCGGGTACCGGGAATCGAACCCGGACCACCAGGTCGGAAGCATGGGATTCTACCATTAAACTACACCCGCACTATATTTATATTATAATATATTTTGCCTTATTTAACAAGTTAATCAATTTTATCTTAATGTAGTATGGTTCTAAATAATAGCAAAATATACTAAAATGTGGTATAATAGGTTATATTTTTCACAAAAAGGAAGTTTAATATGGAGAATAACTATGATAAATTAAAATACTTAACATTACTTAGCAAGGAGTACAAAAATATTTATGAAGTTGCTGAAGAAATAATTAATCTTCAAGCAATAATTAATTTGCCTAAAGGCACTGAAATGTTTCTTAGTGATATACATGGTGAATATGAACCTTTTGAACATATTTTAAATAATGGTGCTGGTATTATAAAAAGCAAAATTGATGATATTTTTGAAAATACAATTACAAAAAAAGAAAGAGCGACACTTGCTACATTAATTTATTATCCTGAAGAAAAGCTAAAACTTATTAAAAAAGAGGTTGAAGATTTAAATGAATGGTACAATATTACATTGCACCGTTTAGTTGAAGTTGCTAAAAAAGTAAGCTCTAAATATACAAGATCAAAAGTTAGAAAAGCAATTACAAGTGGATTTCAATACGTAATAGATGAACTTCTTAATACACCTAACTGGAATGAAAAAGATAAAGAAAAATATTATAAAGCAATTATTAATACAATAATAAATTTAAATCAAGCAGAAGATTTTATAATTGCACTTTCTAACTTAATAAAGAGAATGGCAATAGATCATTTGCATATTGTTGGTGATGTATTTGACAGAGGAATGCATCCTGATCTAGTAATAGAAAAATTGAAAAATTTTCATAGTTTAGACATCCAATGGGGTAATCATGACATTTTATGGACAGGAGCAACATTGGGCAATAAATCAAGTATTGCTACAGTAGTAAGAATTTGCGCAAGATATAACAATATTGCAATTCTTGAAGATGCATATGGAATTAATATTAGACCTTTATCAACTTTTGCTATGGAAACTTATAAAAATGATGAATGTAAGAATTTTTACCCAAAAGTTTTTGATGAATCAAAATATGATGAGAGTGATAAGGTTAATATTGCTAAAATTCATAAAGCAATAACAATTATTCAGTTTAAATTAGAAGGACAGATGATAAAAAAACATCCTGAGTATCATTTAGATAATCGTTTATTACTAGATAAAATGAATCTGAAAAAAGGATATGTAGTTATTGATAATAAAAAATATGAAATAAACGATACAAACTTCCCTACTCTAAACCCAAATAATATTTACGAGTTATCACCTCAAGAACAAGAAATAATAGATAGACTTTGTGAATCTTTTAGAAACAGTCAAAAGCTTAATGATCATATCAACTTTTTCTGTAAAAAAGGTTCTTTGTATAAGATTTTCAATTCAAATCTTCTATTTCATGCTTGCATTCCTATGACTGAAGATGGAGAATTTAAAGAAGTTGAATTTTTAGGTAAGACATTAAAAGGAAAAGAATACTTAGATGTTATAAATGAAACTATAAATAAAATTTGGTTAAACAGACAAAACATAGATGAAGATTTACTAGATATTATGTGGTATTTATGGATATGTCCTGACTCTCCATTCTTTGGTAAAGATAAAATGGCAACATTTGAAAGCTATTTTGTGAAAGATAAAGAGATGAGTAAAGAGATTAAAAATCCTTACTATACACTAACTCACAATGAAGAAATCTGTGATAAAATTTTAAAAGAATTTGGCCTATCAGAAAAAGATTCTCACATTGTAAATGGACATATGCCAGTAAAAGCCAAAGATGGTGAAAGTCCTATTAGAGGAAATGGTAAACTATTAGTAATTGATGGTGGTTTTGCAAAAAGTTATCAAAAAGCCACAGGAAATGCAGGATATATATTAACATATAACTCAAATGGTTTACTTCTTAGTCAAAACAAACCATTTGAATCAGTTAATAAATCTATAGTTGAAGAAATAGATATAATTTCAGAATTAGTTGTAAGAAAAACTGGTACTCAGCGAAAACTAGTTGGTGATACAGATATTGGAAAAAGATTAAAATCTGAGATTGCAGATCTGGAAGAACTTCTTAAATTTTATGAATCTGGCATTTTAAAACAAAGTAACTAAACTTAAAACTGGATGAACTAAAAAGTTCATCCAGTTTTTTATTTATAATATTAGCTTATCTAATAATCCATTACATCCTTCAACTATATCATTATATGTAATATCAAAATTATGTGTATACCAAGGATCAGCAATATCTCTAGGATTATTTGAAAAATCTAAAAGTCTATATACTTTATTTTCCTTATCTTCACCAACAATTCTTAGTATTGACTTAATATTATATTCTTCCATACCTATAATATAATCAAACTTTTCATAATCAGATCTCTCCATTTGCCTAGCATATTTCCCACTCGTATTTATTCCAACCTCTGAAAGCTTCCTTCTCGTACCATAATGAACAGGATTTCCTTCCTCCTCATTACTAGTTCCAGCTGATTCAATATAAAACTCTGATTCTAATCCTCTTTTTTTCACCATATCTTTTAAAATAAATTCTGCCATTGGCGATCTACATATATTTCCTAAGCATACAAATAAAATTTTTATCATATTATCTCCTCTAATTAATTATACACAAAAAGGTCTGATACTAAAAGTATTAGACCTTTTTTATAGAGAAATATCTTCTATTATTCTTTTTTATCTTCTTCAGCTGCTACTTCTTCTTTTTCTTCTTTAGCTTCCTCTTTTACTTCTTCTTTTTTTTCTTCTTTTTTTGTTTCTTCTTTAACTTCTTCTTTTACCTCTTCAACAGTTTCAGTTGTTACTTCTTCAACAACTTCGTTTTCTCCAGGTACTACTTCTTCTTCAACAACTTCATTTTCTCCTGGAACAACTTCTTCTTTAACTGTTATTTCTCTAGTTTCAATTCTAGCACCAACTTTTTCTTTAGTCTTAGCTGATTTACCAACTCTATCTCTTAAATAGAATAATTTAGCTCTTCTAGCTTTACCAACTCTAGTAACCTCTACTTTTTCAACGTTTGGTGAGTGAACTAAGAATGTTTTTTCAACACCTACACCATAAGAAATTCTTCTAACAGTAAATGTTTCGTTAACTCCTCCACCTTGTTTTTTAATTATAATTCCTTCGAATACTTGGATTCTTTCTCTATTTCCTTCTTTTACTTTAGCATGTACTTTTACAGTATCACCAACACGTAATTCAGGAATCTTATTTTTTAATTGTTCATGTTCAATTGATTTTATAATATCCATTATTATTGGACCTCCTTCTTTAATTTTTCTATATAGCTTTTTTCCTTATCTGTTAGCGCTATATTTTCTAACAACTCTGGTCTCTTTCTGAATGTATTTTCTAAAGCTTTTTCTCTTCTCCAATTTTTAATATTTTCATGATGTCCTGAAATTAAAACTTCTGGAACTTTTTCATTATTAAAAATTTCTGGTCTTGTATATTGTGGATATTCAAGTAATCCATTTGCAAATGATTCTTCATCTGTTGATTCATTTGATAGAACCCCTTCTACATATCTACTAACGCTATCTATAAGTACCATTGCAGGTATTTCGCCACCAGTAAGAACATAGTCTCCAATTGAGATTTCCTCATCAACTATTTTATCAATTACTCTCTGGTCAATGCCTTCATAATGACCACAAAGTAATATCAAATGTTCTTCTTTAGATAATTCTTTTACCTTTTCTTGATTTAATCTTTTTCCTTGTGGTGTAAGATAAATTACTTTAGCATTTTTAGATTTAACAGAATTATATGCTCTATCAACAACATCTGGTTTCATAAGCATTCCAGCTCCTCCACCATAAGGTGTATCATCAACTTTATTATGTTTGTCTTCTGAAAAGTCTCTAATATTAATTAAATTAATATCAATGATTTGTTTTTCAGTAGCTCTTTTTATAATACTCTGTTTAAGTGGTTCAAACATTTCTGGAAATAATGTTAATACATCAAATTTCATTTTAAATTAATCCTTCCAATAAATGTACAATCATCTTTTTTTCTTGAATATTAACTTCTTTTATAACGTCACCAATTGCTGGTAATAAGACATCTCTTTCCCCAGTTTCCACAACATAAACATCATTGTTTCCGCCATGAACTGGAAATACATCTTTTAATATTCCGAGTTTTTCACCTGTATCTAAATATACTTCAAGACCTATTAAATCAACTATATAATATGTATCTTCTGGAAGTTCTTTTTCACTACTTCTATGAACTTTTATTATACAATTTCTAAAAGTTTCAGCAGTATCAATATCATCGATTCCTTTAAATTTAATTAAAGCTTGATTTTTATTGTATCTAACTTCCTCAATTTCATATTCAGTCAATTTCTTATTTTTTTCAATTAAAACTTTTTCAAATTCTTCAATCTTTGTTAATTCATCTGTAAAAAGATTTACTTTAACAACTCCCTTTAATCCAGAAGTATTAACTATTTGACCAATTTCAAAATAATCTTGCATTTTATTTCCTTAATCAATAAATTCAACTATTATTTTTTTATTTTCTTTTGCTGCAACAGCTTTCATAACTGTTCTAATTGCTTGTGCAACTTTACCTCTTTTTCCAATTACTCTTCCCATATCATCTGAATTAACTCTAACTTCATATTTTATTTCCTTTTCTTGTTGAATTTCTTCTATTGATACAGAATCAGTATCTTGAACAAGGTTTTTTATCATTGCCTCTAAAATTTCTTTCATAGTTTTAACCTCCTACTTTCAAGAGTAAAGAAAACACTATTTTGCTTCATCAATAAGTCTTTTTACAGTATCTGTTGGTTTTGCACCATTTTTAATCCATTTTTCAACTAGTTCTTTGTTTATTACAACTGTTGTAGGATCTGTCATAGGATCATATGTTCCTACTTGTTCAATAATTCTACCATCTCTAGCTTTTCTAGAATCTGCAACTACTATGTGGTAAAATGGAGCTTTTTTCTTTCCAACTCTTCTTAATCTTATTTTTACCATAATTTCACCCCCTGAAAATTTTTAATTTATATAAACTATAAAGTTAATAACATTATTTTAAATCCGTAAAGTCTTTTAAATCTAAATTCTGATTTTCTATGCCTTTCATCATCTTTTTCATAGCACCTTTATTTCCAGTGATTTTTTTCATCATTTTTTGTGTCATTTCAAAAGAATTCATAAATTTGTTAATATCTTGTACTTGTGTTCCGCTACCCTTTGCAATTCTTATTCTTCTGCTTCCATTTAAAATTTTTGGATTTCTTCTTTCTTCTAAAGTCATAGAACATATGATAGCTTCGACTTTATCAAATTCCTTATCATCAATATTGATATTTTTTAACGCTCCCATTCCTGGTAACATTTTTAGAATTGATGAAAAAGATCCCATTTTTTTCATTTGTCTTAATTGAGCTAAATAATCTTCTAAATCAAATTTTTGCTTACGAAGTTTTTGCTCCATTTTAAGTGCTTCTTCTTCATCAAAAGATTCTTCTGCTTTTTCAATAATTGAAAGGACATCTCCCATTCCAAGTATTCTTGAAGCCATCCTATCTGGATGGAATTCTTCAATATCACTTAATTTTTCACCAGTAGCCGCAAATTTTATAGGTTTTCCAGTTACTTTTTTAACTGATAATGCAGCACCACCTCTTGTATCACCATCAAGTTTTGTTAAAACAACTCCATCAATTCCTAAGTCATTATTAAAACTTTCAGCAACATTTACAGCATCTTGACCAGTCATTGAATCAACAACAAGTAATATTTCATGTGGCTTTACTGATGATTTAACATTCTTTAATTCCTGCATTAATTCTTCATCAATATGAAGTCTACCTGCAGTATCTAGAATAATAACATCATTCAATTTTGAAATTGCAGTATTTATAGCCTGTTTAGCTATTTGTACAACATCCTTTGTCTGCTCATTTGCATAAACTGGAATGTTTAATTGTTTACCAACAACTTGTAATTGTTGAATAGCAGCAGGTCTATATACATCACAAGCAACTAATAAAGGTTTTTTCCCTTGTTTACGAATTAAATTAGCAAGTTTTCCAGCTGTTGTTGTTTTACCAGAACCTTGTAATCCAACAAGCATTATGATAGTTGGTGGATTTGCTGAAAATGAAATTTTGCTATCTTCTCCACCTAATAAATCAACTAATTCATCTTTTACAATTTTTACAACTTGCTGTCCAGGAGTTAATGACTTTAATACATCTTGACCAACGGCTTTTTCCTCAATTACCTTTATAAAATCTTTTACGATTTTAAAGTTGACATCAGCCTCTAATAAAGCAAACTTTACTTCTTTAAGTACTTCTTTTAAATCACCTTCAGTAATTCTTGCTTTTCCTCTTAATTTTCTAGTTATTTCTTGTAGTCTTGATGATAAACTTTCAAAAGCCATAATTACCTCCTTTTAAATACTTTTTGAAAAAATTATATTATTTTCTGCCTATTATACTAAACAATTTAATTCATGTTTAATATGTTCTAAAATCTTACTAACTTCTTTATCAGAAGATTTAGATTTTATTTTAGTAATTTCAGAAAGAATAATAGCAATTTTTTCTTCTTGTTCCATTGTCTTCTTCATAAATCCTAATTTCTCTTCGTATTCGAAAAGTTTATTTTCCCCTTTCTTGAGAATATCTCTAACCGCTTGTCTAGTAATATCATAGTTTTCAGCAATTTCGGATAAAGATAAATCATTATTATAGTAATCATCTAGAATCATAAATTGTTTTTCAGTTAATAACTTTCCATAGATTTGGCAAAGTATACTTATTTCAACATTTTTTTCTATGATAATCACTTCCTTTTTTGTAATGCTTATATACTTTACATCATTTTTCTTGATTTGTCAAGTATTTTAGCCTTACAAATTTAAATTTAATATATTTTTACATGAAAAAAAACGTCCTATTAAAGGACGTTTTCTAATTATTCTTTTTAATATGAATAGTTTGATGATTGATTAAACATTTGCATAAACATATCGAAATATGCATCAAAATCAATTGCTCTAACTACTTCTGGGTCTCCATAATTAACTCCATATGTTTCTACAGTTACATTTTTAATAACTGGTGGATTAACTGGTTTTGTTGATTCATAACTTTCGCCATTTTCATCAGTTTCTTGAGTTAATTCAAGTTGAGATATTTGATCTACAATATCCATTCCTTCTGTTACTCTACCAAAAGCAGAAAATAAACCATTATAATTCATATTATCAGCAGTTAAAATAAAGAATTGAGTATCTTGTGAATCATACATATCTTCTAATATTGGATCAATATATTCTGAATATCCCATCATTTGCATTAAAGAAATTTCTTGTTGATATAAACTTGATGTTTTTCTATACATTGAAATAACTCCTCTTTGATGTTTTAAGTTATTATCTGTATAGTTATTTTCCATGAATTCTCCAGGAATTGCATATTGATAATCTTCTTCACCTTCTGCTAATGTTTTCATATCACTCAACATTGGTCCTGTTACTGCATTTCCATCTTCATCTGTAGTTTCTGCAACTGCTCCTGCACGAACTAAACCATTTTCTATATCATTAAAAGTTTTTCCATTATAAAATCCATTTTGAGCTAATTTTATAAAATTCTTTACTGTGTTTGGAGCTTTATCTGGATATAATTCCATTTTTATTATTCCATATCCCTCTACTTCCATTGTTACAACAGGATTAGGCTTATTATCAACTTTTGCCATAACAATATTTATAACAAGCAAAACAATAGCTGCTATAAGAGCAATTATAATAAGTCCTATTAATATTTTTTTAACTTTACTCATTTTAAATCTTCCTTCCTAATGCCTAAATAACTTTAACTATCATTTTATTTTTAAAATTTTCATTGCATCAATAATATCTTTGCAACCAATTATATCTAATTTAAAATTATCTTTCAATAGTTTTTTATTACTTTCTGGAATGATACATTTTTTAAATCCCATCTTTTCTAGTTCTTTCAGTCTTTTATCTATTAGATTTACAGACCTTATCTCTCCAGTAAGACCTACCTCTCCAATCACTGCAACATCACTTGGGATACTTATGTTTTTGTAACTTGATGCAGCAGATAATACTATTCCTAGGTCTAAAGCAGGTTCATTAATTCTTAAGCCACCTACAATATTCATATATACATCTTGATTGCTTAAGTTTACGCCACCTATTTTTTCTAATACAGCAATTAATAAAGTTACTCTGTTAAAATCTATTCCATTTGCAGTTCTTCTTGGTAATCCAAAAACAGTTGTTGCAGTTAAGGCTTGCAGTTCAACTAAAATTGGTCTTGTTCCTTCTATGCTTGCAACAATTACAGATCCAGATGGGTTTCCCTCTCTTTCTGAAATAAGAACACTAGAAGGATTTTTTATTTCTACCATTCCTTCACTTTGCATTTCAAACATTCCAATCTCATTTGTTGAACCAAATCTATTTTTAACACCTCTTAAAACTCTATATGTAAAATATCTTTCACCTTCAATATATAAAACTGTGTCAACCATATGCTCCAATACTCTAGGTCCTGCAATAGTTCCATCCTTGGTAACATGTCCAATTATTACTGTCGTTATTGCTTTCATCTTACACATTTTCATTATTCTTGCTGTAATTTCTCTAACCTGACTAACACTTCCAGGAGCTGATGTAATTTCATCTGAATACATCGTTTGAATAGAATCAATAATTACAAATTTAGGTTCTATTTTTTCGATAGTTTCTTCTATTACATTAATATCAGTTTCTCCCAAAAACATAATATTATCATTTTTTATATTTAATCTATCTGCTCTTATTTTTATTTGTTCTGCGGATTCCTCTCCAGAAATATATAAGACTTTTCCCTCTACTTTTATCTTATCACATATCTGAAGTATTAAAGTTGACTTTCCAATACCTGGTTCTCCACCTAAAAGAGTAAGCGAACCATTTACAAATCCCCCACCTAAAACTCTGTCTAATTCGTCAAATCCAGATTTTATACGAGAAATTTTTATTTGTTCAATATTATTAAGTGGCATTACTTCTGCTGCCTTTTTTATTGAACCAGTTTTAGATGAACCTTGTTTTACAACTTTCTCCTCTACAAAAGTATTCCATTCATTACAAGCTGGGCATTTTCCTAGCCATTTTGTAGATTCATATCCACATGAATTGCAGAAAAAAACTGTATTTACTTTTGCCAAAGTTACACATCCTTTCTTAAATTATTAATAATTCTATCACATAAAATTATATAGCAAAAGTACTAAAAAAATATTTTTTAAGTATAAATGAAAATTTCTATAACTTCTTTATAAATTTAAATGAGGGTGCGCTGCCGAGCGCGGAGAGGCTCATTTAAATTTTTTAGAAGTTGTTGAAATTGGAATGCAATCCTTATAAAAATATTTTTTTAGTACTTTTGCTATATTTTAGTTTATTTATAAACTTTTAATTTAAATAATTCCTAATTTTGAGAATCTTGCAGTAACATCAATAAACATTGCATGAGACCACATAAGACCTATAATCCAAGAAGGTTTCATGCTTTCATTATCTACTTGTTCACCTAATAATCCATGTCCAGATGCACTTCTTACAACAAATTCATAACATTCTTTAGCCTTTTTCTTTTCTCCAGCATCTAAGTAATAATTTGCCATCCATAGATTAGCAATTACCCAAGGATTATATCCTCCATTATATGTATCACCTTCATAACGAATATAGCCACCTGTATACGTTCTTATAGTCATGTTCATTCTCTCAATTGTATTTAAAACCTTTTTCTCTTTTGGTGCGAACATATTAAATGGAGTAACTGCTCCTAAAATGCTAATGTCTATTCTTCTATCATCAGTATTTCTTACAAAGCTTTTTTTGTCTTCATCATAATAATTCTTTAGAACATGTTCCTTAATGTCTCTAACTCTTTTTTCTAAAAGTTTTCTCGTTTTTTCTAAAGCTTCTATTTTTAATCTATTATTTGTAAATTCGCCTTTAACTTCTTTTATAATTTTTAGCATGCTGTTATAAGCACCAAAAATTGAAGCCATTGAATAAAGACTATATCCTTCACGTTCTTCCCATAAATCATAGCTTTTTTGCAATTCAAATTTTTCATCTAAAATATCTGTAACATACTTTTCAAGATACTCTATAGCTTTTTCGCACATTTTTAATGTATCTTTTAAGAATTTAATATTTTTCTCTTTTTCATAATGACTATAGACTCCACAAACAACACTAGCAGTCTCATCAATTTGATATCCCCAACAAGGAGCTAACCTACCATCTGTATAAAATCTTTGCTCCCATCTTCCATTTTTACTTTGTGTCATTTTGCAGAATACCTTATAAAACTTTTCAGCATCTTTTCCCATGCCAATCTCATCTAAAGCTTCTGTAACAAATAAGGCATCTCTTGGCCAGCAATATGAATATCTTCCACATTTAGTTTTATATTCATCGCTTTCAACTCCAGCTGAAATTCCACCTGTTTCATTGTTAACTAAAAGTGGCACAAGTAAAATAGTTCTATTATATATCTTTCTTACAGCATGATTAGCCTTTTCATCTTTTAATTCTAAATTAGAATGATCTTTTAAATATTTTCTCCAGTATTTTTTTGTGTCTTCTAACTCTTTTTTATAATCAATTTTCCTAAATCTTTCTATTTCATTATCTAAGTCATTTAACAAGTTCTTTTTTGAATTATCACTTATATTGATATATATTTCAAAACTTCTTTCTTCTCCAGGTTTTAAAGTTCCTAATTCATATGATATTGCAGAATCAGGTGACATACCAATATAATCTTTTCCCCAAATAACTCCATTTGTAATACCATTTTCAGCATCATTAATCTGATATGATTTTACTTTCTCTTTTGAAAAAGTGCATACAGTATAATCATGTGTATATTGAAGTAAAGCATCATTTTTAAAGTATCCACATGCATCATTATTTATATTTGTAAATAATTTTGAGTATATAAGGAAATTAACATCTAAATCAATATTGCTTTCATTTTTAAAATGATAATTTCTAACTAATACATCTTCTTTTGTAAGAACATAATCAGTCTGATCAATTTTTAAATTAAAATAAGTATTTAAAATCTCTGTAACTAATACATTTGTATCTTCCTTATAATACTGACTATAAGTATTATTTACGTCATTATGCAAATAAATTAAAGCTGAATCATTTATTTTTACACCTGTATGGAAAATTTCAAAAAACTGTTTATAATCAGGAGCTTGATTAAAAACTCTTAATAATTCTCCTGTTTTTGATAAACTAGCTGTCATATTTTTATTTCCGATAATAGCATCATTATAATATTTTGTTACCATTTCTTGGTTCCTTCCCTCTTCAAATTAGTCTATTAATCCTTTAATTTGATCTTCTAATTTCTTTATTTTATTATTTAAATCATCTATTTCACTCTTAGACTCATCTGTCATTACTTTTTCTTGTTTAACAACATTTGTCATGTCATTAATATCATCTTTAATCTTATATAGCTTTTCAAGAATTTGCATTCTCAAATTATAATTTTCAAGTTTCTTAGAATATTCTTTTCTTTCTTCTAATTTAGGTATTTCAGCCACTTCATATTTTTCTCCAAAACCAGGAATTGTAACTGGGATTTCCGTTTTTTCCTCAATTAAACCTTTTAATACTTCTTGTCCTTCTGGTTCACCATGAACTAGAAATATATGTTTTGGCTTATTTATAAATGAATATACAAAGTTTAATAGCCATTCCTGATCTGCATGTCCAGAGTAACCTTCAATATATTCTATTCTTGCATTAATTGTAATTTCTTCTCCGAAAATTTTTACCTTGTCAGCGCCATCAACAATTTGTCTTCCAAGTGTTCCAGGTGCTTGATATCCTACAAATAAAATTGTACTTGAAGGATTCCATAAATTATGTTTTAAATGATGTTTTATTCTTCCAATATCACACATACCACTTGCAGAAATGATAATAGAAGGATAATAAGTTTCATTTAAAGCTTTTGACTCATCAGCTGTTCTAGCATATTGTAATCCAGGAAATTCTAAAGGATGATCTCCATTTTTTAATTTTTCTTGTATCTCTCCTTCAAATAAATCTGTATTCATTTTAAATATTTCTGTTGCAGAAATTGCAAGCGGACTATCAACAAATACTGGCGTTTTCATTAATTGTTCATATTTTCTTGTAAATTCTTTATCATCTTTATTTTCTTCTTTTATTTTATCAATCTCATATAAAATTTCTTGAGTTCTACCTACTGCAAAAGATGGTATAATAACACGCCCACCATTATCTAATGTCTCAGAAACTATATCTAAAAACATCTTAGCTTTGTCATCATTTCTTAAGTGTAATCTACTTCCATAAGTTGATTCCATTACTAAGTAGTCTGCACTTTCAATCATTGTTGGTGAATCTAATAAAGGAATATCATTATTTCCTATATCTCCAGTAAATACAATCTTTTCTGTCTTTCCATTTTCAGTAACCCAAATTTCAATGATACTAGAACCTAACATATGACCTGCATCATTAAATCTTACTTGTATATTTTCAGCAACATCAACAATTTCATCATATTTTACTGGTTTAAATATCTCTAAACATTTTCTAGCCTCTTCAGCTGTATATAATGGTGGTAAAGGCTCTAAACCAGCTCTTAGTCTTTTTCTATTTTTCCATTCAATTTCATTTTCTTGTATATGTCCACTATCTGGCAACATTATAGAACACAAATCAACAGTTGCTTTATGAGCATATACCGGATTTCTATATCCCTCATTATATAATTTTGGTATTCTTCCAGAGTGATCAATATGAGCATGTGTTAAAAGCATAAAATCAATTTCACTAGGTTCAAATAGAAAATCTTCTGAATTTTCCATTTCCTGAGTTGATCTACCTTGATACATACCACAGTCTACTAAAAATTTTTTTCCTGCAGCTTCTACTAAAAAATTTGAACCTGTAACTGTTTTGGCAGCTCCCAAAAAAGTAATGTTCATAAATCAAATCTCCTTTTCTTCCGTAAATCTCTTTTTAATTATAGTCATAAAAAATTAATTATACAATAACATTTTAATAACAAAAAATAGCAAAGAAATCTTTGCTATTTTTCTCAATTTTATATTTTATAATTCTTCTATTTCTATGGCATATATTATTCCTATAGAATCTGCTGTAGTATTAACTTTATATTTCTTTGAGCTTTCAATCTTTTTTATCAATTTTATATATTCTTCTTTTGCCTCATTTATATTAGTCTGATTATTTTCTCCATTTTCGCTTTCCAAGGCATTTGCATTTCTTCCGACTTCATCTAAATAATCTTCATTATGATATCCTGAAATGTTTTTTGCATGAATACTTATAAATTTCTTGCTTTCATCAACATATTGTGAATTTTGTGTAATGATTTCCTGAATCATTGATATAATATCTGCTCCATTTAAAGTTTCTTTTGAAGCATAATTCATAACAGTTGCATTATACGCATTTATATCACTCTGTGAATATATTATCGATCTTGGAGCTGTATCACATCTATGAAATAAATTCAAATCAAATATAACATCAAAAATAATAATGAAAAATACCGTAGCACCCACAACAGTTCCAATAATACCAGCTATAAATCCAAATATAGTACATCCCATTTTTTCTTCTTTGTCTTTTATTCTTTTTACATTAGCAACTAATGCCAATATTAATCCTGTAAGAGATATAATTAATCCTAATATAGGAACCCAACATAATATAAGTGATAATACTCCAAATATTATTGTTGCCATACAAATTTTTCGAGAATAATACTTTTTTTGTCCAAATTGCACTTCTTGTTCGTTTTCTTCCATAAATACCTCCGCTTTTTTTATTGTTTATTGTTCCTGTATAGTGACAGAATAAATTAATCCATCAACTTTTTGCGTACTAATCTTATATTTTTTTTCAAAATTAATAACTTTTTTTAACTCTCTATATACTTCTTTAGCCTCATTAACATTACTCAATGTGTTATTCCCATTTGAATCTTCAAAGCAATTAGCTTTTTTACCAACTTCAGCTAACTTTGCTTCGTCGAATTCAGGCATATTTTCGATATGTATACTTATAAATTTTCCATATTTTTCAAAGTTTTCGTCATTATCTTCAATTACAGCTTCAAGTAATGCTTCAACATCATCGCCATCTAAAATATCATACTTGCTAAAATACTCAACTGTATAATTATGAGCATTTATTTCACTTTCGCTCATCTTTGAAGTAGTAGTATCATTGGCTTTACTAATATTACAAATTTTAAAACCTACTATCAAACATATTATAACTACTATCACAAATACTAAGCTTGCAATACAAATACTTCTTTTATTATAAGATTTTTTTTCTTCATGTAGTACTTTTCGATCTCTTCTCATATTTTTTCTCCAAAATTAATTTTGTATCTCAAGAATTTCTATATCAGTTACACGGTTATCCGTCTTTTCAATGAATATATTAAACATTTTCGAATCATCAAATGTTGTTATAAAATAGTTCATTTGATCAGCTGCATACTTTACATTATCTTGATTATTATCCAACCTTGACATTGTACAAGCAGATACTAAATAATTATTTTCAAAATGTCTCATATCATCAATATCTATTGAAACGAACTTACCTTTCTGACCAACATATTTATAATTATTATCAATAATTTCAGCAATAAGTTTTTTTACATCTGAACCTTTAACATTCAATCCTTCATACTTTTCAAATCTACTGTTATATTCCTCAATTTCCATGTCGTCATTATATTGTGCTGGTTTTTCTTTATTATTTTTATACACATTAAAGCACAATAATAAAACCATTATTACTATAATTACAATAGAACCAATTAAAGATATTTTATCTATTATCTTTACAATTTTAGCTTTTTTTTCTTCTTTTTTTAAAGTAACTTCTTCAATTGTTTGTTCCTTTGAAATATCTTTATTTTTTGGCTGTTTTTTTCTTATTGATTTATCTTTTTCTCCCATTAATATTACTTCCTCTTTGTTAAAACACATACATAGGTATATGTTTCTTTTGCTTTACGTTTAAATCTTTTGATGAAATTATACAAGTAATTAGTTCTTGTTTTTCAATTACCTCATTATCATAAACAGTAACTTCTAGTCCATCATCTCTTATTCTTAAAGATATATCAACATCTTCATAATTTGCTATAGTTGTATCAAGAGCTCTTTCAATAATTAAAAAATTCATTCTCACATCTTTACAAAAAATATTAAATGCCTTTTCTCTGCAGGCTTTTGTTACTGTAAATTCTAAAATTCTTCTAATATAATTATTTAAGATATGAATATCCTCTGCTTTTTCGTCTTGTGTTATTCTCATCATTCTAAAATATCTCATCTTATATATTATTTCTAAAAGTTCTTCTTTCAACTTTATTTTTTCTAATATAGTTGAAAAACATTTTAAAACTTCTTGTAGAAATAGTATCTCATATGTTCGAGTTGCTTCTTTTTGTTCAAGTATACTTAAAATCTCAATCTTTTCTTTCAAATCTTTTTTTAAAGTATTAAAGGCTATAGGTTTAACCATATCATTAAGTTCATTTATTCTTAAAGTATATTTTTGTTTATTGCGAACTAATATTTTAAACAAATCACTTGCATCCGCCATTTTTTGTTCTTCTGGTAGTTGCTGATTTTGCTTTTTGAATTCATGTAATAATCTATTTTGATCTGATAAGATCAAATCTATTTTTTCTATTTCTCCTGCAATAAACTCTTTTTCTTTTGAAATGTCATATATATATTGATTTTTATTTAGCATTTTTTCATATGTCTGCTGAGCTGTAATATACTCTTGTTCTAGTCTTTTTTTTGTACTACTTGATAATGTACTAATTATTAATCTTACTAAAGAAATATATAAATTTTTTGAACAAGTTTCACCATATATTTGAGCTATTTCTTTTCTTAATTCATGAATATAATCTGTAGTAGCATCCTTATCTTCTTCCCAGTTTTCCAAAAAATCCTCATCTAATAATAATCTTATTGATTGATAAATCATATTTGATACATGATTAATATTTGCATCCTCTACTACATTCCATGACCATCCATTAAAATTTCTAATAACTTCTGTTGAATTTAAAACTGATCCCTCAACTAAAGCTTTTTGCAACCCCTTTTGAAAATAACTGTATTTTTGTGGAATAAAGAAATATTTTGGCTTTATTTCCATTATTCCATATAATATAGCTTGTTCTGTAGGATACGCATATATCTTCTTTTCTTTTTCATCTGTAATTGCAATGGCCTTTTCTTTTTGAAGTAAAAGCACACCTTCTCTTTTAGGATCAATAAGCAAAATATTATTACAATTTTCTGAAACAGAATTTATTATTTCATCTATAAATTCATTTTTTGTTTTATAAACACCTTTAATCATTGAGTAGTCTTTATAAGAAGTTTCGATTTTATATATCATATTTAAAAGAAGGTTTTTCGCATCTTGTGAAAAACGTTTTTCTTCTAACATCTTATCTAAGATGTAATTATAATCTTTAAATCTAGAAAAAAATTTTCCTTTCATCGTGATTACAAAACTCCTTCTTTTGTATTTTTATTCTTCCTCCTCATTAGATACGGCAGGTGTTGTTTTTAGCTCTTGCCATCTTTCTTTTGACATTAAAACTTCTCTTGGTTTACTTCCTTGATATCCTGAAATAATTCCTCTTGCCTCCATTTGATCTATAATTCTTCCAGCTCTTGCATATCCAACTTTAAATCTTCTTTGAATTAATGATGCAGATGCTGAACCAATTTCAATTACAGCTTCTATTGCATCTTCTAAGAATGGATCTGCCTCATCATCTTGTGAATTTTCATCTATTTCTTTATCTGTAGAATTTGCTTTTTCTATAGACTCAAGAATATCTTCACTATATTGTGCTTCTCCGTCTTTCTTTAAGAAATCAACTATTTTTTCAACATCACCATCAGAAATGAATGCACCTTGAACTCTAGTAGCTTTAGAAGCTCCTGATGGATAAAATAACATATCACCTTTTCCAAGTAATTTTTCTGCACCCATTGTATCAAGAATTGTTCTAGAGTCAACTTGTGATGAAACAGCAAATGCAATTCTTGAAGGTATATTGGCTTTGATTATACCAGTAATAACATCAACAGAAGGTCTTTGTGTAGCAATAACTAAGTGCATACCTGCAGCTCTAGCCATCTGAGCCAATCTACAAATTGCATCCTCAACATCTTTTGGTGAAACCATCATTAAATCTGCAAGCTCATCTATGATAATTACTATTTGTGGTAATTTTCCATCTTCTCCTTCTTTATCAAGTGCGGCATTATATCCTTTAATATCTCTAACATTTTTTTGAGCAAATAAACTATAACGATTTACCATTTCTTGAACTGCCCATGCTAAAGCTCCTGCTGCCTTTTTAGGATCTGTAACAACTGGAATTAACAAATGTGGTATTCCATTATATACAGAAAGTTCAACAACTTTAGGGTCAACCATTATTAGTTTTACCTCGCTAGGTTTTGCTTTATACAAAATACTTGTTATTAAAGTATTAATACAAACTGATTTTCCTGATCCAGTTGAACCAGCAATTAAAACGTGAGGCATTTTTGCAATATCTGTTACAACATTATCACCAGAAACGCCTTTACCTAATGCAAATGCTAATTTTGATTTTGAAGATTCAAACTCTGGTGAGTCTATAATATCTCTTAAAGGAACTACTTCCTTTTCTTTGTTAGGAATTTCTATACCTACTGCCTGCTTTCCTGGAATTGGTGCCTCAATTCTTATACTTTCAGCTGCCAAATTAAGAGCTATATCATCAGCTAATTTTGCTATTTTACTTACTCTAACTCCTTCTGCTGGCTTTAATTCATAACGAGTTATTGCAGGTCCAACAGAAACATTTTCAACTTTAGCAGAAACTCCGAAACTATACAATGTCTTTTGTAATTTTGTAGCAGTATCTGTTAAAGCTTTCTTACTTCCTTTAGCTACCTTTCCGTCTCCTTGTGATAATAACTCAATTGGCGGAATTTCATAATTTTCATCATCAACAGTATGAGTAAAATGATCTAATTGCAAAACTGCTTTTGTTTTTTCTTCTTTTTCTTCTTGAACTTCTTTGAATATATTTTCTAATTCATCTGGATTTGAAGGTTTTTCTTCTTTAGGTTGAACTTCTGGTTCAGGATTATCTCTTTTTCCAAATAATCCAAACTTAGATTTCTTTTGAGTTTCTTCTTTAGGATCATTGAAATGATTAATAACAATTTCATCGTTAATAAGTTCAACTTGTTTATTTTCTTTTTCAGCATTTTGGCTTTTTCTATTTTCAGCAGCCATAGCTCTGTTTTTTCTTCTTTCTTCAAGTCTTTCATTAAAGGCTTTTCTTTCTTCTTCTCTTCTCTCTTGTCTTTCAGCTTTTCTTTCTTCATTTCCATCAAGATATTGCATAATTAATTCTATTGGACTTACTCCAATAATAAATAAGAATGTTATAATCGCAATTGCTATTGTAAGGATTGAAGCTCCTAGTGATCCAATTAACTGGCAAAGAGGTGTTGCAATAATAGCTCCAACGGCACCTCCTCCTTGATTTGTAGTACCTAAAGTATATGCTTCATTTACAATTTCTTCAAAAGTAGCATTACTTGATAGATTTACTTTTGAAAATTGAAATATATGCATCATTGCTGTAATACATATAATGAAAATTAAAAATTGAGTAACCTTTGTCGTAACAAAGTTGCTATCTTCCCTTATTAAAGATAAAGCAATAACAAAAAGACCTACCGGAATAACATATTTAATTACTCCAACTAAACCTCCTAATAAAGGACTAATATATGCTCCAATTTGTCCAGCATTTGTATATATTAAAACTCCTGATAAGATACTTAATAAAATCAATAAAATAATGACCATTTCAGGACTTATACTACTTAAATTAACTGATGTTTTCTTCTTTTTTCTTCTACCCAAAGTACTACTTCCTCCATTCCGATTAGTTCTTGCTTACATCATTATATCAAAACAATATAAAAACAACAATGAACTTTCAAAAAAAATAGATGAATATATAACATATTTAAAATTTACTAAAAAATGTCTTCAGTATTTAAAAATATGCTATGTACTCATCTAATCCCATTAATTTCATTTTGATTATTTTAATTCTTTTCTATTATTCTTCAAAGTCTCAACAGCATTATCAATGCTAGTTTGTGCGGCAGATATGTTATCTTTTAAGTTAATCATTGCTTGTTCAATATCACTTAATATGTTATCAGCATATTCTTTTGTTCCTTCAGACATTTCTCTAGCCATCTCGTTTGCACCTTCAATGATTCTTTGCTTCTCATCATAAGCTTTTCTAGTAATTTCATGTTCATCAATCATTGCAATAATTCTGTTTTCAGCTTCTTTTACGATATCTTCGCCTTCTTTTTTAGCCTCTTCAATTATTCTTGTACGCTCTTCTTTTACCCATTTTGCCTGTTTTAACTCATCTGGTAATTTTAACCTAATTTCTCTAACTATATCTAAAATTTCATCTTTATCTACCATACATTTATTTGAAAATGGTAATCCTTTACTATTTTCAAGTAATTCTTCAATTGTTTCTAAAAGAGTGAATATCTCCATCTTTTACCCCTTTCACTTTGCATACATCCAAATTTTACCTTACTGTTTCAAAAATATAAGACTAACACGTCCATATTTTCTCTCATCGTAAATGTCTATATTTAATTTCATAATTTCATTTTTTATTTCTACAGGATTATCAGTTTCAACTATAATAATCGCATCATCATTTAAAATCTCTAAATTAATAATATTACTTAAAGCTTCATATACAAGATTAGTCTTATAAGGTGGATCCAAAAAAACAACATCTATCTTTGTTCCATCTTCTTTAATATCTTGCAATGCTTTTTTATAATCTTTTTCAATTAATATTGCTTTATCAGTAAAATGCGTTTTTTCAATATTTCTTTTTACAATTTTAGCTGCTTCTCTGTTATATTCGCAAAGAAAAGCTTTTTGTGCTCCCCTACTAACTGATTCAAGTCCTAAAGCACCTGAACCGGCAAACAAATCTAAAACAACTGAATCTTGTAATTTAAAATTGATAATATTAAAAAGTGATTCTTTTACTCTATCTAATGTAGGTCTTGTCTGTATTCCATCTAAAGTAAACAATTTTGTTCCTCTTGCAATTCCACTAATAATTCTCATAATCCTACTATCCTATATAATATATACTAATATTTTATTTTAAATATGTAATAAGTCAATATGATTTACACAAATGTAACTAATAATTAATTTTGTAATAATTGCTTAATTCTTTTGTAATATGCGGTTTTCAGCGAATTTTTAATACAATATAATAACACAAAAAAGAGGTTGAACTTTACCAACCTCTTTTCTTTATCTTTTGTTACTCTTCTTTCATATCCTTAATTAATTCTAGTTGAGAAATTAATAATGCTTCCATTTTTGCTCTATAAATATCAAATTGTTTCTTTGTTTCAGCATATTCTCTTTTTCTCATTTCTAGATCTTTTGTTAATTCATCTACAGAATCTTGCATCTTTGCTCTTGCATTCTTTAAAATATTATCTGCTTCTTCTTGAGCATTGCTTTTTATATCATCTGCAGTCTTTTGTGCCATAACAAGTGTATTTTGTAATGTTTGTTCTATATTTTTATATTTATCTATGTCTGATCTTGATCTTTCTATTTCTGCACGCAAT
The DNA here is from genome assembly GCA_947625895.1 of uncultured Clostridia bacterium. Classification (GTDB taxonomy): domain Bacteria; phylum Bacillota; class Clostridia; order TANB77; family CAG-508; genus UMGS1994. The sequence goes on along the minus strand of CANQPZ010000001.1, from coordinate 69,599 downwards.
TCTGTATTTTCTTTATACATTTTTTCGTAATCAATTGTTATTTCATCAAGAAAGTCATCAACTTCATCTACGTTATAGCCATTCATCATTTGTTTTTGAAACTTTTTATTCTCTATGTCTAATGGTGTAAGCATGTTATTCCTCCTAATTTAAATTATTTAAGCCATGAAACAGAAAGTTTATTTTTAATTTCCTCTCTTGTCATATCATTAACTATATCATAATTAAATGGCGCAACAATAAATATTGAGTTAGAAACTTTCTCAAAATGTCCATCAAGAACTTTAACAGCTCCACTGATAACATCTAAGATTCTTCTTGCAACATCTTTATTAACATACTCTAAGTTAACAACTATTGCATTCTTTTCTCTCAATAATATGCATATATCTTCAGCCTGTTCAAAAGATGTAGGTTTTGCAATCTTCATCTTTATTTGTTGTGATGCCATATTAACAACTTTCTTTTTTCTGAATATTCCTCTTTCTTCTTCTTCATCTTGTATTTCTTCATCTTGTTCATATGAGTATTCATTTTCTAGGTTTTCGTCGTCTTCTAAAGTTTCTCCATTATCTACTCCAAAAAAATCTAATATCTTATTCACAACTGCATTTGCCATTTAATTTCCTCCCAATACATCATATTATATTTTTATTAACTACTGCATATAGTATCCTTCTATTTAAAAAATATGTCAATATCATTTTGGCTTTTGTTATATAAAAATTAAAGGTTTGTAATATTATTGTAATATTTATTTTGGTAATTTTATTTTATCATACTGTTTAATTATATACATATCCTTAATTTCTTTATATGAGTAGCCCATTTCTTGTAACTCACTAGTAGTATAGTTTGTAACAATCGCATATGAATCATTTTGTTTTAGAACTTTAACTAAAACATTTACATTATATCCTGCTCTATTACGTTCCAAATAATATTTTCCATCTTGTTCTATTAAAGCTGATACCGGAACTTTTAATCCTGTTTCTTCCCACCAGATAACATTTATAGGTAATTTTCTAAAATTCATAAGTTTTTCTGGTAAGTCATCAACTTTAAAAATAATTATTCTAGAATTATCACCCTCATTTATTTGAACAATAGATGCATTTAATTTATTTTCGGTATCTAATTCTATTTTAACTTTATCGTTTAACTTTGCATTCATTGCAGTTTCAGAATTCATCACAACAGCTAAATAGCAACTAAATTCTGTTATAATTTTTCCCTTTTCATTACTAGTTTCTATTAATTCCCCTGATTTTAAATCTAAAGAATTTAAAAAGTCCTCAGTTAAATAATTGAAATCACTTGCAGTAAAAACTTCTTCCAAATTGTCTACTCTATATGAAACTGTTCCACTAGCTGAAGCTTTTATTTCTTCAGCTCCCTCAGTCAACTTATTTAGGCAATCTGTTTTTTTATCAATTAGTTCTTTTAAGTATGAACCTTTAGGACTTGAATTTCCAACAATTGTAGAAACTTTATATGTATAGTCATCAATTTCTTTTTTATAATTATTTATTTCTTCTAAATTGTTTGTTGAATAAATTTTTTCTTCTAATTCTTTTATCTTACCCTTAAGAACTTCAATATCTGTTGAATAACTAATTTTTTCATTCTTTTGTGCCTCTGCAATTTGTTGGTCTAACTCATTAATTTCATTTTTAATTGTTTCTTCACCATTTACATAGTATCTAAAAACAGGCTCATTTTTTGCAACTCTGCTTCCTTCAACAATAACCTTTTCCATACCATTCATGTAATTATTTCCTTGAAGGACAATTTCATTTCTAATTACATAAGCATCAACACTTTCTTCAGAGTCCAAAACTCCTTCTTCAACTACAAAAATATCTGTTGGGCTTATAAAGAATTTCACTGAATTAAATATAAGATATCCTACCAAAGCTGTTAATAGTATAATAACAAAAATTCTTAAAATTACTACTTTAGCATTAATCTTCTTCTGTACTTTAGATTTCACTTAAGTTCCTCCACTATAAATTTGACATTTTCTTGTCTATCCTTAGTGCCATCTATCCAAATAGTATTTTTATTTTTTCTAAACCATGTTAACTGTCTTTTTGCATACCTTCTAGTTTCCTGCTTAATTTTTTCAATCATCTCATCTTTTGTTAATTTTCCGTCAAGATATTGTACAACTTCTTTGTATCCTAATCCCTGCATTGCTGTTGGAAACTTTTTATATTTAGAAAGTATTTCTTCAACTTCATCTATCAATCCATTTTTTATCATAAGATCAACACGAAGATTTATTCTTTCATAAAGTTTTGCTCTATCCATATTAATTGCAAAAACTCTATAATCATACTTAATTTCTTTTTTTCTTGATTCTTTTTCAAGTTCTGTTTTGGTTTTGCCAGTTGCTTTATACAATTCTAATATCCTAGTTATTCTTTTTATATCATTATGACTAATTTTTTCCATTGCAATTGGATCTATTTTCATAGCATCATCATATAATGAATTTAGTCCTTCTTCGGTTTCAGCAATTTTCAATAATTCATTTCTATATTCTTCATCAAATTCTACATCTGGATATTCAATTCCATATATAAGAGCATCAATATAAAGACCTGTTCCGCCAACTATAATTGGCATTTTTCCTGATGATAATATTTCTTCAATTTTCTTTTCAGCTAAAACTTTAAACTCAGCTACAGAAAATCTTTCATCAGGTGAAACAAAATCTATAAGATAATGATTAATTCCATCCATTTCCTCAGGTAAAGGTTTGGCTGTACCAATTGTCATATCTTTATATATTTGCATTGAATCAGCAGAAATTACTTCTCCATTTATTTCTTTAGCCAATTCTACTCCCAATGCAGTTTTTCCTGAAGCAGTAGGTCCAGCAATAACCACAACTTTTGGTTTATTCATTTTTCCCCCTTTTAGATGTGTACGGATTTTAAAATTAAATTTTAACACAGTAAGACGCCGCTTATTTTCAAAAAGCACTATTTACGAGCAAACTTACGCTCCAACTCATACTTACTCATCTTAATTGCAGTAGGTCTTCCATGAGGACAAGTAAATGGATTAGGAAGTTTTAACAATTCTTCCATCAATTTATCTACTTCTTCTTCATTTAATTTCATATTAGCTTTTACTGCTGACTTACAAGCAACAGTTGCAATAAATCTTTCCTCTTTATCCTGTTTATCTGTTCTTGAGAAATTATCTATTTCATCCAATAATTCTAAAAATAATTGTTTTGTATTCATATCAATGCAGAATGTAGGAACTCCATTTAATTTTATTGTATTTTCACCAAAAGCTTCTAAAGAGAATCCTGCTTTTTCAAACATCTCTACGTTTTCTTTTATTGTTTCAGTTTCTTTATGAGAAAGTGTTATTATATCTGGTAATAACATTAATTGCGAATCTTTATTTTTTTCATTATAATAATTTGCTTTTACTTGTTCATATCTAATTCTTTCATGAGCAGCATGTTGATCAATTATGTACATTTCATTTTCTATTTCTACAATTATATATGTTGAAAAAACTATTCCTATAAATTTATAGTTCTTTCCAGCCATATTTCTGAATTCTTCAATTTGTTCAACATTTTCTTTTGTAATAGCCTCTTCTATTTTAGGTTCATCGTCAGGCTCATCTTCTGTAATTAAAGCAATCTTTTCTTTAACTTTTTCATCTAGTTCGTCAGGTTTATCTTCTGATTCATTATTTTCTTCATTCTTTTCATCTTCTTGAGTTTTGACAGTATTTTTTATATCATCCAAAACTCTTTTTTCTGATTCTGTAAGATCAGCTTCTTTTGTTTCATTTTCTTCAAAATGAACTTTATTTCCAAAGATTTTAGCATACATGTCATCAAAATTTGCTGGTTCTTCATCGTCAGGAATTTTTTCTATTTTAGTACTTTTTATTGCTTCTTCTAAAATTTCATTTGACTGTCTTTGTTTTATTAATTCCTCTGTCATTGCTTCAACTTTTTCTTCAGAAGGAATGTCAGAATTTTCTTCTTTTTTCTTGTTTTCATCATCTTCTTCAAAAGTAGGAACATACGCAGTAGGTGTAACTTCATGAACTCCTATTTCTTTTAATCCTTTTCTGAACTTAGACAATTCATCTAAAATACTTTCTTTTCCCTCTTTTTTAGTTTCTAACATATGTTTATGTTTTTTCAAGAATGTAGGAGCGTCATCATCATCAATTTCTTCTATTTTTTTACTTTCATCAAGTTCTTCTTGTTTCTTTTCTTCATTTACCTGTTCTATAATTTCTCCAGCCTTTTTAAAGATTTCATCTTTTTGTTCATCCATTTTTTTCTGTTCTTCTTCCGTTTTAGGCTTTTCTCTTGAAAGTTCAATAATGTTAGTTGCTGGCTTTTCTTCTTTTTCCTGAGAAACTTCTTCAACTAATTCCTTTTTAGATAAAGCTTCTTTTATTGCATGATAAACTGCTTTAAATACTTTGTTTTCATCTTCAAATCTCACTTCTAATTTTGCTGGATGAACATTTACATCAACCAAGCTTGGATCTAATTCAACATTTAAAATTATAAATCCAAATTTATTTATAGGAATCATTCCTTTAAAAGCTTGTTCTGATGCAGCAGTTAATGTTTTATCTTTTATATATCTTCCATTTACAAAGAATAATTGATTTGCACGATTAGATCTTGCTATTTCTGGTTTACCAACAACTCCTGTAACTTTAATTCCATCTAATTCATATTCTGCATTTATTATTGCTTCTGCAACATCTTTTCCATAAATACTATAAACAACTGATTTTATATCATCATTTCCAGAAGTTTGTATAACTGGTTTTCCAGAATTTATTAATTTAAATGATATACTTCTATTTACTAATGCTAATCTTGCTATTACATCTTCTATATATCCAGATTCTGTGTAATCTTTCTTTAAAAATTTATAACGTACAGGTGTATTGTAAAATAGATTCTTTACTGTTATTGATGTTCCTATAGGTGCACCAGTTTCAGTTTTTTCTAATACTTTTCCACCTTCTACAACAATTCTATGTCCTATATCGCTATCGGCTTTTCTTGACACCATTTCAACATTTGCTATTGCAGCAATACTAGCTAAAGCCTCACCTCTGAACCCCATAGATTTTACTTGTAAAATATCATCAGCTTGTCTAATTTTACTAGTTGCATGTCTTTCAAAAGCAATCTCCATGTCATCTTCTGAAATACCTTTACCATTATCAGTAACACGAATATAAGAAATTCCACCATTTTTTATTTCTACTGTTATTTTAGTAGCTCCTGCATCTATGGAATTCTCAACCATTTCTTTTACAACAGAAGAAGGTCTTTCAATAACTTCACCAGCTGCAATTTTGTTAATTGTTAGATCATCTAATAATACAATATCTCCCATTACTTCCTCCAATTTTTCTTTTCATTAGCATTTTATTTTTCTTATGCACACACTTTTTTTGTATTATATCACTAACAAATTATTTTTGTATACGTTTTTATGTATTTTTTAAGCACACTTTTTTCCTTTCTTCATACTATATAACATACTAAGGATTTACAAAAGAGTTGAAATACTCAGGCTATACTTAAAGGAGGGATTTGCATGCCAGAAAACAGAGGTTGCGGTGGTTTTGGAAATGGCGATGATTGTTTATGGATAATAATTCTTTTAATAATCATTTTCTGTTGCTGCGGTGGAAACAGAAATTGCGGTTGCTAACACAAACATTTCCTAAAAAAATGCGGACCATTTAAATATAGCCCGCATTTTTTTATTTCATTTATTAATTAGAATCCCATTTCAGGTTGCATTCCTGGTGCTTCTGGATGATTATGTTCTTCTTTCTTATTTGCTACACAACTTTCTGTAGTTAGAATCATTGAAGCAATACTTTCAGCATTTTGCAATGCAGATCTTGTTACTTTTGTTGGATCAACAATTCCGGCTTTTTTCATATCAACATATTCTTCACGTTTAGCATCAAATCCAATACCTTTTTCACTATTCTTTACTTTTTCAAGAATAATAGCTCCCTCTAATCCAGCATTTTCTGCAATTTGTCTAATAGGTTCTTCTAAAGCTTTCAAAACGATTTTAACACCTAGTTTTTCATCTTCTTCTGATTCTTTTAGTAATTTTTCAATTGAAGGTATTATGCTAACATATGCTGTTCCACCACCTGCTACAATTCCTTCTTCAACAGCAGCTCTTGTTGCAGATAATGCATCTTCGATTCTTAATTTTTTCTCTTTCATTTCAACTTCTGTAGCTGCACCAACTTCTATTACAGCTACACCACCTGCAAGTTTTGCAAGTCTTTCTTGTAGTTTTTCTTTGTCATATTCACTTGAAGTTTCTTGAATGTTTGCTCTTATTTGTTTTACTCTAGCATCTATATCTTCTCTATTACCATTTCCTCCAACTATAATTGTATTATCTTTTTGAACTTTAATTTGTTTTGCTCTACCTAAAGATTCTATAGTTGTATCTTTTAGATCTAATCCTAGATCTTCAGTAATAACAGTTCCACCTGTAAGAATTGCAATATCTTGAAGCATTTCTTTTCTAGTATCACCAAAGCTTGGAGCTTTTACGGCAACAACATTTAGAACGCCTCTTAATTTATTTAAGATTAATGTTGATAAAGCTTCTCCCTCTATATCATCTGCAATAATAACTAGTTTTCCAGATTGTTGCATTAATTGTTCAAGTAATGGTAATATTTCTTGAATATTGCTTATCTTTTTATCAGTTATTAATATATAAGGATTATCCATTATTGTTTCCATTTTTTCAGTATCTGTAACCATATATGGAGATATGTATCCTTTATCAAATTGCATACCTTCAACAACTTTTACATCAGTATTTGAAGTTTTTGATTCTTCGATAGTAATAACTCCATCTTTAGAAACTTTTTCCATTGCATCTGCAATTAAATTACCTATTTCTTCATTATTGGCAGAAATAGTTGCAACTCTTGCAATATCTTCTTTTCCATTAATATCTGAAGAAATTTTCTTTAATTCTTCTACAGCTTTTGATGTAGCTTTATCCATACCTCTTTTAATTGCCATTGGATCTCCACCAGCTGCAATATTTTTTACTCCTTCTCTTATCATCTTTTGAGCTAAAACTGTAGCTGTTGTAGTTCCATCACCAGCAACATCATTAGTTTTTATAGAGACTTCTTTAACAAGTCCTGCTCCCATATTTTCATATGGATCATCTAACTCAATTTCTTTTGCTATAGTAACACCATCGTTAGTGATTAATGGTGCACCAAATGTTTTATCTAATACAACATTTCTTCCTTTTGGTCCCAAAGTAACTTTTACTGTATTAGCTAATTTATCAACACCTTCAAGTAATGCTTTTCTAGCATCTTCTCCATATTTAATATCTTTTGACATTTTTCAAAACTTCCTTTCTAATCAACAATAGCTAAAATATCAGATTGACTAACTATTAAATAATCTTCATTTTCATACTTAACTTCTGTTCCGGCATACTTATTTAATATAACTTTATCGCCAACCTTTATATACATTTCTTCTTTCTTCCCATCAACAACTTTTCCTGGTCCTACAGCAATAACTTCTGCTACTTGTGGTTTTTCTTTTGTTGCTGTAAGAATAATTCCACTTTTAGTTGTTTCTTCTTTTTCTTTCATTTTAATTAAAACCTTATCAGTTAATGGTTTAATCATAAATTGTTCATCCCTTTCTAATAAAATTTTATCTTTTTAGCAGTCTTTGTTCGTGTCTGCTAATAATTTATACCTTTTTCTAATATTTGTCAATAGTATTCTATTCAAATTTATTTATATTAGAACTAAGAATTTATATAACAAAAAAATATAGCTATAAATAGCTATATTTTTCTTTATTCTTCATTAAAAACTTTTTCCGAATCTATAACATAGTAGGTATCTTCTCTATGCAGTAATATAAATTGAACATCTGATACTTCATCTATTCCTTCTTTTTCTGAAACAATTTTGATTTTAGCAGTCATCTTACTTAAATATTTAGTTACATCCTGTATTTCAGAATTTTCCATCAAAGTTAATGTTGGTGAATCATTATTTATTTCATTAATATATTCTTTTTCATATTTTTCAGCAGACTTTTGCATTAAAATGAGGTCTTTATATCCACCAGGATTACTTAAAATTTCTTCATATTTAGCATCGAAATCTTCGTCTTTACAATCAACTTCTTGATAAATGTATAGAGCAATCAAGTCCATCATTCCTAAGACCTTTTCACCATCAGAAGTATTATATCCTTCAATATAATTATTCAAAATACCTTTTGCATCTCTATAACCAACTCTATTTACATCAGAGCTGTAACCAATATCTACTAAATTAACTTCATTATTTTCTTGTTTAGCAGATTGCCTGCCAAAAATAACATAAATAATTATAATTAATAGTATTAAAATTAAAAGTAAACCTAAATTGCCTAAAGCTTTCTTTTTTTCCATTATAAAAACCTCTTCTTATGTGTAATTAATATTGGCGACCCCATACGACCATTTTTTCAGCCTTTTTGCCACAAACTGGACAAGTATCGGCTAAATGTTCTTGTTCAAATGGAATGCATCTTGAATGTGCTCCTGTAACTTCTTTTATCTTGTTTTCACATTCAACATTTCCGCACCACATTGTTTTTACATATCCTTGATTTTCTTCTAAGTTTTTAAGTATTTCATCTAAAGTATGTGCAACTGTAGTTCTATTTTCTCTAATCTTAGCTGCTTCATTATACATATTTTTTTGAATTTCTTCTAATAATTCAGCTAATCTTTCTTCAATTTTATCTAATTTAACAACTTCTTTTTCTGAAGTGTCTCTTCTAACTAGAACAGCTTCACCATTTTCAATATCTTTTGGTCCAATTTCTATTCTAACTGGTACACCTCTCATTTCCCAATCATTAAATTTGAACCCTGTTGAATAATTATCTCTTAAGTCTATTTTCATTCTAAATTTCTTTTCTAGTTTTTCATTTAGTTCTTGTGCTTTTTCAATTACCCCTTCTTTATGAATTGCTATAGGCACAATAACTGCTTGAATTGGAGCAACTCTTGGTGGTAATTTTAATCCTCTATTATCTCCATGAGCCATTATGACAGCTCCAATAAGTCTAGTTGTAGCTCCCCAAGAAGTTTGATAAGCATATTCTTCTTTGCCTTCTCTATTTTGGAATTTAATACTAAATGGCTTAGAAAAATTTTGTCCAAAATAATGTGAAGTTCCTGCTTGTAATGCTCTACCATCATGCATTAAAGTTTCTACTGTATATGTTGCTTCAGCTCCAGCAAACTTTTCTTTTTCAGTTTTTCTACCTTTAAGAACTGGAATTGCTAGTAAATTTTCAATAACATCTGCATATACGTCAAGCATTCTTAGTGTGAATTTTTGTGCTTCTTCAGCTGTTTCATGAATAGTATGACCTTCTTGCCATAAAAATTCTCTAGAACGTAAGAATGGTCTTGTTTCTTTTTCCCATCTCAAAACACTGCACCATTGATTTCCAAGTAGTGGTAAATCTCTCCATGAACTAATCCATTTTGAATACATTGTAGACATCATTGTTTCTGAAGTTGGTCTTATACAAAGCTTTTCTTCTAGTTCTTCTTCTCCTCCTATAGTAACCCAAGCAACTTCTGGTGCAAATCCTTCAACATGTTCTTCTTCTTTATTTAATAAACTCTCTGGAATTAAAACTGGCATATATAAATTAGTTACTCCAGCTTTTTTAAATTCTGCATCCATATAATTTTTTATATTTTCCCAAATTGCAAATCCATATGGACGAATCGCAATAAATCCTTTTACATCAGTATAATCAGCAAGTTCTGCTTTTAGAACTACATCTGTATACCACTGTGCAAAGTCTTCCTCAATATTTGTTATTTCTTTAACATATTCATTTTTATTATTACTCATAAATATCATTCCTTTCCAAAACTTAAATAGGTTAGAAAAGAATTAAATTTTGCAATTAGTCAAAATTATAATTAATTTTCTACCTTATTACTTTCCTCGTTTTTCGGCTCTTCATTCATTTCAATTTCATCAAGTACAATTTGTTCATTTTCATCAATTTTATAACGTGGAAGTTCGGGTAGTTCATCTAGTGAAGATAATCCAAACATTTTTAGAAAATCATCTGTTATTCTATATGTTGTTGGTCTTCCTGGTGCGTCAAGCTTTCCAGCTTCTTCAATCAAATGATATTCCATTAATCTGTATAATGTTCCATCAGAATTAACGCCTCTTATTGCTTCTATTTCAGCACGAGTTATTTTTGGATTATACGCAATTATAGATAAGATTTCCAAAGCCGCAGCAGATAAAGATGGTTTTGAACGATTATCAAAAACTTGAACTATATAATCATAGTAATCTTTTTTTGTTGATAGTTCGTAGCCATCATTTACTTTTATTAGCTCTATACCTCTTTCTTCTTTCTTGTAATCATCCATAAAATTTTGCATAATTGCATCAATTTCTTCTGGAGTTTTTTCAAGAATAGTAGCAAGTTCAATGGTAGTAACTTTTCTACCAGCAGCAAATAAAATAGATTCAATTATAGCTTTTGTCTCTTCTATTCTCATATTATCTCCCTTTCAATACAAATATTATAAGAGAATTTCGTTATTATGTCAATAAACAGGCTTTCTTTTTTTATGTAAATTACTTGATTTTCTGGGTTTTGTATGCTATAATTAATATATGATTTTTCGAGAAAGGATTAAAAAATGAAAACATTAGCAGTAGAGAAAAAAGAATCTTTATTTAAAAGAATAATGAATAAAATAAGTAATTCCGCACTATTTAGTATTATTGTGGATTCTTCTGCAGGTACATATAATGTAGAAGAAACTAAAACTGATGAATATAGTGATGCTTTCAAAAAAGCTTATGCAAATCAAGCTAAAGGAGCTGAATCACTTTCAACTTTAGAAGAGCCTGAATATAAAGAAGAAATTAATCCTTGGAGAACAAAAATCAATGAAACTTCCGAATTAACATCAAGTACACTTACAAAAGGAAAAGCAGGAAGAAAACCAGGAAAAAAGCCAAAAACAGAAGAACGTGAAATAAATGACTAACATAGATTCAACTAATATATTGTTTTAATCATTTTAAAGAGCATTGAAAAATTCAATGCTCTGTTTTACTTTTATTCACTTAAATATATTTAAACATTTCTTAAATAACTTCAGCATATAAATCATATTCTTCGCAAGCAACTATTTTACATTTTACAAATTTATCAATTAAATCTTCTCCGTTATTAGCTACATAAATTACTCCATCAGTATCTGGACTGTCCATATAAGACCTTCCTATGTAAAAAGTTCCATCTGAAGTTATATCTTCAATTAAAACATCATATGTATTTCCAATTTTATCTTTTAATAAATTATCAGAAATAACTTTTTGACTTTCCATAATAATTCTATATCTTTTTTTCTTAGTAGAATAATGAATTTGATTTTCAAATTTTGCAGCTGGTGTACCATCTTCTTTTGAATATGTGAAACATCCTAGTCTGTCAAATTTAAGTTCCGTTACACATTTTTTAAGTATTTCAAAATCCTCTTCTGTTTCTCCAGGGAATCCAACAATTAAAGTTGTTCTTAATATTGCATTAGGAATTTCCTTTCTGATTTTATTTACAACATTAACAATATCATTTTTAGTTGTTTTTCTATTCATTTTTTTCAAAATATGATCTGAAAAATGTTGAATTGGAATATCAAAATATTTGCAAATTTTTTCTTCTTTTTTCACAGTTTGAATTAGCTCATCTGTAATGCTTTCTGGATATGCATATAGAAATCTAATCCATTTTATTTTTTCTATTCTGCAAAGTTTAGTCAATAATTCTGCTAATTTGTATTCACCATAAATATCTATTCCATATTTTGTTGTATCTTGTGCAATTAATATTATTTCCTCATATCCGTTATCAGCTAGGTTTTTAGCTTCTTCTAGTATTTCTTCAATTTTCCTACTTTCAAATCTACCTCTTATATAAGGAATTGCACAATATGTACAATAATTGTCACATCCTTCTGCAATTTTTAAATAAGCCATCTTTTTTCCTGTAGTAATTGTTCTATTTCTGTAAGAAATATAGCTTTCTTTATCCACATCTTGTCCAATTAAAGTGGAAATCTTTTCCCAAAAGTCTTTATACTCATCAAGACTAATCCATAAATCTACTTCAGGTATACTCTTTTCTAATTCATCCTTATATCTTTTTACTAAGCATCCCATTGCTACAAGATAACGGCATTTTTTCTTTTTATATTCAGCCATTTCTAAAATAGTATTTATTGCCTCTTCTTTAGCTGATTCAATAAATCCACAAGTATTTACAACAATTATTTCCGCTTCTTCTGGATTATTCACAATTTCAAATTTATGATCTTTAAATAAACTTATTCCCATTTCAGTATCTATTAGGTTTTTACTACACCCTAATGATATGAATCCTACTTTCATTATTTCACCTTTCCATTTTGATTTAAATTAATATTCACTACATATATGTTTACGTGTAAGTTCTAATAAATTAAGCCTTGTAAAGCCTTCTATTTGTACCTTTGTTCTATCTTTTTTTAACTCACTTTTAAATATATTAATTATTTCTTCTTTGTGTTTCTCATCATGTAAATCAATAAAATCAATAACTATGATTCCACCAATATCTCTTAATCGAATTTGTTTTGCAATCTCCAATGCAGCTTCTTTATTGATTTCAAAAGCAGTATTCTCTAAATCGCTTTTCCCTGTATATTTAGCTGAGTTTACATCAATTGCAGTTAAAGCTTCAGTCTTATCAATTGTTATAAATCCACCACTTTTTAACCAAACTTTTCTATCTTCACTAATTTCTGCCTGCTTACTTAAATCATAATATTCTTCTAAAGGTTTATTCTCCTCATATATAACTTCAATATCTTTTTTATTCCACTCTTTTAATCTATTAAGTATTTTGTCCCTAGTTTCTTCTTTATTTACATATATCTTAGATAATCCTCTATCCATAAGATCAATTAACAATTTATCAACTATTTCGTTTGATTTATATATAAGTTTTGGAATATCTTTTCTCTCAAATTCAATGCTAATAATTTCTTTCCATTTTTCAGTTAAACTTTCTAAATCTTTTTTTATTTCTTTCTCATTTTTTCCAATAGCAGAAGTTCTAATAATTGCTCCCATGTTTTCAGGTATATAATTTTTAACTATATCAACTAATCTTTTTCTTTCTGTTTCATCTTCAATTTTCTGTGAAGTTGTAACAAAAGTTGAATTTGGTAATAAAACAAGATATCTTCCAGGCAAATTAATATGAGTTGAAGCTCTTGCACCTTTTTTATTATAACTATCTCTTTTTATTTCAACAATTATTGGATCACCAATATGTATTACATTTTTTATATCTACATTTTCTATTTCATTTGTTTCATTCTTACATACATCTACTTTAGGTAAAATGTCTTTCAAATGAATAAATGCATTTCTATTTTCCCCAACATTTATAAAGGCTGCTTGTAAACCTGGAAGTATATTCTGTACTTTTCCAACATAAATATTTCCTTCTAAACGTTTTTTAAATTTGGAATCAATGTATCTTTCTGTTAATTCATTATCTTCTAATAAAAAAATTCTTTGGGTTTCTTCTATTTCATTAATAACTAATTCTTTCATCTTTCCTATTCCTAATTATATTTATTCATTGCTATATCAATATTATTATTAAGTATTTCATCTACTGCATCAGCTGCAGTAGTAACTCCAATGCTTAATTTTTCTATATCTTCTTCGTCAATAGCACCAATAACATACTCTATTAAATTCTCATTATTTGGTTTTCCTATTCCCACTCTAATTCTAGCAAAGTTCTCATCATTTAGACATTCAACAACTGATTTCATTCCATTATGAGTTCCAGGTCCTCCAGATTTTCTTATGCGAATTACTCCCGGTTCTAAGTCTATATCATCATAAATCACTAATAATTTATCCAATTCAATTTTATAATAATTCACAAAATCTCTTACAGCTTCACCACTTAAGTTCATATAAGTTTGTGGTTTTACTAGAATAATTTTTTCATTATTCAAGATACCTGTTCCATATAAACTATTAAATTTTTTAATATTGACTGGTATATTATATTTTTCAGATAATTTATTAACTACGTTAAACCCCATATTATGACGAGTTTTAGAATAATCCTTCTCTGGATTACCTAAGCCAACGATTAAATACATTTTTTCTTTCTCCTTCGTGGCAAAATTACTAGTTTATTTTACTACAAAATCCAGAATTTAACAAGTATTTCAGCTTATAGTATTTATTTTTACGTTTTAAAAATATATAATTTTATGGGAGGAAATAAAAATGCAACCATTAGTCAGTATAATAATGCCAGTATTTAATTCACAAGAAGTTATAGCAAAAACTTTAAATAATATATTAAAACAAACATATAAAAATATTGAAATTATAATTGTAGATGATTATTCAGTAGATTCCACCGAATCAATAATAAAACGATTCAAGAAAAAACATTCCAATATAAGACTTTTTAAAACATATGCTGAAGGATTTTCAGCAGCTCAAAACTTAGGTATAGAAAAAGCAAAAGGTAAATATGTTATATTTTATAAATGCGGAAACTTGATGAGTTACAATTTGTTGGAATATATGGTAAATATCTCCGAAGAAAATTCTGCAGATATTGTAAGTTGCGATTTTTTTAATATAAGTGAAGGGACTTTTATTCTTCAAAATTTCAGATTACCTGAAGCACCAAAAGAAAAGCTTTATATAAAAACTCCAGATGAATATTTAAGAAAATTGACAACATATAAAAAACATACTTTTTTAAGAACCTACTCACTATGGAATAAATTAATAAAAAAAGATATTTTAAAAGATTTCACTTTTCCTATTGATAAATTTCACTTTGACAAATTTAGTATTACAGATATTGTAAAGCGAGCAAATAAAGTTATTTTGAGTAATCAAATATTAATTATGAATACTCTTATTGATGCATTTTATGAAGAAAAATGTTTTAGTTATTCAGACCTTGAAGACATCGAGTTTCTTCAAAATCTTTTAATTACAGCTAAAAAAGAAAATAATATAAATAATTTAAAAAATATTCTAATAAATTTTATAAATACATTATCCTTTATTAGAAATAAATTTCTTAATCTTCATTTAGATATTGTAGACAAAGAAGAACAAAAAAGTAATATTGATTTAAAATTTAATAGTATATATAAATTTTTGCAGACGAAGTTTCCAGATCTTGCAAACTCTTATAAATATAAAAAATTATTTAAAAAATACTTTTATATTTTGCGCCAAGAAAAAATAATAATGAAACGTCCAATTCCACACATTAATCCTAAAATTAAATTTGTAATAGAAAATAATATAAGTAATACTGATATAGATATCTTAAAAAAAGTATTTAATAAGTTACAATAAGAATTATCTGAATCAATGAACTTCAATATACTCAATTCTTTAAAATAAAAAATAGAGATTAAAATCTCTATTTTTTTATTTTAATTATTATATTTCAACATTATCAATTACTTCATAAAAGTCATTACAAAATTTTTCATATTTATTTTTTTCTATTTTTTCTTTTGCTTCTTCCAATTTTGCCTCAAATTTTTCTTTTAAATATTTAAATAATATACTTTTATCATCAATAACATTCGATTTTTTTGTTTTTTGTGCCAATTCAACGCAATAACTTAAATATCTAATTAATATTTTGTTGTCAAGTTCAGGTGTGTATTTTCCTTTAAAATAGTTATATACTTCATCATATACATCAATTGTATCATATACTTTTTGTGCTTTAAAATTACTCCTCATAATACTTGAATTACTTTGAACATATGCATACATAATATCATCTGTATAAACAATTTTATTACTTTTATCTATTAATTTATAAATAATAAATTCATCATCAATTAATCTGTGAATTGGAAATTTAGTATTATTGTCAAAAAGCTTACGTCTAAATAACTTATTCATTACTAATACACTATTATATAATCATCTAAATTTTCTCCATATAAATCCATTAGCTGTTCTAAATTGGTATGTTCCTTTATTTCTCCACTATTTTGAAAATTAATTTCATCTTGTTCTGATACTCTTTCAAATCTCCCTATTGCAATATCTGCACCTGTAGTTTCTAGCATATTATAAAGTCTTTCATAGAAATCATTGCAAATGTAATCATCACTATCAATAAAACCAATAATCTCGCCAGTAGAAGCATCAAGTCCAGTATTTCTTGCACTTCCAGCTCCTCTATTTTCTGTATTAATTAATCTTATTCTACTATCTTTTTTCACATATTCTTCACATATTTCTTTTGAAGAATCTTTTGAACCATCATTGACAACAATAATCTCTAAATTTTCATAGTTTTGTGAAATAATGCTATCTAAACACTTAGCTATATATTTTTCTGAATTGTACATTGGAATAATAACACTAATTTTTTTTTCATTCATAATTATTTTCCTATTCTTCAAATTTCTTTTTTAGTTTCTTCCATACTCTGTTTGTATCAAGAAATTCTTGGTAATGTTTTTCAACATCTTGATCATATTTTTCTAGTGCATCTAATAAATTAGTAAAATTATATTTTTCATATAAAGAGTCTATTTTCTTTATACTTCTTTTTAATTTTCTATGAGTAACTTCCATTTGTTCTTTATAATGTTCTGAATCCATTAGATACATTAATAATGGTTTATACTTTATCCAACCTAAACAAGCTTTATAAAATCTTTTTTCAACAGTTTTGTCTGATGATTTTATAAGTTTTAATTTTGTTGGGAAACTATTCTCCATTATTTCTCTGCATTTTAAAAATCCATCATGAAAATGATATACTGGCACTTTTATAACTTTTAAATCTCCAATTCCCATAGAAAAGAAAGTATCTTCTCCTCTAGCTTCTGGTGGATTATAAAAGGCAGGTATTTTTCTTATATGGTTTAAATTTATACATAATGTTGAACCAGCAACAAACTTTCTTCCGTTTTCTTTCTGTTGTTCGTATGCACCTTCTCCATCTGAGATTTTATCGTCTGCATATGTGACACCATTATTTTTTTCAAACTTTTCTTTAATTGACTTCCAAGAAACAATTTCATTACTAATTGACTCAATAAAGTCAGTAATTACTTTTTCTTCCTCTTCAGTCTCATAGCTCATATATGGTATAGGTGAAATATATCCACAATGATATCCAATAGTGATATCTGCTTTTTCCTTTTCCATATATTCTATATGTTTTGAAACATTAGCTTGTATTTTCCAAGTGATTGTTTCATCTTCATTTTTTACACATGCGACAGGATATTCATCATCATCCCAAAAAAGTAAATAATCCATTTTATCTTGATATGCATAATACATAACAGTATTTCTTCCTCTAGCATGTCCGTTACCAAATATCAAATCAAGTTCTTCTATACTTAATTTATAATAATCTTTTATTTTCTCTTTTCTTTGTTCAATATCTTCTGGAGTAATATATTTTACAGTGATTCCTTCTTCTTCAAAGACTTCTGGCTTTAATTGATAGAATTCTTCTCTATCTGTTCCCTGGTATTTTAAATCAAATAAAATGTAAAATACAATATTTACCTTTCTATCAAAAATTTTCATTTGTTCTTTAATATACTTGTAATAGCTGTTTATAAGGCTACATACATTTGACCTTCCTGTAACAAACCCGATGCCTATGTTAAGTTCTCTTTTCATAATTCCTCCTATTTTTTGTCGTACCCAAGTAGTCCAATTCCCACAATTATAATTATAACTGATATAGAAAATAAAGTCAATTTTGAAAAAAACTTAACTCATCATATTAGAAGTCCTAACTATTATATTTAAATAATGATTTCTAATTAACTTTTTACATTTTTCCCGTTTTTTCTTCATTTTTCTTAAATTTACGTTTTTATAATTATATAGTAAATATTATTGGACTTTTAAACATTAAATATTTGCACAAGGTTTTAAATAAACCTTGCGCAAATTTACTAAAAAAATATTCTCTATTCACTGTCATTATTCGACTAAAACATTTCATAGATTATACCATTTTTTGTAGAATTATGCAAAAAATAATGTACAAAAAATTTAGTAGGGTATATAATAAGCGCATAGTAATCTTTGTAAAGGGGGGATTATCTATGAAATTAAATGAAATATTAAATGGTCTTGAAATTAAAGAAAGTGTTAATAATCTAAATTTAGATATAACAAATATACATTCAGACTCAAGAAAAATTAAGGAAGGCGGATTATTTGTTGCAATAAATGGTTACTCTCAAAATGGTCTTGAATATATAGATTCAGCCATCAAAAATGGCGCAGTAGCTGCTATTGTAGAAGACGATGTCGATATATCAAGTTTACCTAACTCCCTTACATATGTTAAAGCTGGAAATACAAGAAGAGCTTTAGCTATTACAAGTTGTAATTTATATGATAACCCATCAAAAAAATTTAAATTAATTGGTGTTACAGGAACAAAGGGAAAAACAACAACAACTTTTATGATTAAATCACTTTTAGAAGCTCATGGATTAAAAGTTGGATTAATTGGTAGTATTGCAGTATATATCGGAGATGAAAAAATCGAAGATACTGATAGAACAACTCCAGAAAGTGTCGAAATTCAAAAGCATTTTGCAAAAATGGCAGATGAACATGTTGATGTTGCTATAATTGAAGTCTCTTCTCAAGCTCTAAAACTTGATAGAGTAACTGGCTGTGATTTTGATGTAGGTGTTTTTACAAATTTAACAGAAGATCACATTAGCAAAAATGAACATGCAAACATGGAAGAATATTTTGACTGCAAATGCAAACTATTTGATATGTGTTCAATAGGATTTATAAATGCAGATGATAAAACAGTTATGACAATAAAAGATAGAAATAAAACATGTAAATTTAAAACATTTGGACTAGAAAATCCAGCTGATATTGTAGCTGAAAAAGATACATTAAAAATTACACCATCAGTTATTGATTTCTCTGTTAGAATTGATGGAAAAGATGAAAAATTTGAAGTTCCTATTCCAGGAAAATTTAGTGTATATAATTCATTAGGAGCTATAAGTGTAGCACATGAATTTGGTGTTACTCCAGATGAAATGAGAACAGCACTAAAAGACTTGAGAGTTCTTGGAAGAAATGAATTGGTTCCTAATAAATTAGGATTAACAATTTTAATTGACTACGCACATACACCATCTAGCTTGCAAAGTATATTAGAATCTGTAAGATCATACTGTAAAGGAAGATTAATTTGCGCTTGGGGTGTTGGTGGAGACAGAGATAGTAAAAAACGTCCTATCATGGGAGAAATTTCTGGTAGACTTGCAGATTATACAATATTAATGTCAGACCAAGTTCGTACAGAAGATCCATTAAAAATTTTACAAGACATTGAAGTTGGTGTAAAAAAATCTGGTGGAGATTATACAATTATTGTTGATAGAACAGAAGGAATCAGACATGCAATTGAAGTTGCAACACCTGATGATATAATTGTAATTCCAGGACTTGGACACGATTTATATCTTGAAAGAAATCATGTTAAATACCCATATGACGAAAGAAAAGTAATTGCTCAATTAATAGATGAAATGATTGCGTCAGGAGAGAAAAAACCAATAAATTAAATTTTATAAATTGATAGAACAATAGCGGACATTTTTATATATCATACTATTTAATTTCATTGCAAAGTCCGCGTTAATTGTTCGTCCGCCAAAATTTCTTTAGAAATTTTGTGTGGATTTGTGGCGAAGCCTTTATCTAATAGGAAATGCGCAGCACTTTCCTATTAGATAATAAAAGATATGCTTATAGTCTCTTAATATGACTAAAGCATATCTTTTTATATACTCAATATACTAATTTAAAACGTATAATTTTCTAGATCTTTTATTGCAGGATCATAAAGATTTTTTCCTGTATAGTCAAATCTTGAACCATGGCACGGGCAATCCCATGTTTTATCAAGATTATTCCAATTTAATAAACAACCTAAATGAGTACAAATAGGTTTTACGACATGCACTTTCCCAGATTCATCTTTATAAACTCCAAACTTGTAATTATCATACTCTAAAACCTTTCCCTCTCCCTTTTTAATTTTTATAACATCTTCTTCTGGAATTTTAAATTTATTCAAAATAAGAGAATTTGTAGACTCTTTAATCATATTTCCAAATTCTGTACTATTTTTTATTGGATGAAGCCTCGTTGATTTAAATACATCTTCATACTTGTTTTCAACGCCAAGTATCTTATCCTTAATTATATTGGCAGCAACATTAGATGAAGTCATTCCCCATTTATTAAAACCAGTTCCAACAAAAACATTATTCATAAAATTTGAAAATTCCCCAATATAAGGGATTTTATCTAAAGTAATGCAATCTTCAGTATTCCACCTATAAAGAACCTTTGCCTTTGAATAATACTTTTTAACCTCACTTTCCAATATTTGATAAGCATTTGTAAGATCGATATTAGCACCAGTCTTATGATCTGCACCACCAACTAACAAGATCCTTTTTCCATTAAAATTTGCAAATCTATACGAAAAAATCGGATCTGTTGTATTTATATACATTCCATCAAAACAATCATCACCGATATCTACAGCAATTACATATGAAGTAGACTGATACATTTTCAAAAAATAATAACCAAGTTTATTTACAAATGGATAATGTGATGCAATTACAACATATTTAGATTTTACCTTATTATTTTTGGTATAAGTAACCAATCCACCATCTTTCTCATCTACATCATACACAATAGTGTCCGTGTATATTTTTCCAGAATTATTTAATATACTTTTCACAAGTCCATCTACATATTTCAACGGATTAAACTGTGCTTGATTTGGAAATTTAATTGCTCCAAAAATTTCAAAAGGTAATTCAGTATTAGTAACAAATTCACTCTGAAAACCAAGAGAATTAACCGATTCATTTTCTAATCGTATCTTTCCTATTTCCTTACTATCTGTCGTATACACATAACTATTTTGGAATTCAAAATCACAATCAATTTTTTCATTATCAATTATCTCTTTTATATTTTTTATAGCCTTCTCATTTGCATTAAGATACTGTTTAGCCAATTCCTTTCCTTGGGAATCTATCAAGTATTTATAAATAAGTCCATGTTGACTAGTAATTTTAGCTGTTGTTTTCGCAGTAGTTTTCCTTGAAACTTTTCCTCTCTCAATAACAGTGACTTTATAACCAAGTTTACTCAAATAGTAAGCAGTGGTTAATCCAAATATTCCTGCACCAATAATACAAACATCAGTCTCAATATCCCTTGCTAACCTATCAAAAGAATTTTTATATTCAAGAGAATTTACCCAAATTGAACTCATTATCTCACCTCTATTTTTTATCATTCCCATAAAAAATAGATTTAATTAAAATATTTTCTCAATTATTTTTAATTCTTCGTACTAGTTAATAAAAAAGTAAAAATTTCTTTATTTATTACTACATTTTGTTCTTAATAACCTTTAAAATAATTTTTTATGATGTACAACGGCTAAGCAACGCAGAGTGAAGTTCAATTGAAACAAGTTACATACTAGTTTTTTATAATCTAGAAACTGTTATAACAATAAAAATAAAAAAGTTTTATTTTCTATATATGAATATAAGAAAAAAAGTAAAAATAATTTTTTTCTGACGCGCAGCGACCAAACGTAGCGTAGCGAAGTGCGATTGAAGTAGCTTACAGAGTAGTTTTCTTATAATCTGAAAGTTGCAACAGCAAGGAAGATAAAAATATTTTCTACACTTATTTTTATAATAAAAAAATAAGAATGTTTTTTTCTGACGCGCAGCGACCAAACGTAGCGTAGCGAAGTGCGATTGAAGCAGCTTACAAACTAGTCTTTTATAATCTGTAAGCTGCGACAGCAAGGAAGACAAAAACATTCTTACTTTTTTATTAACAAACTTAAAACTTTAAAATTTAGAATTTAGAATTAAAAATTACTTCTTGCCCAATAAAATAAGTACTGTTGAGCAATTCCTTGAATATCTCCAAATAAATTATTTGCAGTTTCTTTAATATCCTTTTTACTAACCTTTGTTTCATCCTCATTATGTATATACAAAGTATTCATAACCCTTCGAACCCAAACATCAATTGGAAAAGCATCAAACCTCTTAAGAGCAAAAAGCATTATACAATCAGCAACTTTCTCTCCTACTCCATCTAATTTTAATAATTCATCTCTAATCTCCTCAGTATTGTTTGACATTTCCAGCTTTTCTAAATCAATTTCCTTTTTAAGAATCATTTCTGTAGTTTTATAAATTCTTTTATCCCTAAATCCAGTACCAAGAGATCTTAAGTCTGATACAGTCAAATTTGAAAGTTCCTCAACAGTTGGAAATAAATAATACTCCACTCCATTCCATTGTACTTTTTTTCCAACCTTTTTAGAAATTCTTTCTATAATCCCCTTTATTCTTGGAATATTATTGTTTGCAGAAATAATAAAAGAAATTATCATTTCCCATAAATTTTGATTTAATATTCTAATTCCAGAACCAAATTCAACACTTTTCTTCATGTTATTATCTATCTGTGATAAAACTTTTTTGAATTTATTATAATCTGTTCCTAAATCAAAATAATCATAAACTATGGAATTAATATCACCTTCAAGAATTCCTTCAAAAATAACATCCTTCTTATTTTTAGAAACTCTTAAAACACCGCTACTAATTACCCCAATATATGAACCATCTTCTTGTTTATTCCATCTAAAACATTGACCACAATCAAAAATATGATCAAGTTCAAAACAATCAACATTCTTTAAAATTAATTTTTGTTCTTTCATCATGCACCATTCCTTTTTGAAATTATATTCTATGTTTATAATATAATACCAACCAAAAATATAATCAAGAATATTTTTATTCGATATTTTTAAATCCAAGTCCATACACTTCACGTGCATTTGTGACAACTAAAAAGGCTTTTTTATCAATTTCATTTATTTTCTCTCTTAAAGCCGGTATCTCTCTTCTGTTCATAACACTCATTATTATTATCTTATTTTCATTTAGATAAGCCCCTTTTCCATATAGTTCCGTTGCACCACTATCTAACTCACTATTTATCATTTCTATTATTTTTTCATTTTTATCTGATACTATAAAAATTAACTTTGAAAAATTAGTTCCTTCAAAAATAATATCAATCATCATTCCAACAATTAATATTGCAATAGCTGAATATAAACCAATTTCAAACTCTCTAAAAAACATTACATTTAATACAACTACACTAATATCAATTAAGTTTAGCAGTTTTCCACTAGAAATTTTGATTTTATATGAACGTAATATCTGTACAATTAAATCACTTCCACCAGTTGAAGTATGAGCTTTAAATATTAAAGCAGTTCCTATACCAACTAATACTCCTCCATAAATAGAAGAAAGTAATCTATCATTAGTCAGTAACGGCATATACTCGAAAATATCTAAAAAAGCAGACAATAAAAAGGTTCCAATTAATGTCTTAAATAAAAATTTTTTCCCTAATCTAAAAAAAGCCAAAATAAAAAAGGGAATATTTAAAACTAAAACTACTAATCCAACATTAAAATTAAAAAGATAATAAAATATAGTTGCAATTCCTGTAAAACCACCTGATGATAGTTTGTTTGGAAGTAAGAAACTTGCCATTCCAAATCCAGCCAGGAATGTACCTAATATTGTTAATAATATATCTTTAACTAATTTATTATTTTTCATATAAAAACACCTATACGTTTAGTATAGGTGTTTAATAATCTTTTATACATTTTCATTTTCATCTAAAAAGTCTGTGTAGATTTTCTTAATTTGCACTTTTATAATTCCATTTCTTAATTTAGGATCAGCTTTTACCTTTGCATTAACATCATAATATTCTTTTAACTTTTCAATATTTTCTTTTTTATATCCTACTACATTATTTACGTTCTCAGGATTAGTTACGATCTCTACTTCCTTTACTTTAACATTGTAACTTTTAATTATATTAACAATCTTATCATATGCTATTGATGAATCTATTAGTTGTCTAAATGTTTCATGATATGGTCCTGCTACTACCTCACTATTTTCATTTTTTGAAATATCTGAAATAGTATCTGTTGATTGTAATCCAATTCTTATAACTTTAATTTTTTTCTTTTCAAATAAATAGCATAATTCTTTACATCTCTCCACAGCTTGTTCAACTGAAAGTGGAACATATATCCCCTCATTAAACTCTTTTTCTAGTTCCGTGCCTTTTAAAACTAATACAGGATATATTCTAACAATTTTAGGTCTTAATTTTATTAAATCTTTCGCTGTACGAATTTCATCTAATAAATTACTTTCAGGAAGTCCAACCATCATTTGATGTCCTAATGTAAATCCTCTCATCCTAATCATTCTAGAAGCTTTTTTTACATCATCAAAAGTATGATTTCTCTTACATCTTTTTAAAATGTAGTCATTTGTAGATTGAACTCCTAATTCAATTGTTTTTACACCATATCTTTTTAAGAATTTTAATTCTTCCTTATCTATATAATCTGGCCTTGTAGAAATTCTTATACTTCCAATTTTTTTTGAAACAATATATTCATGTGCAACTTTTAGTAAAGCTTCTTGTTTTTCTCTTTCAATTCCTGAGAAGCTTCCTCCAAAAAACGCAACTTCAATATTTTTACTAGATACATTAAAATTTTTTAAGTAATATTCTATAGTTTTTCTTACATCATCTGGTGTAACATCTTTAGTTTGACCACTAATAATCTTTTGATTACAGAAAGTACAATCATTAGGGCATCCCAAATGTGGAACAAATATAGGAATTATATATTGTTTTTTCATATTACTTCATCCCCTTCTACAATTACTCTAAAACTACATTTTTTCAAGTGCCTTTTTAGCCGCTTCCATTTCAGCATTTTTCTTATTTTTACCTTGTCCTTCAGCTAAAACTTTTCCATCGCAACTAACTTCTACAATAAAAGTTTTATCATGATCTGGACCATCTTCTCTTGTAACAGTATATTGTATTTTTACTTCCCCATTAACTTGTAATTTTTCCTGTAAAACTGTTTTATAATCTTTCATTCCAACATTTTTACTTGAAATTTCTACAGTTTTTTCTAGATTATTAATAATAAATTTCTTAGCATTCTCCAAATTACTATCTAAAAAAATTGCAGCAATGACTGCTTCAACACTATCTGCCATAAGTGCTTTTTTACTATTTTGAGAATGTTTTTCACTATTACCTAAATATAAGAAATCACTAAAATTATGCTTTTGTGCTATTTTAAATAAGCTATCTTCGCAAACAACATTTGCCCTAACTTTAGTCATTTCTCCCTCAGATAAATTTTTATATTTTAAAAATAAAAATTCACTTATTACAAACTCTAATATACTATCACCTAAGTATTCTAATCTTTCATTACTTTCTACTTTATTTTCATATGCATATGATGTATGTGTTAATGCTTCTTTAAGTAAATCCTTATTATTAAAATAATAACCAATGTTATTTTCAAAATTTTCTAAATTCATATGTTTTACCACCTTTAAGCATTTTATTACCTTATAAAACTTTTATCAAGTAATATTTGATAATTATTTAATTAAATTTTACTTTATCATTATAGCAAATTTTAAAAATTATGTAAACATTAATTAGATGTATAATAAAAAATAGTGAGCTATCTAATATACTTACACTAGATGATAACTCACTAAAATTTTATTTAAGCAAGATAAAATCGAAAAACAAATCTTATCTGATAAAAAAAGAAGTAACAATGTTACTCCTCTTTTATACTAAACATTTTCTTTTATATATTCAACTACATCACCAACTGTTGTAACTTTTTCAGCATCAGCATCTGGTATTTCGATATCAAATTCTTCTTCTAAAGCCATAACCAATTCAACTATGTCTAAAGAATCAGCTCCTAGATCATCAATAAATGATGCTTCCATTGTTACTGAAGCTTCTGCAACGCCAAGTTGTTCAACAATAATCTCTTTAACTTTATCAAAAACATCTTCTGTATTCATCTTACTGTACACCTCCATTTTTTAAATATGACTTGTAATATTATTATTATATAGCTTATAAAATGTCAAGCATTATTTTTATTTATTTTATCAAATTCTTCTATCATCTTTGGAACTGCTTTATTTTCCACAAATTTTTCTGCTTGCTTAATTGTAAATTCAAATAATTCTTCATCACTACTTCCATGAGCTTTAACAACAGGTTTTTTTACTCCTAAGAATAATGCTCCACCATATGATTTATAATCTACGGATGCTGCAAACCTATTAATTGCAGGCAATGAAGGAATTGCAGCTATAGTAGAAAATATATTCTTTTTCAAGCTTTCAGTAAGAGATCTTTTTACAAATTTACCTAAACCTTCTATAGCTTTTAAGAATATATTTCCTGTAAATCCATCTGTTACAATCGCATCTATTTCGCCAGAAAAGGCCTCTCTTCCCTCTACATTTCCAACAAAATTTATTCCTAATTCTTCAGATTTTTCTTTTAATAATAAATATGACTCCTTGGTCAAATCATTACCTTTTGTTTCTTCAGTTCCAATATTCAATAATCCAATAGTAGGTTTTTCAATTCCATATGTATTACGCAAATAAATTGTAGACATAAGTGCAAATTGTAATAAGTTAATTGGTTTACAATTAGTATTTGCTCCAGAATCAATTAACAAAAGTTGACTTTTATAAGCTGGTAAAATTCCTGCTAATGCTGGTCTATCAATCCCTTTGATTCTTCCTACTAAAAGGGTAGCACCTGTAAGTAATGCTCCTGAATTACCAGCGGAAATAAAAACATCTCCCTCATCTTCTTTTAGCATTCTAAATCCTACAACCATTGAAGAATCTTTTTTATGTTTGATTGCCATTGTAGGAACATCTTCCATTTCGATAATTTCTGTTGCATTTTTAATTATTAGCCTGTCAGATATTTCTTCAGGAGATTTATTATAGAATTCTTTAAATTTGTTTCTTATAACATCTTCTTGACCAATTAAAACAACTTCTGCTTTTACTTGATTAATTGCTTTAACTGCACCTTTTATAGTAGCATCTGGTGCATTATCTCCTCCCATTGCATCTAAAAGTATTTTCATATTAATCTAAATCCTTTCTAAGATTTAAAATAAATAACAACTACTGTTTTTCCATCATATTAAAAAAACATTGTATATGTTAAATAATATTATTAACTATACAACAATATATGCTATTTTTCCTTTTTAAATATCATATATTTATTTTATTATGCTACTATAATAAAAGTCAAGAAATATTTTAATTTATTGAATAATCTAAGGGCAAATTGGACGAAGCCTTTATATTATAGGAAATTCGGAGAACTTTCCTATAATATAACAAAAGCACATACTATGAAAGTATGTGCCCATATATTACATATATTTAAATTACAAATAATTTTGAACCATTATTATTTTATAATATCATTAATTGTACCCATGGCTTTTTCCGAAATTGTTTGCCCCGAAACTTTTTTATTATTAGCACCAGAAATCATTGAATTTGATAGTCCTGTTTCTCTTTTTATTAATCTATCTCCTTTTTGTAAATTAGACATTTGAGTTTTTGTTTCAGTTTCATAATGATGTCTAGCATCTGAATTTCTATATTTTAAATACATTAAGAAGAAATAGATAAATCCAGTTAATAGAAATATAAAACTTAATCTAAATTCCATCATTGCTGTGATTATCATCATTATTATTCCTAAAACCTCTACTGCTACAGAAACGCCCAATAATTTAGGCATATATATAGGTACACTTCCCATTGTTTCTTTTGTTCTAGCATTAACTGCAACATAATGAAGTACAGCATTTTTATCATCAACAACTTGTCTATAACTATATAACCAAACTGGTAAATATGCAGCTTTCCATTGTTGTCCTTTTACAGTAAAATTCTCACTCTCCCATCTTACTCCACGGTTATAATCTTTTATAGTATCATTTGCTGAAAATCTAGCTATATCTTTTGACTGAGTACTAACAATTGGTCGTAATTGGTCTATATTAGTATCACGTTTTTCAGAAGTATAACCTTTTATATAATTTGAATTCCATTTAACACTATTTTCTACATCAAATGGCATAATTGCATTAATAACATTATTTGTTTTTTGTGATGAATGTGTATCTAACTTATCTGCACTTGATTCAACAGTTAATCCATTAATTGTTAAATCAAATTCACGTCCAACATCATATAAATCAGCATCATAACACATTCTTCTATTATTTCCAGAACCTTCAAAGTATCTTCTAACCTCATGCTCCCCTTGTCCACGCAAAGAAGCATGTGCATTTACATCAACTACCATATATGGGAAATAAACACCCATAATATTATCTGTAGTAAATTCCTCTGTAAATTTTGGATGTGCAAAAAATTTTCTTTTTCCAACAAATTGTTCTATTTGTTGTTTAGCCTCATCTTTAGAGACTTTAAATGGTAAAACAATATCAGGAACACTACCATTTGGTATTTGTTGATTAACAGATAAAGTATTTCTACACCAGTGGCATCTAGCCTGTGTTGATTCAGCTGTATCTATTACAACTTCTGCACCACAGCTACTACACTTGAAAGTAACTAAATCACTTGTGTCTTGTTGGATATCCTGAGTACCAGAACCCATGACTTCTCCTTCGAGATTACTTATGTTTTCTTCCATACCTTCAATTTTTTCTGGTGAAAATTCATATCTACAATAATTGCATCTTAATAAACCTGTTTTGACATTTAAAGAAATATCTGTTGCTCCACACTTTGGGCATTTATTTTGCCCATCTTTTGCCCCTACATCTGTTTGTACAATTCTTGGTTCATCATTTGTAACTTCACTCATGGTCTACACCCCCAAAAGTTTATGCTTAGCTTGATCAAATTCTTCTTGAGATATAACTCCCTGCTCTACTAATTTTTTCATTTTAGCTAGTTTTTCATATGGATCTTCTTCAGCTGGTTGTGCTGTTCCTTGAGCTGGCTCTTGAACAGGTTGAGCTGGTTGTTGCACTGGTTCTTGTTGTGCTGGTTGTTGTTGTACTGGTTCTTGTTGCATTGGTTGTTGTTGCATTGGCTGTTGTTGCATTGGTTGCTGTTGCATTGGTTGCTGTTGCATTGGTTGTTGATACATTGGTTGTTGTTGCATTGGTTGTTGTTGCATTGGTTGTTGATATACAGGTTGTTGTAATCCACTTACAGCTCCACCTACAGCATTCATTCCCATTCCCATAAATGCCATTCCTCCAGCGTTTCCTCCATTTTCTCCAGCTGCTTGGAATCCACGAGCAACAGATTGTTGCATAAATGAATTTCCTCTAGCACCTGCTAAAGCATCTGCCTTTTTAACATCACTTAATAGAGCTTTAGTATCTTCATCATATTCAATTGCTTGTAAAGCAACTTTAACAATTTCAAGTCCTCTATCAGACTTCCATTGGTATCCATCTTCAACAGCTTGTGATAAGCTTTGAGCAAATCCAATTTGATCTCCTTGGATTTTAGTTATACGATTCCCTTTACTAGGATCGTTTGTATAATTTGAAAATGCAGCAGATAAACTACCAACAACTTCATTAAAAAGTTGAGCTCCTGCATCATTATCCATATCAGCAAAATCAAATATAGCAGCACCTGGTTGTAAATAAGCTGATGGAACAAAATTCTTTATAAATAATAAAGGATCTACTATTCTTAATGTGTATGTACCTCTTGTTACAGCTCCAACTTGTGCATTTAAATATGCATCATCCCAATATATTTCAGATTGAGTTCCGAAACGATTATTAGGTATTTCCTTTAAATTAACATAGAAAGCTGTTTGTTGAGCACCTGGTTGACCTCCAAATTTAAATCTTTCCCAGCTTTGTCCTAGAGTAGATGTTAATAATCCATCTCCTGCAAATATTGATCTAGAATTAGGATCATCACTAGTATAAACAAATCCACCTGGTTCTGTTATACATCCAGTAATTGCTCCATCTTGTAATGTGATAAGAGCTGTACCTTCTGGCACTACTATTTTACTTCCATTTGAAATAATATTTTCTGATCCTTTTGTATTTTCTCCACGACCTGCGTTTGTTCCTTGTGGTACTGCTTGAAAAATTGCTGCAGTTCCTGGAACATTAGGCATTGGAGCATAAAAATCTTTCCATTGATCTGCAAATGTTCCTCCAAGAGCACCTGCAAATGCTTTAATAAATCCCATATTTCTAACCTCCTTAAAAAACGCTACTTGCGCCCATTTTCTATACTATATCATTTGCGTCGAAAAATGTAAATAAATGTATTTTAAATGAAATCTTGTAATTATATTGTTATATTTATCTGAAATAAAAGACAAAAAAAACAAGGACTATTTTAAATAGCCCTTGAAAATATTTTATAATATTTATTATTGGATAATTTCAGAAACAACTCCTGAACCTACTGTACGTCCACCTTCACGAATAGCGAATCTTAATTCTTTTTCGATAGCGATTGGAGTAATAAGTTCAATTGTCATATCAACGTGATCACCTGGCATAACCATTTCTGTTCCAGCAGGTAATTCAATAACACCTGTAACGTCTGTTGTTCTGAAATAGAATTGTGGTCTGTATCCATTAAAGAATGGTGTATGTCTTCCACCCTCTTCTTTAGTTAGGATATAAACTTGTGATTTAAATTTTGTATGTGGATGAATTGATCCTGGTTTTGCAAGAACTTGGCCTCTTTCAACTTCGTTTCTTTGAACACCTCTTAAAAGAACACCAATGTTGTCACCAGCTTCAGCTTGATCCAATAATTTTCTAAACATTTCAACACCTGTAACAACAGTTTTGCTTGATTGTGGTTTTAAACCAACAATTTCAACTTCGTCAGATAGTTTTACAACTCCTCTTTCTACTCTACCTGTTGCAACTGTTCCTCTACCTGTGATAGAGAATACATCTTCAACTGGCATTAAGAATGGTTGGTCAGTTGGTCTATCTGGTGTTGGAATATAGCTGTCTATAGCGTCTAATAATTCTTTAATTGGAGCATAAACAGGATCGTTAGGATCTGTTGATGTGCTCTCTAATGCTTTTAATGAAGATCCTTTTACGATTGGAATTTCGTCTCCTGGAAATTCATATTCTGTTAATAAATCTCTAACTTCCATTTCAACTAATTCAAGTAATTCTGGATCATCAACCATATCGCATTTATTTAAATAAACAACGATATATTTAACACCAACTTGTCTAGCAAGTAATATATGCTCTCTAGTTTGTGGCATTGGTCCATCAGCAGCAGAAACTACTAATACAGCACCATCCATTTGAGCAGCACCTGTGATCATGTTCTTTACATAGTCAGCATGACCTGGGCAGTCAACGTGAGCATAATGTCTCTTATCTGTTTCATATTCAACGTGAGCTGTATTAATTGTGATTCCTCTAGCTTTTTCTTCTGGTGCACCATCAATTTGGTCATATGCTTCAAATTTAGCTTTTCCTAATAAGCTTAAGTATTTAGTAATAGCAGCTGTTGTTGTTGTTTTACCATGGTCAACATGTCCGATTGTACCAATGTTAACGTGTGGTTTTGTTCTTTCAAATTTAGCTTTAGCCATTTGAAAATTCCTCCTTTTTTTTGTTTTTTATTTAAATTTTAAAATTTAATAACTATTTTAGTTAGCATTTGCATTCTATACTATTTTCAACAAAAATGCAATAATTATTTTTAAATTTATCATAATACAAATTATTCTTCTTTTTTAGCTCTTGAAGAAACAATTGCATCATGAACAGATTTTGGAACTTCTTCATAATGAGAAGGTTCCATTGAATATGTTCCTCTTCCTTGTGTTTTTGAACGTAAGTCAGTAGCATATCCAAACATTTCAGATAATGGAATAAATGCATGTATGTCTTGCATTCCATCATTTCCTTCCATACCTTCCATTCTACCACGTCTAGAGTTTATATCTCCTATAACATCTCCCATATATTCTTCTGGAACTGTTATATCAACTTTCATTATAGGCTCTAATATAACTGATTTAGCTTGTTTACAACCTTCTTTGAAAGCCATAGAAGCAGCAATCTTGAATGCCATTTCTGAAGAGTCAACTTCGTGATAAGATCCATCTACTAATGAAACTTTAAAGTCTATAACAGGATATCCAGCTAAGACACCAGTTTCAGCAGCTTCTCTCATACCTTGTTCAATAGGTTTGATATATTCTTTTGGAACAGCACCACCAACAATTTTGCTCTCAAATTCTATACCTTTACCTGGCTCTAATGGTTCCATTTCAAACCAAACGTCACCATATTGTCCTTTACCACCAGATTGTCTGATGAATTTTCCTTGAACTTTAACTTTATTTCTAATTGTTTCTTTGTAAGCAACTTGTGGTTTACCTACATTACATTCAACTTTGAATTCTCTCTTTAATCTATCAACGATGATATCTAGGTGAAGTTCACCCATACCAGCGATAATAGTTTGACCTGTCTCTTGATTTGTATAAGCTTTGAATGTTGGATCTTCTTCAGCAAGTTTTGCTAAAGCAATTCCCATTTTTTCTTGTGCAGCCTTATCTTTTGGTTCGATAGCTATATCAATAACTGGTTCTGGGAATTCCATAGATTCAAGAATTATTGGATGTTCTGGATCACATAAAGTGTTTCCTGTTGTAACATCTTTTAATCCAACTGCTGCTGCAATATCACCAGCATATACTTTATCAATATCTTCTCTGTGATTTGCATGCATTTGAAGAATTCTACCAACTCTTTCTTTTTTATCTTTACTAGAATTTAAAACTGTTGATCCAGACTCTAATACTCCAGAATAAACTCTGAAGAAACATAGTTTTCCAACAAATGGGTCTGTAGCAATTTTAAATGCTAATGCAGCAAATGGTTCTGAATCAGAAGTTTTTGCTTCTACATCTTCTCCATCTAATGTTTTTCCTTTTATATGAGCAATATCTAGTGGTGATGGCATATAATCAACTATGGCATTTAATAATTCTTGAACACCTTTATTTTTATATGAAGAACCACAAGTAACTGGAACTATTGTATTTGAAATTGTTCCTGTTCTTAATCCTTTTTTGATTTCTTCTTCTGTTAGTTCTTCACCATCTAAATATTTCATCATTAATTCTTCATCTTGTTCAGCAACTGCTTCTACCATTTTCTCACGGTATTCTTTTGCTAAATCTTGCATATCAGCAGGTATATCTGTTTCTTCGATTTCTTTTCCTAAATCATCTTTATGAATATAAGCTTTCATGTTAATCAAATCAACTATACCTTTAAATTGATCTTCTGCACCAATTGGTAATTGGATTGGAACAGCATTTGCTTTTAATCTATTTCTTAATTGATCAACGCAAAGCATAAAGTTTGCTCCAGTAATATCCATTTTATTTACATATACCATTCTTGGTACATTATATTTATCTGCCTGTCTCCAAACAGTTTCAGTTTGTGGTTGAACTCCACCTTTTGCAGCTAAAACTGTAACTGAACCGTCAAGAACTTTTAAAGATCTTTGAACTTCAACTGTAAAATCAACGTGTCCAGGAGTATCAATAATGTTTATTCTATTGTTCTTCCAGAAACATGTTGTAGCAGCAGAAGTAATTGTAATACCTCTTTCTTGTTCTTGTTCCATCCAGTCCATTGTAGCAGCACCTTCGTGAACTTCACCTATTTTATGAGTTTTTCCTGTATAGAATAATATTCTCTCAGTTGTTGTTGTTTTACCAGCATCAATGTGAGCAACTATTCCTATATTTCTTGTTCTCTCAAGTGGGTATTGTCTTCCTGCCATTTTCCTTTTTCCTCCTTCCTAGGTCTCTTAATTATTATTTGTATATTATCTCATTAAATTGCTATTTATTTTATACTCGTATACCGCATATATTTTACTTTCTCATTTTTTAATATATCTTCATATATCTGAATTTTTATTAAAATTAGTGAGATGTGCATTTTTAGTTGTCAATTTAAGCTGAAGGCGTACATAGGTACGTCGAAGTTTAAATTGGTAACTGAAAATGTGCAGATTGCTGATTTTAATAAAAATTCTACCATTTGTAGTGAGCAAAAGCCTTATTAGCTTCAGCCATTCTATGAGTATCTTCTTTCTTCTTAAATGCTCCGCCGTTTCCGTTAACAGCATCGATAATTTCACCAGCTAGTTTTTCAGACATAGTTTTTTCATGTCTATTTCTAGCATAAGTTACTAACCATCTTAAACCTAAAGTTTGTCTTCTTTCAGGTCTGATTTCGATTGGAACTTGATATGTAGCTCCACCTACTCTTCTAGCTTTAACTTCAAGAACTGGCATTACATTTTCTAATGCAGCTTCAAAAACTTCTAATGGATCTTTTTGTTCTTTTTCTTTAACAATATCAAAAGCATCATATACTATTTTTTGAGCTACAGATTTTTTACCATCTAACATTATGTTGTTAATTAATTTTGTAACAACTTTACTATTGTATATTGGATCTGGTAAAACATCTCTTTTTGTTATAATTCCTCTTCTTGGCACTATACTTCCCTCCTTTTAGATTTTTACTTAATGTTAACTTCTAACATTAAAAGGTACTCTGGAAAGATTATTTCACTTTCCCGTAATAGTGCGAATCTATCTATTTCTAAGGTAACTTTAAAATAAATAAAATATGCACTATTAGTAAATCAATTTCCTAGATTTTATTTTTTAGGTTTTTTTGCTCCATATTTAGATCTTGCTTGCATTCTGTCTTTAACACCTGCTGTATCTAAAGTTCCTCTAATAATGTGATATCTAACACCTGGGATATCTTTAACCCTACCACCTCTTATAAGAACAACACTGTGCTCTTGTAGGTTGTGTCCTTCACCTGGAATATAAGAAGTAACTTCAAATCCATTAGATAATCTAACCCTTGCAACTTTTCTTAAAGCTGAGTTTGGCTTCTTTGGAGTAACAGTTTTAACTACAGTGCAAACACCTCTTTTTTGTGGTGATCTACTATTAGTAACTCTGTTTTTCTTTGAGTTCCATCCTCTTTGTAATGCTGGAGCTGTAGATTTTGCTTTTGTTGATTTTCTGCTCTTTCTTACTAATTGGTTAATTGTTGGCATATTTTATTTTTCACCTCCGCTCTTTTTATAAAATAAATATACGCTAATGCAATATTCTTCCAAATTACATTAGCGTATAACATTTTATCATCTTTATTATTTAAAGTCAACAAATTTTATTGATTTTTCCCCATATTTTAGCTATTTCAATTAATCTTCTAAACTAACTAATGGATTATTTCCGGCAATATAATCAAGTGTTACTAATTTTGATAATTTTTCAAACAATTTATCGTCTGTAACATTTTCATATAAACCATCTTCGCGTTTATATATAAAATTAACTTCTGTGTTTACGTCTTCTTTTAGATTATCAAAATCTGAATTTTCTGGATTAAATGAATCTTCGATTATATAGTAATATTTTGTTCCTTCATATTCTAAAAATGCTATAATATAAAATTCTTTTTCTCCAAATTTTATCTTTTGAAAATTCTTTTTCATTTTTCCACCTCTACTATTTATAATTATCTACCTTCATCCATTGAGTCACGGTTCTTTTTCTCTTGTTTTGGTTGAGTAGGATCGTTAGTATATACATCTACTACTTTTTCTTCCTGTTCTTCTTGCTCTTGTGTTTCTTGTTGCTCTTGTTCTTTTTCTTTATTCTTTGGTTGTATTCCTAATGCATCTCTAACATGTGATAATATACCTGCTGCATTAGTTGCAATTACAGCTGCCATATTTGAAGGAATTGAAACAAGTACATTTCCAATTTTTCCTACTGTTCCAACTGTTGTAGTAATAGGATCAAGTTGTATAGAACTTAAATCTTTTGCTGCTTGTCTAACAGTATTAGCTACTTGCACTCCAGCTGTATTTCCACTTTGTAAAATAGCATCATTTGCTTGCACTAGTCCATCTACATTATATTGAGGATGTGATGAAGCATAAGCTTGAACAGCTTGTTCCAAATTGAATCCTTGCATTTGTTGTTGTGTATACTGATTTAATTGTTGCCATAAGTTAAGTTTTGATGCATAGTCTGTACATTGAGCATATTGTGCTGCAAAGCTTGCTAAATTTTGATGTAATGCGGCGTCAGCTCCTGATTCATTAAATCTTCCTAATTGTTCTAAGAAGAATTGTCCGTTATGTCCTTGTGTAAATGAATCACCTATCAATAGATTGATAGCATCATCCAATGATTGCTCTGTTGGAGCATTTTGGCAAGCATTTTTAACAGTATCAATCATTTGTTGTTGTTGAGCTAATGTAGCATTATGTTGTACAACTTCTGCATTATGTGTTGCAACATCTGCGTTATGTTGGGCAATATCTTGATTATGTTGATTTATAGTTGCTGCATTTGCTGCATTTTGTTGATCAACTGAAGCAGCTACATTCATTTGATTTGCTAATGTTAATACACCACCACATCTCATCAATAAACTAATAGCTCTTTGCATAAATTGTGGTTTTTGATCATTAGCATCATATTCACCAAGTGTTTGTCCTTCAAGAATTTGAACTTCACTAACTGTTTTCTTTCCTCTTGAAAAGATGTGTCTACCAACTCGCTTTTCATTTACAGCATTTCTTTCAAATTCCATAAATTTTATTCTTGCAGAAGCTTCTTCTTCTGGTGTTTTAGCATCAAGAATATCTTGATGTAATTTTTGTGCTTCTTTATAATATTCTCTCTTGTCTGGGTTATACACACCCATAATTCTTCCTCTGATGTTATTCATACTAAATGATTTATTTCTCATTCCACGTCTGAAATCAGTTAATTGTGTCTGTAATTGTTGGGCCTTTTTAGCATCAGCTCCATCAACACTTATTATTGGGTATAACTCATTCATTTTTTGAGCACAGTCTTGATATTCTTGTTCTTCTTCTGGTGTTCTACTTTCTATTGCTGATAATTCTTCAAATCTGCTCTTAGCATCATTAAATGCAATTTTATCTGGATTTCTTCCTGCTCTTATTTCTTTAATTTGTGCTTTATTTCTCTTTTGCAATCTAGAATAAACACATTCTAACCAAATATCTTCATATTTTTCAGAAACCATTTCTTTTTCATCCATGCCATCTACAAGTGCATCGAATTCAGCATCTGATAAATCATTTATTTGATCTTGCATTATTTTCTTTTTAGCATTAGTTCCTTTAATAAGGTCGTTTAATTTTCCTGCTATTTTAGTAGCCCCAGTAACTAATATCGGTGCTGTAGAAACTCCTAGAATAATTGGAACACTACCTATAGTTAGTCCAGCAGCTCCTAGTCCAACTGCTCCTAACCCAAGTGCTGCAACAGCTGCAGAACTCAAAACATTCCATTTTGTAAATATTGGAACTTGTCCAAATTTATGCATATATGTATCAAAAGTTCCTATATGTTCAGAAGATGTTTTTACCATCATATCAAGTTTTTGTTGTCTTTTCTTATCTATATCTTGAGGTTTATTTGGATCGTCTGGATCATGTGGATCATCCCCACCTGGTCCATCTGGTCCATCTGGGTCATCTTCACGGCCACCTGGTCCACCAGGTCCGTCTGGGTCATCTCCACGACCACCTGGTCCGTCAGGTCCATCTGGATCATCTCTTCCATCTGGTCCATCTTGATCCCTAGTAACATCTCTTTCAACAGTTCTTCTACGTTCGTAAAGATCTTCTAATTCTCCAATAATATTTGTTAGTCTTTCTTCTTCTCTAGCAGCATCCGCATCTCTTGTATCATACTGACGTAATTGATCAAATTCTTGTTGTAATCTACTATTATCATTATCTAATTCATTTCTTCTTACTGAATCAGGATCATTCTCATCATTAAGTAAATCTCTTTCTCTTGTGTTCAAAATCATCTGATTTCTTATTTCTATCAATCTCTCTTGCTCAGGAGTTAAATCATCTTCTCTGTTTGGTCCTTGATTTAAAGATTCAAATTCTTGCTGTAGAGTTTCTCTTTCAGAATCTAGTTGACTTCTTCTTTCAGAATTAGGATCATTTTGATCATTTAAAAGATTTGCTTCTGCTCTAATTTGAAACATTCTAGATCTTATTTGATCCATTCTAGCTCTAGCTTGATTTACTGCTCTTAAATTTTCCAATTGATTTCTATAGTCTTGCAATCTGTCATAAACTTCAGAAGCATATATGGTTTCTTCTTCTACTCCAGGAACATTAGGTAACTGTTCTAGTTCTCTTAATACTGGTAGAACATC
Organism: uncultured Clostridia bacterium; assembly: GCA_947625895.1. Classification (GTDB taxonomy): domain Bacteria; phylum Bacillota; class Clostridia; order TANB77; family CAG-508; genus UMGS1994. The sequence goes on along the minus strand of CANQPZ010000001.1, from coordinate 31,021 downwards.
TTGTTCTCTTTGTGTAGATGGTACATTTCCTCTATTAGCAACTGCATTTTGAATTTGCATTCTTCTTGCCATAACTTCATTTATTTGTTGTTCCTGTAATATAACATTACCATTTTCATCTGTACGCAAGTCTCCATTTTCATCTCTAACGCCATATGTTTCTTGAATTTCAAGTATTTCATCACGTAATCTAATTATTTCTGCTTCGTTTTCTACAGTATTTCCATTTTCATATGCATATATTCTTGCTCTTATCTCATTTTTATCAATAACTTCAATTCTTTGTCTATTTGGATCCGGTGTTGGATTTGGTTGTGGATCTGGCACTGGATCTGGTTGTGGGTCTGGTACTGGATCTGGTTGTGGGTCTGGTACTGGATCTGGTTGTGGGTCTGGCACTGGATCTGGTTGTGGATCTGGCACTGGATCTGGTGTTGGGTCTGGTACTGGATCTGGTTGTGGATCTGGCACTGGATCTGGTGTTGGGTCTGGTACTGGGTCCGGTTGTGGGTCTGGTCTATCCGGATCTGATCTAGGAGTTCTATCAGTTCCATCAACACTATAATATCTATCACTTACTCTTGAAAATTTTGTAATTAATTGTTGGGCTAATGATTTCTGCTCTGGTGTCGCAGTACTATCATTTAAAACAGCATCTAAAGCAATTATCATTTTAGTTGCTTGTAGAGCATCTCCTGACACTCTACTAACTGGGTTATTAGCTGTTACAGTTACTCCAGGTTGTCTTCCGTTTCTTCTATATAAATTTCCCGCAACTGCAAGAGTCAAATCCACATTAGCTGTTCTTTCAGATTTCTTAGTATATTTTACCCCACCTTCACTAGTTTTAACTTTAACCTCACTTTTTAATCTTTTATTTTTCTTTTCTCTTTCTTGGTGAACAGCAGTAATAGTATCTAGTCTTCCTTTTAATTCGGTTACTGCTTGTTCACTAGATAAATTACCATGTTCGGCGATTAAAGATGCAAGTTCTTCACGTTTACTTTGAAGTTTTTTCAATTCATCTTGCAATTTTCTATACTGTTCTCTTTCTTCTCCTTTTAATGTTCTGGCATCCCTACCATTTACTAGTCTTGCTATTTCCTCTTGCTTTTCTCCAATTAATCCTAATCTTCCATCTTGTCCATCTAGTGCACCAAATTGTCTTTGTAAAAATTCTAATTCATTCATATCTTTTGTTCCTTCTCCAAAATACTATTCATCTAACATATATCTTACATAATTCATAATTTTAAGACAATATATGTAATAAAAAAATAATACAAATTTATTTAATTTGTATTATTCTTTCTAACTCTTTAATTGATCTTAATGCTAATTTTTCATATCTTTCCTTTTTATCTTTCACTTTATTATCAAGGACAGGTAAAATTCCAAAATTAGCATTCATTGGTTGAAATTTTTCATTTTTTGTTGAAATATATTTGCTCAAAGCTCCAATCATCGTTTCTTCAGGCAAATTCATATAATTTTTATTTTCAATATAATTTACTGCATTAATTCCAGCAATTAATCCTGAAGCAATAGATTCTACATATCCTTCTACTCCAGTTATTTGTCCAGCAAAAAATATATTTTCTCTTTCTTTCATTTGAAAATTGGATTTTAAAATTTTAGGTGAATTAATAAATGTGTTTCTGTGCATAACACCATACTTCACAAACTCAGCTTTTTCTAGTCCTGGAATAAGTGAAAATACTCTTTTTTGTTCTCCAAATTTTAAATTAGTCTGGAATCCAACAATATTATAAAAGTTTCCATTTGCATCATCTTGTCTTAGTTGAACTATTGCATATGGTCTTTTGTCTGTATGAGGATTAATAAATCCAACCGGTTTAAGTGGTCCAAATCTTAAAGTATCAATTCCTCTTTTAGCCATTACTTCGATTGGCATACATCCTTCAAAAATTTCTCTCTTTTCAAATTCATGTAACTCAACAATTTCAGCTTTTACTAATTCGTTCCAAAAAATTTCATATTCATCTTTTTCCATTGGTAAATTGATATAATCATCATTACCTTTACCATACCTATCTCCAATAAAAGCTATATCCATATTAATAGAGTTTTTTTCAATTATAGGTGCTGCAGCATCATAAAAGTGCAGTTCTTCATTACCAATTAGATTAGAAATCTTATTAAATAAGGTTTCAGACGTTAATGGTCCTGTAGCAATAATAGTTACTTCATCTTCCGGTATCTCTGTTACTTCACCATTGATTACTTCTATATTTGGATTATTTTTAATTTCTTTTGTAACTATTTCAGAAAAACTTTCTCTATCAACAGCAAGTGCTTGACCAGCTGGAACAGCTACTTGATCAGCAATTTTTATTAATAAGGAATTAAGCTTTCTAAGTTCTTCTTTAAGAAGTCCACAAGCATTTGTTATTAAATTAGATTTAAATGAATTACTACATACTATTTCAGCTAGATTTTTATTGCTATGTGCTGGTGAATACTTAACTGGTTTCATTTCATATAATCTAACTTTTATTCCTTTTTGGGCAATTTGATAGGCAGCCTCGCATCCTGCAAGGCCACCTCCAATTACATTAATATATTCTTTGTTCATTAATTATCTTTCTCCATGATCTGCATCTTTCTGGTCATTTCCTTTTTTTGCACCTTGTTGCTGTTGTTGTGCAGCTTTTCTTGATACTTCTGATGTTTTTTGTTTAGCGAAAACTAATTGTAATTCAGTATAAATATTTTCTAATGATTTTCTCTTACCATCTTTATCTACTAATTCAACACCCTTTTTGTATGCATTTGCAACTACATTTCTTCTAAGTATATCTACAGCAATACTATATTCTGGATCATTTTCAACAGTTTTAGGAATTACCTTATCTTGCATAATTTGTTTTGTTCTTTCTTCATCAAGTTCTTCTTCCTTAAGTTTTTCTCTAATTGATTTCATTCTTTTATTTAATAATGGATCTTGTCTAGATTCTACCTTTTTATATAACCATTCATCGTCCATTATCTTCCATATAGGCATTGATGCAAATTGTTCTTCAGCTTCACTTTGAGGTTCTTCAAAATCTCTTGGTGTTACATCTCTTTTAGAATCTGTATCTTCTTTTGCTTGCTCAGTAGATTTTTCTTCTTGTTCAGTCTCTTTAGCTTTTCTATCTTTTCTAATTTTTCTAGCTTTTTTATGTTTTGACTCAGATTTATCTTTATCTTTACCAGCAGGTAATGGAGTAGCTGAATTCTTTATTTGATTTTCCCATCTTGATAAAGTTTCTGCCATCTTTCCATCTTCTTTGCATAATTTTTTCATAAATAAAATTACATTTAAAGCTAATCTTTTGAAAAATCCTAATTTCACATATTCTTGTTCAGGTTCTTCTTCTGGTTTTTCTTCATCTGGTTTTTCCTCGTCTGGTTTTTCCTCGTCTGGTTTTTCCTCGTCTGGTTTTTCCTCATCAGGTTTTCCAGCATCTGGTTTTTCATCATCTGGCTTCTCTTCATCCGGTTTTTCCTCATCTGGTTTTCCCTCGTCTGGCTTTTCCTCATCCGGTTTTTTTTCTTCAGACTTTTCTTCTTCAGTTTTTTCCTCTTCAGGTTTTCCAGCATCAGGTTTTCCAACATCTGGTTCTTTCTCATCAGTTTTTTCCTCATCTGATTTTCCAGCATCTGACTTTTCATCATTTGGCTTTCCAGCATCTGATTTTTCGTCTTTAGCCTGTGTACTTTTTTGATTTACTCTTTTTGTATAAAGATTTTCTAATTCTGCAATAATATTAACTAATCTTTGTTCTTCTCTAGCATTATCAGCGCTTCTTGTATCATTTTTTGATAATCTTTCAAATTCTTGTTGAAGTCTATCTCTTTCAGAATCTAATTGATTTCTTCTTTCAGAATTAGGATCATTTTCTTCATTTAATTTATCCCATTCTCTTCTATTAAGAATCATTTCGTTTCTTACTTGTATCATTCTTTCAATATCAGGGCTTAAATTATCTTCTCTATTAGGTCCTTGATTTAAAGCTTCAAATTCTTTTTGAAGTGCTTCTCTTTCAGAATCTAATTGATTTCTTCTTTCAGAATTAGGATCATTTTTATCATCTAGAATATTTGCTTCAGCTCTTATTATAAACATTCTAGTTCTTATTTGTTCCATTCTTTCTCTAGCTTGATTTACTGATCTCAATGATTCTAATTGACTTCTATAATCTTGTAATTTACTATAAACTTCTGATGCATAAACATTTTCTCCGTCAACACCAGGAGTATTTTCTAATTGTTCTAATTCTCTTAATACTGGTAAAACATCTTGTTCTCTTTCAGAAACTTCTACATTTCCCCTATTAGCAGCTACATCTCTAAGTTGAGATCTTCTTATCATTACTTCGTTAATTTGTTGTTCCTGTAAGATAACATTACCATTTCCATCTGTACGTAATTGTCCATTTTCATCTCTAGCTCCATATCTTTCTTGGATTTCAATGATTTCATTACGTAATCTAATTATTTCTGCTTCATTTTCAACAGTATTTCCATTTTCGTATGCAGATATTCTAGCTCTTATTTCGTCTTTACCAATAGTCTCTATAGATAAATCAGGTGTTGAGTCATCTGCTTGTTCTTGTTGAATTTCAGCAACAAGTTGTTCTTGTAAATTAGTTCTTTCAACTTGTAATCTAGTTCTTCTTATTGACTCTGCGTCCTCTAACTCTATATTTGGTCTACTTTCTAATTCAGCCAATTCTCTATTAATTTGTTCAATTCTTTCCATTAATTGATCACTTCTCTCAGACATTTTTACCTCCTATATTTCATAAAATATCTTTTTTCTAACGCAATCAAGTAAATTATAGCATAAATGTAAAAAGATTTCAACTATTATGTTAACTCAAATGCAGTATCTAGTGAAATTTTTATCATATTGTTCAAAGATTGCTCACGTTCTAATGAAGATAAGGCTCTTTTATTTCTTATTGAGTCAACAACTGTTAGAATACAAGCTGCATTTTTTCCTAAAACTTCAGCATTATAAAATAATGCGAAAGACTCCATTTCTGCACCTACTATATTTTTATCTTTAGGAAATCTTTCTAATAAAAGATCTATATTTTCAATATATGGATCAAAACATTCTGTACAAGCAATGTTTTCTTTTCTTAATTTTAAATCATTTTCATTAGCTACATCATTTATTTTAGAATTTAATGTTTGAGTTGCTTGGACAAAGTGTATATCTTTACCATTCAAATTATTTGCATAATTTCCAGGAGTATAGCTTCCATTTACTAAAATAGTTTCTAGTAAATCTATATTTTCATCGTAAACTCCACAAGAACCTATTCTTATAATTGTATCAACATCATAAAATTTATATAATTCATAAGAATATATTCCCATACTAGGCATCCCCATTCCTGAGCCCATTACAGTGATTCTCTTTCCCTTATATTCTCCTGTGTAGGCATACATTCCTCTTACATCATTAACTAGTTTATAATTTTCTAAAAAATTTTCTGCTATATATTTGGCTCTTAATGGATCTCCAGGCATAATTACAACTTTTGCGATATCTTCTTTTTTTGCATTATTATGTGGTGTCATAATACTCTCCTCTCAATCATACATCATTTCTTTACTACCTAATTCGACTTTATTTTACCATATAAAAAAAATAAATGTCTATACATATGAAAAAACTCATATATTTATTAAATAAATACATGAGTTAAAAATTCTTTTTATGCACTTTTTAATTCCAATCTTAGTTTATCAGCTATCATAGCGATAAACTCTGAATTTGTAGGTTTCCCTTTGTTGCTATCAACAGTGTATCCAAATATTTTCTCCATAACATCTAACTTTCCTCTTCCCCACGCAACTTCAATCGCATGGCGTATCGCTCTTTCGACTCTGCTTGATGTTGTTTTATATTTGTGAGCTATTTCAGGATAAAGCTGTTTTGTTATTTGATTAATCATGTCGATATTTTCAACAACCATCATAATTGCTTCTCTTAAATATTGATACCCTTTTATATGTGCTGGTACACCTATTTCATGAATGATATTTGTGACTAATGCTTCTAGATTTTCTTCTTTGTTATTTGTAACTTCTATATAATTTGAATTTGTTTCTTTTATGATAAAATTATTATTTTTTTCTGGTAATTGATAACTTTGTAATTCTTCTATTCGTTTAATTAATACTTCAATATCGAAAGGTTTTACAACATAATATTGCGCACCTAAGTTGATTGCTTGCCTTGTAATTTTGTCTTGTCCTACTGCAGAAATCATAACACAAAAAGGTCTTTTCTCTAGATGTACATTATTTAATTTTTCTAAGACTCCAATTCCATCTAAATGAGGCATTATAACATCTAATAAAGCTACATCTGGTTTACTTTCTAATATTTTCTCAAAAGCCTCATTGCCATCTTTAGCAATGCCTATTACCTCCATATTTTCTTTCTGGTCAAAATACTTTTTTAGCGTAGTTGCAAATTCCATATTGTCATCTGCAATAAGAACTCTAATTTTTTCTTTCACGTTCTTCTCCTTTCAAAATTTAATTGTAATTTTTTTACATTTTTTATTATAAATTTTTTACAATTAAATTATCTATAGTCAGACGTGAATTTTTTCTAATTTTTTCCAAATTGTTTATTTTTATCTTATATATACATATTTTTCTTTGACCGAATCAACTTTATTTATGGCAATTCTATCAGATATTTTTTCATTCATTATTTTTTGTACTTCTTCAACACTACCTTCTGCCGTAATCTCTATTTTTTCATCATACAATATATCCGTTATTTCTATATTTCTCTTTTTTAATTGATATTTATATTCTTCAAGATCTTTGTATTCAATATTAAATTTAATTTCCAGTCCAATGTCTTGATTAGCTAAATGACCTTTTTCAATAGCTTTTGCTGTTGCCTCTGAATATGCTCTAACTAGTCCTCCCGTTCCAAGTAAAATGCCGCCAAAATACCTAGTAACAACTACCAAGACGTTTGATAAATCATTGCCATTTAGTATATTAAGTATTGGCATACCTGCAGTTCCAGATGGTTCTCCATCATCACTTGCTCTAGAAATATTATCTTTGGCTATTTTAAAAGCATAACAATTATGTCTAGCATCATGATATTTTTTCCCCAATTCTTTTAATATTTCTTCTGCTTCATCCACACTTTCTACATGAAATATGTTAGCTATAAATTTGGACTTCTTTTCAATTACCTCAGCAGAAACGTTTTCTACAATAGTTTTAAACATCGTTTTCTCCTTATTCTAATCCTGCTGTATATCCTGTTGAATAAGCAATTTGAAGATTAAATCCACCAGTATATGCATCTACATCAATTATTTCTCCAGCAAAAAATAATCCTTTTACAATTTTGGATTCCATATTTTTAGGATTAATTTCTTTAACATTAATTCCTCCAGCAGTAACGATGGCTTCTTCAACAGGTCTAAATCCGTTGATTTTAATTCTTAAATTTTTTAGTAATTCAACTAGTTTCGTTCTCTCTTCTTTTGTTACTTCGTTAACCATTTTATTCATATTAATTCCAGATAAATCAATAATTACGTCTATCATTTTTTTAGGAAGTAATTTATCTAGTGAATTCTTGAATTGTTTATTTTTCATTTCATCAAAATCTCTTAAAATTCTAGCATCTAATTTTTCTTTTGATAGTGCTGGCTTCAAATCTATTTTTAAATATACATTACCATTTGAAATATTTTCATCAATATTTTTATATCTAAGTAGATGAGCTGAAGAACTTAATATTGTTGGTCCACTCACTCCAAAATGAGTAAATAACATTTCTCCAAAATCATCATATATTTTTCTATTATTTTTTATATCAATAAATTCTATTCCTACATTTCTTAAACTCAATCCTTGAAGTCTTGAACATATAGATTTATCAGCTAATAATGGTACTAGAGAGCCTCTAGTTTCTTTTATTGTATGGCCTAACTTTTCAGCAAACTTATATCCATCTCCTGTCGAACCTGTAAGTGGATAACTTTTTCCCCCAGTTGCTAGTATAACTTTATCAGCACTTATTGTTTCTTTTTCTGTCAAAACTCCTGTAACTTTATTTTCTTTATCTATAAGAATATCTTTAACCTCACAATTTAGTTTTACATCAATATCTGATTTTTTAACTAGATTTTCTAATGCTTTTCTAACATCTTCTGCTCTATCACTTACTGGAAATATTCTGTTTCCTCTTTCCTCTTTTACAGAAACTCCTTCTTTTTTTAGCATATTAATAATATCTTGATTAGTAAAATTTTCAAAAGCACTATATAGGAATTTTCCATTACCGGGTACATTAGAAATAAATTCAGACATATCCAAGCTACTCGTTATATTACATCTTCCTTTTCCAGTAATTAATATTTTCTTTCCTAATTGATTATTTTTTTCTACTAATATAACTTGATTTCCAGCTTTTGCTGCACTTATTGAGGCAAGCATTCCAGCTGGTCCTCCACCTATAACTACAACTTTCATAATTTTCCTCATTATATATGAAATTTTATTTTTATTATAATTGACTAATTGCCTTTAAAACACCTATTTTTCCATATTCATATGTAAGTCCTCCTTGCATAAATGCAACATATGGTGGACGTATAGGCGCATCACAACTTAATTCAATAGATGATCCTTGAGTAAAACTTCCACTTGCCATTATAACTTTATCCTTATATCCAGGCATATCCCAAGGCATTGGAACAGAGTCAGAATCTATTGCTGAACCTTTTTGAATTCCTTGAACATATTTTATTAATTTTTCTTCATCATTAAAAATAATAGTTTGAACTATATCAGCTCTTTTTTCATCGTATTTTGGAACTGGATCAAATCCAAGTTTTTCTAATATTCTACTTGCAAAAACTGCTGTTTTTAAACTATTAGCAACAGCTGATGGAGCCATATAAATTCCTTGTAAAAATGATCTGTTTGCACCTAAACTTGGTCCTACTTCTTTTCCTTGTCCAGGTGATGTCAATCTTTCAGCTGCAAGTTCAATATATTTTTTCTTTCCAACAATATATGCTCCATTTTGTGCTAGACCCCCACCGGCATTTTTTATTAGAGATCCTACCATAAAATCAGCACCCACATCAACAGGTTCTATGTCATCTACAAATTCTCCATAACAATTGTCTACCATAATAATTACTTCGTCGTTTACTTCTCTAATAGCTTTAATTGCCTTTTCTATTTTATCCATAGTCAAACTTTTACGCATTGCATATCCTCTTGATCTTTGGATTTCAACCATCTTTACATTTTTATTTGATAATCTTTCTTTGATTTTTTCTAAATCAAAATCATCATCAACTAAATCTATTTGTTCATACTTTATACCATATGCTTTTAACGAACTTTCATTATCATCAAATCCTATAATAGAATCTAATGTATCATATGGTTTTCCTGAAATACTTAGTAACGTATCTCCTGGTCTTAAATTAGCAAAAAGAGCTACAGTAATTGCATGAGTTCCAGAGATAAATTGATTACGAACAAGTGCATCCTCAGTTCTAAAAATCTGAGCAAAGACTTTTTCAATTGTATCTCTTCCAATATCTCCATATCCATATCCTGTTGTTGAATTAAAATGTACGTCTGCTATTTTATTATCTTGAAATGCTTTAAGAACTCTAATAGAATTTCTCATACATCTTTCATCAATTTCTTTAATTTGTTCTTTTATTTCAAGTTCAACTTCATTTGCTAATTTTACTATTTCATCTGAAATTCCAAAATCATTATACATATTTATACCTCTCTAACTATATAATAAAGACGATTCATTTTGGTATAGTCCAAAAGAACCGCCCTACTTTTTAAAATTATAATTGATCACTAACAATATTATTTTTTAAAGCATATTTACCAATAAAGACTGGATTAATTTCGTCAGAAGCATATGTTGGTTCAAGTATAACTTGTCCTTCACTATTAATTACTCCCCATTTACCATTTTTCTTTACTCCTGCGAATCCAAATTCATCAATTTCTGTAACTTCATCGTATTCATATGGAACAATAATAGAATTTCTTAAATCTACAAATCCCCATTTTTTATTATCTTTACTAGCATATATATTGTTCTCTAAATACACCGTTTTATTATCAACTTTCTTTCCGTCAACAGTTAAATAATATGAATCATCACTTGTAATTACCTTTATGTAATCACCACTTATTTCTGTTTTTGCATCTTGCACAGAAACAATTTCAACAGCACTTCCACTATATATTGTTACATCATCTTCTATTGTAGCTATAAGTAAACCTGTTTTTTCTATTTCATAAATATAATCGTATTTATTTTCAATTACTACTTCATATTGCTGATTTGCTATACCATATTTATAATTGTTATCTATTGTAATATAGAATTTTCCAGTTGATGTTTGCTGTAAACTAGCAAATTTAGAGTTTTCAACTTGTTCTCCATTTAAATCAAATATATAATTTGTTTCATTCTTTAAAGCCTTAACATATATGCCAACAACCATAAGTTCTTGGTATTCTTCAGGTATAACAACTTGTCCTGATAAATTAACTAATCCATATGTTTTATTTTTTTGAACAGTAAAAGTATTTGTTCCGTTATTGTAAATAACATCTAAATATTTATAGTCTGTCAGATTATCTTTATTTTTGTATATTGCATATCTTCCGTTTTGTGATGCAACTAGATAAGCATCGCCAGAATTGATTTCAGTTACACGATATAAACTTTCTTGCTCAATTTTTAATATTTCTTTTTCATCTTTATCTAAATATCCATATTTCATTCCTTGATCTGTCATATTTCCTACAATATAACCAGAATTCTTATATGAACCATTTTCAGAATATCCATCACCTGTTACATAATCATATTTAATCGCAACTAGACTATTTCCTCTAACATTGATTACTCCAAATTTTCCTTTTTGTTTAACTAAAACTTCTCCACTATTATTTTTTAAAGCTTCAATTTCATCATACTCTGCTTCAGTAATTTTCTGACCATCTAAGCTAAGTAATCCATATTTGCCATTTTCCATATATTTTAAAACAGTAGTATTATATATTGTTTGTTCAGCATCATCTTTAGTAGAAACAGATACAACCATTTGTTTATCTGTATATAATTCCTCGTTTTTCTCATTTAAAACTTTGTAATTATCATCTTCTTTAACAACAAATACATCTCTGTCTTGATTTGGTATTTGAACTTCATCATAATTTGGTTCAACTATTACAGTTCCATCTTTTCTGATAACTCCGTATTTACCATTAACTAACAAAGTATAATATTTATATTCACTTACTTGCAATAGTTCATAATCTCTATCATTTTGTATCTTTTTTCTTAATAGAACTGTACAAATTACAGCTATTATAGTTACAACTATTACACCTATTATAATTATCTTTCTTTTATCCATAGAAAATTTCTCTTTCCATTTAATATTAATATTCTACATTATTTTACAATTTTTTTCAATATATGTCACCAAACGGTATTTCCGAAAATATGATGATATAAGGAGTGATATATATGACACTTAATGAGTTAAAAATAAACGAAACTAAACATATTCAAAATATAAATTGTAATCAAGAAATACAAAAACGCTTTATTGTTTTGGGATTTATTAAAGGTAGTAAAATAACTCCTGTTTTAACAAGCCCTTCAGGAAATATCCGTGCATATTCTATAAAAGATACATTAATTGCAATACGTGATTGTGATGCAATTAATATAACTATTTATTAAATCTATTTTATCTAATAGGGAATTAAAATTTCCTATTAGATAAAAAATAATATGTTAAAAAACATATTATTTTTCAAAATTATCCCTCAGTTTTCTTTTTTGAATTACGTCTTGTTTCATATTTTTTAGCCATTCTTTCAATATAAATTCTTCTAATAATAGATAAGTTTGTAAACATTCTACCAACAAATACTATAACTGCAGCTAAATATATATCAACATTCAATTTTTCTCCTAGATATGTAAGAAGCATTGCTAATATAGCATTTCCAAAAAATCCAGAAACAAAGATTTTAATATCAAAGTTTTTCTTTAAAACAGATGTAAGACCACCAAAAACAGAATCTAGTGCTGCAATAATTGCTATTGCTAGATATCCTGAATATGAATATGAAATAGTTGGTAAATTCATACCAAGTATAATTCCTAAGATTGAACAAACTATAATAGTAATATAAACCATTTTTTCTCTCCTCTACTCTCCATAATTAATTTCTATTAAGTCTTTATATTTTTCTATATGAACTTCATCTTTAATTGAATAAGATATACTCATACCATTATCTTGAATATATTCTTTTAAACCACCCTTAATGTTTATAACACTTTCTAAGTATTTTGTATCTCCTATAACTTTTATAGTATAAGGTGATGTAATTCTTTGACCATCCATAATTAAGAATCTATCTTGTATATTTGAAATAAAGGTAGTATTTACAACTCTAATATCATTAACAGAAATTGCTTCTGCTCCTGCATATTTAAGTTCATTTATAGCAAATAGCAAATCATAATATGAAACTAGTCTATCAGAATCAGATATTATTATTTCAAGTCCCGGTCCTTTAACGTTTGTGTAACCTATATCACAATTAGCTTTATTTACGTCTTCTTTAAGCAAGTCCATAGTTCCTTGAGTACTTGTAGATTGAGTTTTATATTCTTCGATACTTTTTTGGGTTTCTTCTAATGCTGCTTGAATTTCATCTGACTTTGCTTTTACTTCTGCATATTCAGTTCTAAGTTCAGCATTATTCATACCTTCTATTCCAGACTTTTCAATAACTTGAACCGATTTAAATTGAACAAACATAACACCAGAAAGAAGAATACAAATAATTCCTATTGTTATGAGCATTATTATTTTACCTTTCAAAATTTTCACCTCTATTCATCAATTTGCAAATATTCATATTGTCTTTTTCCTGTATACTTAGGAATAACTAAATCGTTATTTTCTTTTTTCTCAAATTCAATTTTTATATTAGCATTTTTCATTAAATCCAAGTAACCATCCGGTCTAAAAAGTGTTCCATATAATCCTTCTGGAGAACCAATAGCTTTAATTACAAATGGTACTGCAATTTTCTCATTATTTATTCTTACAACATTTCCATTACAGTTAATTGCTGTTGTTGAAAGTATTCTTTGATCATTAATAGAAACAGCTTCTGCCCCAGCATTAAACAATTCATTTACAACATCTATTAAATCTAAATCATGAACAATACTATCAGAAGAATCATTTTCAGAAGGATCCGCATCTCTTAAAGTTATAATAAGTCCTTTTCCTGTAATATCAGTATATCCGCACAATCTGTTCAATTCAGATAATTGTTCTTCAAGTTGTTTTGTCTCATCACTTTTATTTGCTGAATCCTTTGTTACTTGTTCTAATTCTTTTTCAGCAGAATCATATAAAGCATTCAACTTAGTATTATTTTCTTTTTCTTTCAAGACTCTGTCTCTTAATTTATTTTGTGACATTGATTGAACAGATGCCTGTCCTTCAGTAGTATAACTGTGTACACTTCTATATTGAACACATATACTAGCTGCAATTAGAAAACACAAAATTCCTAAAATAATTTCTTTTCTCATCAATATATCTCCTATTTATAATTATACGTCTTCTCTAAAATAAGCTCTTTGACCAGGTGCATCCTGTAAAGTACCATTAACAAAAATCTTACCTCTTTTTCCTTTTTCAGCTTCTATTATTGTCTTCATGTAGTCAAATCTTGCATATAATTGCGAACAATCTCCAAGATAAACTGTTTTTCCTTCACCCTCAAGTTCAAGAATAACATCATCGTCATCTGTAATATTAATTCTAGTAATATAATCATAAACCTCATAATTTTTTGCAGTTGCTACAATGCTCCCAACTAATTCTAGTTTTTTCAAATCTTCTTTCCACAATCTAGGAACATCTTTATTTTTATTACTTTCTTCACTATTAGTATCAATTTGAATTAGTGAAGACAAATCTGTTTGCAAACCAGTAAGTATAGGTAGATCATTTTTTTCATTAATCATTTCTAGAACATATCCCTGGGTATCTATTACTAAATATTTTCCTTCTGCATATTCAATTAAATATTTATCTGTTCTTTCTGTTACCTTAATTCTAATTTTATCAGGTAATACTCTTGATATTTCAACAGATTCAATATATGGCTCACTCAATAATTTTTTTCTAACATCTGCTTTATTAATTAAAAATATATTCTTGTATAATTGTATTGATGATAAGCTTCTTACGGTATCCGCTGGAATTACAGTATTATTTTCAACAATAATTTCTTGAACATTAAACATTGGTGATAAAAAGAAGAAACTAGCTGTAGCACCAAATAATATTAGTAATATAAAAAACCTAATTAGGATTTTCTTAATATTTGACTTTTGTACTTTTTTATTTTTTTCTTTTGTTTTTTTGTTTTTTGTTTTTTGCTTTTTCGTTTTAGATTTTTTAGCTGTTTTATTGTTTTTATTAGTCTTTTTCTCAGGGGTTGAGATTCCAATTATATATTCTTCATCAAAATTAAATTTTGTATTTGGAGCCTTTTTTAAATTATCTTTTGTCTTTCCTTTTGACTTTGTTTTTTTCGTTTGTTTCAAACTTTTCTCACCCCTCTTTCGTAAAATCTATATCTAATTTTTTTAATTTATACTCAAGTTTTTCATAACCTCTTTCGACAAATTCACAATTTTCAATAATTGTAGTTCCTTTTGCTCTCAAAGCAGCAACTATTAATGCCACTCCACCACGTAAATCTGTTGCTATCAAATTTGTGCCATTAATTTTTCTTACACCTTTAATAATAGCACTAGAACCTGAAACAGATATTTTAGCTCCCATTCTTACTAATTCAGGAACACATTTAAATCTATTTTCAAAAATATTTTCTGTTATTATTGATGTACCCTTAGCAGTGATAAGAGTAGCTAAAAATATTGATTGCATATCCGTTGGAAAACCCGGATAAGGCAAAGTTTGAATATTTACTGCTTTTAATCTTTTTGGTGCATCTAAAATAATTTTATTATGTTCTCTATAAATCTTACATCCAGCTTCTTCTAATTTTGCAAGTATTGGTAAAACAATCTCATCTTTAACATTATTAAGTTCAATTTTTCCACCTGTTGTAGCCGCAAAGCATAAGAAAGTTCCAGTTTCAATCCTATCAGGCATAATATTATAGGAAACTTCTCTTAGATTTTTTACTCCTTTTATCCTAATAATATTACTTCCAGCACCAGAAATCTTTGCTCCCATTCGATTTAAAAAATTTTGCAAATCTTCTATTTCCGGCTCCATTGCAACATTTCTTAAAATTGTCTCACCATCTGAAAGTACTGATGCTAGCATTAAATTTTCAGTAGCTCCAACACTTGGAAAATCAAGCTGAATTTCTGCCGGTATTATTTTATCACATTTACATACTATATATCTAGTATTTTCATCAATATTTATTCCTAATTTTTTAAATCCATTAATATGTAAATCGATTGGTCTTGCTCCAATTTCACAACCTCCAGGATAAGAAAAGATTGCTTTTCTAAATCTAGCAAGTAATGCACCAACTATTATTACTGATGATCTCATTTCTCTCATAAGCTTTTCATTTATTTGAATTTTATTTACACCAGAAGAATCTATAATAACTTTATTTTTCTTTTTTATAACTTTACAACCTAGATCAGTCAGAATTTCAAGCATTCCGTTAGTATCTCTTATATTAGGTACATTATATAATGTGTTCACTCCACCATTTAAGATACAAGCAGCTATAATAGGAAGTGCACTATTTTTAGAACCAGATATATCAACTTCTCCATTAATTTTAGCATCACCTTTAATTATGTATTTAGACATATAATACTCATTCCCTTCCAATATTATTTGATATATCTTATGTAGTTTTTACATAAAAGGTTCAAAATAACATTTATTAGATTTCTTTGTGGCGTAGCCTTTTTATATTCTATAAAATTGCAGAACAATTTATTATTAGGAAAGAACAATAGCGGACATTTTTATAAATAATATTATATAAATTTATTGCATAGTCCGCGTCTATTGTTCGCCCGCCAAAATTTCTTTAGAAATTTTGTGTGGATTGTTGGCGAAGCCTTTTTTATATGCAATGAAATTGCATATAAAAATAGTGCCAACCATTGTTAGCACTATCTTTTTATCTTCTTACTTAATCATCAATTTTAGGATATAAACCAATAGAAATAAGTCCTGCTACTCCTACCAAAGTATATATAACCCTACTTAATACACTCATTTCACCAAAAATCATTGAGACTAAATTAAATTCAAAAAGTCCAACTAGTAACCAATTTAAGGCTCCAATTATAACTAAAGTAAGAGATATATAATATAAAACCTTCATAATAGTCCTCCATTAATTTAAGTTTTATATTACTAGTATGCATATTTTTTTCAAAAAAATACAAATTTTTTCAAAATTCTAAACGCCCATTATATTATATCCACTATCAGCATAAATAACTTGACCAGTTATTGCATCTGACATTGAACTCAATAAGAATGTTGCAACATTTCCAACTTGTGTTGTTGTAACATTTCTATGTAATGGAGATTTTTCTTCAACAACTGTTAATATTGAACTGAAATCTTTAATTCCTTTTGCAGATAAAGTTTTTATTGGACCGGCAGAAACGGCATTTACTCTTATTTCTTTCTTACCAAGATTATCTGCTAAATATCTTACACTAGCTTCTAATGCTGCTTTTGCCACTCCCATAACATTATATCCATCCAAAACTTTTGTTGAACCATGATATGTTAATGTTACAAGACTTGCATTTTCATTTAGCATATCAAGTTCTTGGGCTGTTCTTGCTGCAAGTACAAAAGAATAAGCACTTACATCGTTTGCATGGCTAAATCCTTCTTTACTTGTTAAAATAAAATCATTATGAAGATCTTCAGTATTTGCATGTGCAATAGCATGAACTATTCCGTCAATTTTTCCATTTTCATTTTTAATTTTCGTAAATGTTTCTTTCACTAGTTCATCTTCTGATGCTCCATCTAGGACATATGCTTTGCTTCCTTTAAACTCTGAAATCAATTCTTTTATTTTGTCTTTGTTTTCTTCTCCCATATATGTAAATAAAAGTTTAGCACCATTTTCATATGCAGACTTTGCTACTCCATATGCAATACTCCATTTGTTTCTAATTCCCATTATTAAAATTTTCTTATTCTCTAGTAACATTTTTTCCTCCTATAAATTAATATATTCTCCAATATTTCTAAATTTTTCATATCTTTCTTCAACAATTTGTTGTTCTGGCTTATCTTTCATTTCTTCAATTACTTGTTTTATTTCTTTTTTCAAACTATTAGAAATTTTCTTAAAACTTTCATCACTTTCTTCTTTTGGCTCTTTTATTATTTTATCAATTACTTTCAAATCGTAAAGATCTTTAGCAGTTAGTCTCATCTTCTCAGCAGCTTCTTTATAACGTGATGAATCTTTCCATAAAATACTGCTATACCCTTCTGGAGAAAGTATTGAATAAATTGCATTTTCTAGCATAAATACTTTATTTCCAACTCCAATTGCTAATGCTCCACCACTTGAACCTTCTCCTATAACAATTGCAATAATTGGAACTTTTAATTTGGCCATTTCAAACATTGATTTTGCAATAGCTTCACCTTGCCCTCTTTCTTCAGCTCCTATTCCAGGATATGCTCCTTTTGTATCTATAAAAGTAATCACTGGTCTTTTAAATTTTTCAGCTTGCTTCATAAATCTTATTGCTTTTCTATAACTTTCAGGATTTGGCATTCCAAAATTTCTTTCAATGTTTTCTTTCGTCGTTCTTCCCTTTTGCTGTGCTATTATTGTGAAGTTTTGTTCTCCAATTCTTCCTAAGCCACATACAATAGACTTATCATCTTTAAAGTTTCTATCACCATGTAATTCTATAAATTCATCGAATATATTATCTATGTAATCAAGAGCTGTTTTTCTCTTTGGATTTCTTGCAATTTCTACTCTGTCCCAAGCAGTTAAATTTTGCTTTACCATTTCATTTCTCAATCCAACATAAGTTGAATTATATCTCCTTTCTCTCTTAATTTTTATGATATTTAATTAAATTTGAAATTACATTTTTCAAATCTTTTCTTTCAACGATTTTATCTATGAATCCATGTTCTAGTAAAAATTCTGCTGTCTGAAATCCTTCAGGTAGAGATTCACCTATTGTCTGTTCAATAACTCTTTGTCCTGCAAATCCAATCATAGCTTTAGGTTCAGCTAAAATTATATCTCCTAAACTTGCAAAAGATGCTGTAACTCCACCATATGTTGGATCAGTTAAAACCGAAATATATAATAATCCAGCTTCATCTAATTTTGTAAGTGCAGCTGTCGTTTTTGCCATTTGCATTAGTGAGATTATACCTTCTTGCATTCTTGCACCACCAGAAACAGAGAAAATTATTAGAGGTAATCTTTTTTTAATTGCTTGCTCTATCGCATATGTGATTTTTTCACCAACAACAACTCCCATACTTCCCATTAAGAAACCACTATCCATTATGCAAATAACAACTTCTTCTCCATTTATTTTTCCAGTTCCACAAGCTACCGCTTCTTTTAATCCGGTTTTTTCTCTCAATGCTTTCAATTTTTTAGGATATTCCTCAATATTTAATGGATTTGTAGTTTCAATATCTAAGTCGAATTTTTTATATGTTCCTTCATCAACAACTAGTTCTAGTCTTCTATCAATATGCATTCTAAAATAATGACCACAAACAGGACATATATTTAAATTATTGCGAAGTTCTTCTTTATAAATTATTTCTTTACATTCTTCACATTTTACCCATTTTCCAATAGGTATATCTATATCTGCACCTTTTCTTTTGGCTGTTGGTTGTCTTTTTTTAATCTTATCTACAATCATTACTTACATCACCTAATCCTATTTTTTCAATAAAGTATCAATAAATGAAGTATCAAAATTTCCTCTTATGAAATCAAGATTTCTAATAATTTCAAATAAGAAATCTCTATTAGTTTCAATTCCTTCTATAACAACTTCTTCTAGAGCTCTTTTCATTTTTGCTATTGCTTCGTTTCTATTTGCTCCATAAACAATTAATTTAGCAATCATTGAATCATAATTTGATGGAATAGTATAACCTTCATAAATCGCACTATCAATCCTTATTCCATTTCCACCAGGTAAATGTAATCCAGTTATTTTACCTGGACATGGCATGAAATTCTTATTTGGATTTTCTGCATTTATTCTACATTCAATCGCATGACCTCTAAAGTTTACATCTTTTTGCTTAATTCTTAGTCTTTCTCCTGCAGCAATTCTTATTTGTTCTTTTACAATATCAATTCCTGTTCTCATTTCTGTAATAGGATGTTCAACCTGAATTCTAGTATTCATTTCCATAAAATAAAAATTCTTATCACTATCAACTAGAAATTCTACTGTGCCACAACTTGAATATCCTGCTGTTTTAGCAGCTTTTATCGCAGCTTCTCCCATTCTATTTCTTAATCTATCATCTATTGCAGTTGAAGGAGTTTCTTCAATCATTTTCTGATGTCTTCTTTGTATTGAGCAATCTCTTTCTCCTAAATGAATTACATCTCCGTACTCATCAGCAAGTATCTGTATTTCAACATGTCTTGGATTTTTAATAAATTTTTCTATATATATTTCATCATCATTAAAAGAAATTTTTGCTTCTTGTTTTACAATATTATAATTGCTTTCTAATTCAATATCATTATTAGCAATTCTTATTCCTTTTCCGCCACCTCCAGCAGCTGCTTTAAGCATTACAGGATAACCTATTTCATTAGCAATTTTTTTAGCTTCTTTTAATCCTTTAACACTTCCATCTGATCCAGGTATAACTGGAACTCCTGCTTTTTTCATCATCTCTTTTGCATTAGATTTGTTTCCCAATGTTTCAATTACTTCAGCAGAAGGTCCAATAAATTTAATATTTGATTCTCTGCAAATCTTTGCAAACTGTGCATTTTCTGATAAGAAGCCAAATCCAGGATGTATACTATCTGCACCTGTTATATATGCTGCTTCAATTATGTTTTTTATATTTAAGTAACTTTTATTTGATTCGGCAGGTCCTATGCAAATAGCTTCATCTGCTAATTTAGTGTGTAAAGATTCCTTATCAGCTTCTGAATAAATTGCTACTGTCTTTATATTCATTTCTTTACAAGCTCTTATAATTCGTACTGCTATTTCTCCACGATTAGCAATCAAAATTTTATTCATCTTTGTCTTCCTTCCTATTTTTAAACAACTGCAAAAGTAAGTTCACCTTTAGCTGCAACTTTTCCATCAACCGTTGCAATTGCTTCTCCTACTCCTATTGGTCCTTTTCTTTTTATTATTTTTACCTCAAGTTTTAGTCTATCACCAGGAACAACCATTTTTTTAAATTTCAATTTATCAATTCCACCAAAAAGTGCATTTCTACCTTTATTTTCTTCCATAGATAAAATTGCTATTGCGCCTGCTTGCGCCAAACTTTCTGTGATTAATACTCCAGGCATTATTGGATTTCCAGGGAAATGTCCTTTAAAATACCATTCACTCTCATCTACATTTTTGTATGCTACACAACTTTCTCCAGGAACATATTCTTCAACTTCATCAATCATTAAAAATGGTTCTCTTTGAGGAATTATTTCTTTGATTTGTTCTTTATTTAACATTTTAAAACTCCATTTCTTATGTTCTTTTCCACTTTTTTATTATTAATTTGTGGATAATTATTTTATTTTAAATAATGGTTTTCCATAGTCAACTGTTTCACCATCTTTTACAAGAATTTCTTCAATAGTTCCATCATATTCTGATTCTATTTCATTCATTAATTTCATTGCCTCAATTATGCATAAAACAGTTCCTTTTTTTACTGTTTGACCAACTTCAACATATGGTTCACTAGTTGGAGATGATTTACTGTAAAATGTTCCTATCATTGGAGATTTTACGATCTTACAATCATCATTTTTTTCTTCTTTTTCTACGACTTCCTCTTTAGGAATTTCATTTTTAATTTCTGAAGAAGTTATAATTACTTGATTATCTTCCTTTTTCTCCATTTTAACTTTTGTGCCATCTGGGAACTCAACATCTAAAGAAGTTAATTTTGAATTTCCCATATCATCAATTAATTCTTTAATTTTATCGTACTCCATTATTAATCCTCATACTTTCTTAAAATAATACTTGCATTGTGTCCACCAAATCCTAAAGAATTTGACATTACAACATTTACTTTCGCATTTCGTGGTTCATTTGGAACAATATCCAAATCACAATTTTCATCTTTTACTTTGTAATTAATTGTTGGTGGTACTATTTGTTTTTCTATTGCTTTAACACAAAATACCGCTTCAACAGCACCTGCAGCTCCCAACAAATGTCCAGTATTTCCCTTTGTAGAACTTACCATTACTTTTTTACTTGCATCTCCTAAAGCTTTTTTTATTGCCATAGTTTCTGTTAAATCATTTAAAGAAGTTGATGTTCCGTGTGCATTAATATAATCAATTTCTTCTGGTTTAATTTTTGCATCTTCAATTGCTCTAGTCATTGCTTTTGCTCCGCCTTCTCCATCAGGAGCAGGTGAAGTTATATGATATGCATCAGAAGTGGCTCCAAAGCCTATTACTTCTGCATAAATTTTAGCACCTCTCTTTTTTGCATGTTCTAGTTCTTCAAGAACAACAACTGCAGCACCTTCGCCCATAACAAATCCATTTCTTTCTTTGTCAAATGGAATACTTGCTCTATTTTTATCATCTGAATTAGATAATGCTTTCATATTTTCAAATCCGCCAATTCCAACTTCACAAATTGAAGCTTCTGTTCCACCTGCTAATACAGCATCTTCATATCCGTGTTTTATTGTTTTATAAGCTTCTCCTATTGCATGAGTTGATGATGCACATGCTGTTACAATTGAGATAGATTCTCCTTTTAATCCTAAATCTATAGCAATATTTCCTGCTGGCATATTTGCAATTGACATTGGTATAAACATTGGTGAAATTCTTGAATGACCTTTTTCACAATTAATAGTACATTGATTTTGAATTGTTATAAGTCCACCAATACCAGAGCTAACAAAAATTCCTACTCGATCAAAATCAGTATTTTCAGATGTCATTCCACTATCTTTAAAAGCTTCTCTTGCACTAATAATTGCAAATTGTGATGAACGATCTAATCTTTTAGTTTGTTTTATGTCTAAATAATCAGCAGGATTAAAATCTTTTACTTCTGCTCCTAAAGTTGATTTATATGTTGATACATCAAAAGCTGTAATTCTATCAATTCCACATTTTTTGTTTTCAATTGATTTCCATGATTCTTCAACATTTTTACCTATTGGAGTAATTGCTCCTATTCCAGTTATAACAACTCTTCTTTCCATTTTATTATCATTCCTTTCATTACATTAACATTCCACCATCTATATTTATAACTTGACCTGTTATATAAGAACTATCATCTGAAGCAAGAAACTTAACTACATTTGCAACATCTTCTGCTTTTCCCATTCTTTTCAATGGAATAGACTTAGCAATTTCTTCTTTTACTTCATCTTTTAAGACATCTGTCATTGCAGTTTCGATAAATCCTGGTGCAACTGCATTAACTAATATATTTCTTGATGCAACTTCTTTTGCCAAACTTTTAGTAAATCCAATAATTCCTGCTTTAGAGGCTGAATAATTTGTTTGTCCTGCATTTCCGGCTATACCTACTACAGAAGAAATATTTATTATTCTTCCTGAATGAGCTTTCATCATATAAGGAATTACATTTTTTGTAACATTAAACGTTCCTGTTAAATTAACATTTATAACACTTTCAAAATCTTCTTTTTTCATTCTCATAAGTAATGTATCTCTTGTAATTCCAGCATTATTAACAACAACGTCAATTTTGCCATATTTATCAATAACTTCTTTTACAAATCTTTCTGTATCTTCAAAAACTGAAACATCTCCTTGAACACCTATAAAATCCACATTTTTAGATTTTATTTCTTTTTCAGTTGATTTTAGATCATCGTTTTCAGTTCTATAATTTACAGCAATATCATAACCTTCATTAGCTAATGTTATAGCTATTTGCTTTCCTATTCCTCTTGTTCCGCCAGTAATTAAAGCAACTTTACTCATATTATCTACTCTCCTTAATATAATCTATAGTTTCATTTAAACTGTTTACATCATTAATGTTTAGCAATTTAATTTCTTTATCTACATTTGTTCTTTTAACAAATCCCGATAAAGTTTTTCCTGGACCTATTTCAATAAATGTATCGATTCCATCGTTTAACATGTTTTCAATTGTTTTTGAAAATCTTACAGGATTAACTATATGTTGTGCCAAAATATTTTTTACATCATCATTTGAAGAATATAATTCTCCATCTATATTTTTATAAACTTTTACTTTAAAATCATTTAGTTCAACATTGTCTAATTCTTTTTTCAAACTTATAGAACTATTAATTAATTTTTCAGTATGAAATGGTTCTGCTGTATTTAAAATTACTACTCTTTTTGCTCCCATTTCCTTAGCAATTTGTTCCGCTTCTTCTATAGCTTCTTTTTCACCAGAAATTGCTACCTGTCCTTTAGCATTATAGTTGGCAGGAACAACAAATCCTTTTATTACTTTCTTGCATACTTCTTCTACTTGACTATCTGTCATTCCAATAACTGCAGCCATTTTCCAATCCCCTTCTGGAAGAAGTTCTTGCATATATTCTCCTCTTTTTTGTACAATCTTAATTCCATCTTCCAATGAAAAGACACCTGCATTTATAAGTGCTGAATACTCTCCAAGACTTAAACCTGCAGACTCATCAGCAAAAATTTCATTTTCCTTTAATACTTCTAATATTGATAAACTCATTGTCAATATAGCAAGTTGAGTATACTTAGTTTGATTTAAAACATCTTCTGGTCCTTCAAAAGATATTTTTGCAATGTCAACATTTGTAATTTCTTTAACTTTGTCATACATACTTCTTACTTTTTCATATTTCTCATAAAGTTCTTTTCCCATTCCAATACTTTGAGAACCTTGTCCAGGGAACAAAAATCCAATTTTCATTTTAGTCCTCCATTCTTTTTAGGATTTCATTTTCAAATCTATTACAAAACTCTCCAATAAAATCATATATATCAACATCTATGTCAAATTCATTTTTAATTGAAGTTGCTATATTTTCTAAGTCGTCAGTAAAATATTTCTTAGATGTATTTAGTCCTATTCCAACAACTAGAAATTTTACTTTTTCTTTAAGCACTTTAGTTTCTGTCAAAATTCCACCTATTTTTTTATTGTTAGCAACTATATCATTAGGCTCTTTTATGCTTAATTCGATCCCATATTTGTCTTTAAAGATTTCTATGATTATTTCTGCAATATCATGAGTTAGTCCATTTAATTTTTGTATATTGCAATTAAGTTCTAGAAAAAATGAAAAAGCAATATTATTTGATTCATCAGTATGCCATACTCTTCCATGCGTTCCTTTTCCTGAAATTTGAATATCCGCAATCACTAAACTCCCATTTTCTCCAGAATTTTTAATCATTCTCCATATTTCATTTTGTGTGGAATCTATCTCTTTAAAGTAAAAAACATTTTTACCTAAGATTTTAGTTTTTAGATTTTTCAATTTCATCAAGATTTGCCTGCCTCTTTATTTTGTTAGTTGTAGTTTTTATTAAAGGTTCTTCAGATAAAATCATTCCTCTTATTGCCTTATACTTAGGTAGTGTTTTATTAATCTTTTTAATTTCCTCTAATAAGTAATAATATATTTCTTCATCAGATTCTATTTTATATACATCTTTTACAATTTCTCGATCATATACTATTTTTACATTTATTTTTATATTATCTTTATCTTCAGATTGCTGTTTACCAAAAATAAAAGATTCTTTAACACCTTCTATTTTATTTACCAAATTTTCCATTTCTTCTGGGAAAATATTTTTACCATTTTTTAAAACAATCACACTCTTTTTTCTACCACAAATAAAAATATATCCATCTTCATCGATTCTTGCTAAATCACCAGTATAAAACCATCCATCTTGCATAGCTTCTCTTGTTGCTTTTTTATTTTCAAAATATTCAAGCATAATACTAGGACCTTTTACAACTAATTCTCCAACTCCATCTTTATTTGCATCAACTATTTTTGCTTCTACACTTGGGACTGATTTTCCAACTGAACCTAATCTATAAAATCTGTTTGATCCCATTGCAACAACAGGAGATGTTTCTGTTAATCCATATCCTTGAACTAAATTTATTCCAAGTAGCCTATATTTTTCTTCAATACCCTTATCTAAGGCAGCTGCTCCACTTATTAAAAGTTTTACTTTTCCACCAAGCATATCGTGTATACACTTAAAATATTTCTTTTTTTCTTCAATAGGATAATCTCTATATTTTTCTTCTTTCTCTAAAATCTCATTTAGCATTCCGTCTTTTTCAATTTTATTCCTTATGATTTTAAAAATTCTCTCATAAATTCCTGGAACACATGCCATTGTTGTAACATGATATTCATTCATATTTTCAACTATATGTCTTATTCCATCACAAAAAACTGTTTTAGCGCCTTTATATAAAGCAAATAAAAATCCTACTGTACATTCAAACACATGATGTAATGGTAAAATTGAAAGAATTGTATCATTTTCAGTTACATCTAGAATGCTTCCTATATCCATAAGGTTTGAACATATATTCTTATGAGAAAGTGAAACTACTTTTGATGCAGATGTCGTACCTGATGTAAAAAGCATTATATTCATTTCTTCTGGATTTATTTTTGCATCAATAAATTCTCTATTACCATCTTTAATTAGCTTTTTCCCCAAGCTAATTAATTCATTAAAGGAATAAATTCCTTCTGCATGTTCATCAATTTCCATTGAAATTAAATGCTTTAATTTATTTTTCTCACTATATCTAATTCTTTCTATACTTTCTGCATGTTTATTTGTATAAAAAATTGCTTCAATTTCAGATCTTTGAATTAGAGACTCTAATTCATTCTCAGGAATTGATTTATCTAATGGAACTACTATTCCTGTCCCACATACTACAGACAGATATGAAATTTCCCATTCATATCTGTTTTCTCCAATAACTCCTATTCTCTTTCCTTTTAATCCTAAACTAATTAAAGCTGTTCCAAGTGCATTTACCATGTCTCGTACTTCTTCATGTGTAAAGTAAGTATATTTTCCGTCTTTATTTCTAATTTGATAAGCAGGTCTATTAGCATACATGTTTCTTGTTTTGTCAAGCATATCTTTCAAATCAGTTATTTTTAAACTGTCATAAATCCTCTTATTCATTATCAAATCACCAATATTTTTATAACATAATAATCTTTAAAAGTCTTTAGACTGAGAGGTCAGTACAAAAAAATAGTTTGAAGTGAATATAATTTATTTCACTTCAAACTACCTTTATTCATCCATATTTCTATTTAAAATTTTCTATTAATTCTTCTGTTATTTCTTTGTTTTTTAATAAAAACTTAATTACTTTATCCATTTTTGTTTTATTTTAAGTTTCCATTAACTGAATTGTAAAACAAATTTTATCATTTTAAAACATTATCAATCTGCTCCTCTGAAATTGGCCCACAACGTAATATATTTATTTTTTCAGAAGTACAGTCTACAATCGTACTAGCTTCATTAAAAAGAACTTCACCTTCCATTATTCCATCTAATTTAGGACATGATTTTTCTATTTCTTCTATACTCGTGCAAGTTGGCTCTCCACTCTGATTTGCACTGCTCATAAAAACTGGACAACCAGTCTTTATTATTAATTCTTCTAAAACTTTTGATGTGGCTAGTCTAACAGCAATTGTTTCTCTTCCATTATTTGCATATTCTGGTAAATTATTATTTTTCCTTAAAATTAAAGTAATTGGTCCAGGCATAAAAGCATGAATTAATTTTTCAATTCTTTTATCAACGATAGCAATACTTTTAAGTTGTTCTTCATTTGCACACATAATAGGGAACAATTTATTGCTAGGTCTATTTTTAACACTCATCAAATTATTATAGGCTTTTATAGAACTTATTCTTGCACAAACTCCATAAACTGTATCAGTTGGAACACTTATAACTCCATCATTTTTTAATATTTCTGCAAGTTCATCTATTTCTGTTTGTTTATAAATTTTTATCATTATATTCCCTCTTTTCGAATATATATTATAACTTAACATAATTAATTTTTCAATATTATACAAGTCTTATCAATGTAAAGACAAAATTAATACAAGTACATAATATAATTCCACAAAATGTTGGTATTGCAAAAGAAAGTAATGTCCATTTCATACTTCCAGTCTCTTTCTTTATTGTCATAAGTGTTGTCATACAAGGAAAGTGTAATAGTGTAAAAATCATAACATTAATTGCAGTAACAATAGTCCACCCATTTTGAATTAAAATTTGACCAATTTGAGTTACGTCCTCTATATTAACAAGTTGCCCAGCATTTAGATACATCATTAAAATAATAGGTAAAACAATCTCATTTGCTGGAATTCCAAAAATAAATGCTGTAATTATGTATCCATCTAATCCCATCATTTTCCCTAGTGGTTCAAAAAAATATGCAATATATGAAAGCATAGATTCCCCACTAATTTGAACATTTGCTAAAATCCATATTGTAAATCCTGCTGGAATTGCAACACAAACTGCTCTTCCTAGCACAAATAAAGTTCTATCAAAAATAGATCTTACTATTATACTTCCTATTTGCGGTTTTCTATAAGGTGGCAATTCAAGTATAAAACCTTCACTTTCACCCTTTAATAATGTTTTAGATAATATTTTAGAAATTAAAAGAGATAAATAAATTCCTAATATTATAACAGCTAAGACAACTAATGTAGAAATCAGACTGCCATTAACACCTCTAACACTTCCAGCAAAGAAAATCATAGCTATCGTTATTAAGAAAGGAAATCTTCCATTACAAGGTACAAAACAATTTGTTACGATTGCAATTAATCTTTCTCTTGTTGAACGCATAATTCTGCAACCAATAACTCCAGCAGCATTACATCCAAATCCCATGCACATCGTTAATGCCTGTTTTCCACAAGTTCCAGCTTTTCTAAAAAAATTATCTAAATTAAACGCAATTCTTGGTAGTACTCCAAGATCTTCAAGCAAAGTAAATAAAGGGAAAAAAATTGCCATAGGTGGAAGCATCACACTTACAATCCAAGTAACCGTCTGATATACGCCATTTATCAACAAGTCATTTAAAAATTTTGGAATATTGAGAGAAATAAATAATTCCCCTAATTTTTCTTTTCCTATTCCAAAAATCCAAGACAAAAATTGAGAAGGATAATTTGCTCCAACAATAGTAATCCAAAATATCACGCCTAAAAGAGCGATCATGATTGGTATTCCAAATTTTTTTGATGTTAAAATTTTATCAAGTTTTTGATCTATTTCCGATTTAGAATTTCTTTTTTTAACAACTTGCATGGCAATTTTTTCAGCCATTTTTACGATTTCTTCTTGGCTCTTTTTTTCATAAAGATTTCCTTCTGTTTTATTAATTTGTGATATTTCTCTTTTTAAATTTTCTAATGTTTTTTTCTTAGTTGCAACAGTCCCAACTACAGGAACTTCTAACAGCTCTGATAATTTTTCTAAATCTACATTTATCCCTTTCTTTTTAGCCTCATCTAATAAATTAACACATATTACTACATTTTTAGTCGTTTGCAAAACTTGTAATGCCAAATTTAAATTTCTTTCTAATGAAGTCGCATCTAAGATAACAACTATCCCGTCATATTCTTTATTTTGTATGAATTCTTTAGATACTTCTTCTTCTGTTGAATATGATTCTAAAGAATATGTACCAGGCAAATCAACAAGTATATATTTATTGTTCTTATAATCATATATGCCAAAACTACTTTCAATTGTCTTTCCTGGCCAATTTCCTGTATGTTGATGCATTCCAGTTAAACCATTGAAGATACTACTTTTTCCAACATTAGGATTACCAATCAAGCCAATTATTGTATTATTTTCGTTTGCAATTTCTTTTAAATTATTGCCTAAAATTCCGTTTCCAGTTGAATTTTTAGTAAGTCCCATTAATATGTTTTCACCATCCCAACCTCTAAAACTCTTTTGTTTAAATATATTCATTAGAACTTATTTTGTTGACACAATCATTTTTTTGTTAGATAATCTATGTGAAAATATATTTAATTGGAGAAAATATATGCAAAATTTTGAGGAAATTTTTAAACAACTTCAAGCACGTTATTCAAATTTAGAAGAAAAAAGCAAAGATGCAAGATATACTATTTTATTTCTATCAATCGCACTTTTTCTTGTCTTTGTTATATCTTTCTTTATAAATATTTTCATTGCACTTTTTGTTTTAATAATAGCAATTATCTGTGTAATGATATATTTTCGTGTTACAGCAATTAAATTTAATAAATCATTTAAATCAACTGTTATTGCTGATTTAGTAAATCTTTATGATTATAATTTACAATTCAATGAAGCATATTCAATTAAGGAATCCCAATATGCAAATGCTGAATTTGAAAGATATGATAATTTTTACTCAAATGATCTAATATCTGGTAATATTGGTGGAACAATTTATTTTGAATTAGGAGATGTTCGTACAGAAGTTGTTCATGAAGATGATGAAGGAAATGTAAGTACTTCTACAGTCTTTAGTGGTATATTCTCTGTAGGAAAATTACCTAAATTTATTGATAGCACAATAAAGATTCGTTCAGATAAAGGAATCTTAGGAAAATTAAAAAGAAATTCTGAATTAATGCATATGGACTCACAAGAATTTGAAAAGCAATTTGATGTTTACGCTGAAGATAAAATTTTAGCAATGAGAATTTTAACTTCTGATATAATGGACTATTTGATAAACTTTAAATTACATAGTAAAATCAATTTTGAAATAACTATAAAAGATGAAAATATCTACTGCAGGTTTCACTGTTCAAACATGTTTGAAGGATCTTTATTTACTGGAGCACTTAATAAACCTCAATTGCAGAAATATTATAACTGTCTAGATTTCATGTGCACATTAACGAAAAAAATTTACTCAATTCTTTTAGAAAAAGAATTATAAAAAGGAGATATATATGGAAGTAGCAATTTTTTTACTTGTAATTTTATTAGTTTTAATATTGTTGATGTATAATAGCTTAATTAGAAAAAGAAATGCTGTTAAACAATCTCGTTCATCAATCGATGTATACTTAACGCAAAGGTTTGATTTAATTCCTAACCTTGTAGAATGTGTTAAAGGTTATGCCAAACATGAAAGAGAATTATTAGAAACAATAACACAATTAAGATCAGAATATGAACAGACTAAAGCTCTATCAAAAGCTTCTGAATTAAATAATAAGATTAACAATGTTATGCTAATAGCCGAAAATTATCCTGATTTAAAAGCTAGTGAAAACTTCTTAAATTTACAAAAAAATTTAACTAAAATAGAAGATCAACTTCAGGCAGCACGTAGATTATATAATATGGATGTAACTACATTTAACACATCAATTCAATCTTTTCCAACTAACATATTAGCTAAAATATTTAACTTCAAAGAAGAAGAACTATTCGAATTAGAACCAGGAAAAGAACAAAACATAAAACCTGAATTTTAAAAAGAGTGCTTAAAGTGAAGTGAACCCCATATAGTGGACACTAAAAAAAGAGAGCTCTTTTCTCCAGAGACTACATTAATTGTAGTCTCTGT